>JBOHFT010000201.1:0-8164 GCA_050699815.1 Pseudonocardiaceae bacterium | reverse complement strand
CGGGACGCGGTAAGGCAACGGACGTCGTGTCGGGCAGATCCCCCGGCCGTCAGCGGGCAGCTCCCATGTCCGCCAACGGGCAACTACGTGGCCGTCTCCGAGCAGTTTGTCGCGGCCGTCGTCACGCCTGTCTCGCAATCTTGGCGGTCATCGGGCCGGTGACTTCGGGGATGAGGCCAGCGATCAGGCGTGGTGCCTTGCGGGCGCGACCGGAGCCGGCGAGCCGTGCGGTGGCCTTGGCGACGCGGTGTTGGAGGACGGCAGCGATGTCGTCAGCCTCGGAGAACCCGAGCGCCGCGACCAAGCTGTGCCCGATACCGCCGCCGACTCATCCTGCGACCCAGCACCAGCTTGGTCTCCGGTGGTGAGGGCACCAGCGCACTGCCCGGCTTGACCTGGGTCTTCGCGAGCGGTCCCATCGAGCCTGATCAGAAGCAGGTGGGTACCTGCCTGATTCGAGGACGAGCGTACGAGCCCTCGCCCCAGGTCAAGCCGGGTGGTGCGCTGGTGCCCTGACATCAAGGTGTACGAGATAGCGGACCGCATCCAGCATCGCCCGCGGATCTCATTGAAGCCGATCTCACCGGCGCCAACCTCACCCGGGCCAGGTTCCCCCGTGCCGACGTCGCTACCGCCCGGCTCAAGCGCGCCAAACCCACCAGCGCCAGACTGACGGACCTCGACCGGCTCGTCCCGTACCAGCTGAGGCCACAGCAGCAGTCAGCCGCCGCCTCGCTCCCACCTCATCTGCGACGCAAGCACCCGCCTGTCGCCCGCCACTCACCAGCCGGTGACTTAGAACATTTGCCTAGGCTGGCCACCAAAGTTACAGGTGTTGCAACTTGATCTCGTTGTTATAATGCATGAACCGGTTGCTACCCACTCATGAACCGGTTGCTACCACTGTAGCCACGCCTTCGAGAAGAAGGCGTTGTGGAGCCTTGCGATCTCTGCGGCAGCTGCTCAACAAGATTTCATTGGACCACAGCGGCCCGCACAGAACCATCTAACACTCTTTCCGCGTTGGGTCCTCGCCATCCAAACTAGGGCCTCTACGCCGAGTGTGTCTGACTCCTGCTAATGCAACAAACCGAACAGATACGCCATGCAGGGCAGGTTCTGGGCGATCCGTAATTCTCTTCATCACGAGTCCCTGCGTCAGCCGCGCGCGTCGATGGGAGAACCGGCGGAACACAGCCCGTGCGGTCGGCTGATTCGGACGGGCATGGGACGGATCGGGACGTTAACGACGTCATTGAACCGGCACACGGCTGAGGTGTTCCTGTCTTGCGGTCCGGGGCATGGTCTAACTCGGCGTCGGGCGGGGTGGTGGTGATAGAGGCCCGCTCGCCCCCGGGTGCCCCTCCTACAGCCGGCCTGGCGCGGCGACGGACGGGTGATCGTGGTGAGTCGGGCAGCCGGGTCACCGACCAAGCCTGTCGGACGTGAGAGGGAGCATCGTTGTGGACGGCACTGCGCAGGACCGGCAGATCCCAGCTCAGTTATGTCGCGCTATGGGCGCTGATCGTGCCGCTGATCCAGCGTTGCCCGTCGTGGCAGACCGCAACCGGCGGCGTGCGGGTGTGCGTCGCGTCCGGTACCAGCTGACCAGCGCTGAGCTGATCAGGGCTGGTGTGAGCGCTGAATTGCTGGCGTTGTTGGCGCTGCGGCGGGCCGTCAGTGGGAGGGTGGCCAAGTCGGGCGAGCATTACTACGACTATGGCCACCCGATGCCGAGTCACCTGACCCAGATCCTTGATGAGCTCACCGAGGGCGGGTTTGTGACGCTGGCCCGGGGGGACGTGTGGGGGATGCGGCGGCTTGGTCTCACCGACGTCGGGCACGCTCGATATGTGCAGCTCAGCGGGCTAGGTCTAGCGCCTGGATATGAGCCCGATCGATCGGCGCGATGGTGAACCGGCTGGTCTGCACCGGCCTGCGGAGATCGGGGTTGGTGTGGGGATGCCGGCTTCGAGACAGCCGGCTGGCCGCCGGTGGAGAGCCCAGCGGCCCCCGACGCCCGGCTCTTGGCGGCCAGCCGGCCAGCCGGCCACCAAGACAACCCCCCACCACGAGGTGCATCATGCCCGCTCCGGCACCGCAACCGGCTCCTGGCCGATGGTGTGATGTCGATGGCGTCCCTATTGCTTTGTTCAGCCAGGTGGAGCAGGTGTCAGACGGTGCCGAACCCAGGGCGTTGTCCTCCCGGCTGCACCAGCAAGGCCAGGTCGTCGGCCGGGGCTGTGAGTCTCTTCTCGTGTGTTTCCCGGGCAATCAGGTGATCAGCCTGCGGCCGGATCTGGTCCGTGTACTCGACGCGGCGCCCGACGGTGACTGATGCCCACACTGCCCATTCAGCGTGACCCGGAGGCCACCACGCCGATACCCCGAGTGGACGCCTCACTGCGGCAGTCGGCCCGGGCCCTGGCGTGGCTGGCCGGGCACCCGGTGGCCCGGGCGGTGGTCGATTCGGTGTGGGACACACTGGCTGAGCTGGAGAATGCGGGCCACCATGCGGGCGCCCTCGCCGCGGTGCGCTTCGTCCTGGTCCACCACGAGCCCAACGCCGCGGGCCGGTGTCGCGCCTGCCGCCGGGTGGGCTGGCGTGGGCTGTGGCGCCGGCACCGCTTTCCGTGCATGGTGTGGCGGCAGATCCGGGGCGAGCTGCGGGGACACCTTGCTGTCGTCGGCTTCCACCGCCGAGCCGACGAGAGCAGGACTGCCCGGCAGCAAGCGCCTGGCTCTACCGCCCAGAGCTGAGTTGAGCGGGAGTGGCCAACGGCCGGGCTGAGGACCAGACGCGCTCGAAACTGGCGACGTAGGTGCTGAACGCGTCGTCATCGCGTTGGCGGCGTAGGTGCAGGACTGGCGCGTACGCAGCGGCGATGCCGTAGACGTGCTGGTTGATGAGCATCTCGTCATCGGCACGGTAGATCGAGTTGTAGAGCACCGTCGGGTGCAGGCGGATCTGGACGCCTGACGTGACGAGCGGCCGGTAGAGCACGATGGCGTTACGGATCTTCGCGGCCATCGCGTCATGGATGCCTTCCTCGTCACCGCGTTGGCTGACGTTCGGGCTGTCCGGGTCACCGAGGATGATGCGGACCGCGACTCCGGCTTTCGCTTGTGCGCCGAGTAGGCGGATCATCTCGACGTCTTCGGCGAGGAACAGGCCACTGTAGACGAGGATGCCGATCTGGTGTTCAGCGCTGTCGTAGAGCTGGCGCCACACGTCGCGCGGGACCGAGCCCCGGTATGGGTAGGTGGCATAGACCTCCGGGCCGATGGACGGCACCCCGGCAAGGTGGGGCCACAGGTCGTACTCGTGCACGCTCAACAGGTCGGCCAGTCCCCAGCGGTGGCGGGGCTGGGGAAGCCGACCGCTGAGCCACCGCTGGACCGTCTTGGGGTCGACCCCCAGTGTCTTGGCGACGTCGATATCGCGCAGGCGTGCACCGGCCAGGGCGCGACGGAGTGGTTCACCGATCGAGCGACCGTCCGGCATCCTGACCTCCCGTGTCCCTGCGGCGCACGCTAACACAAGACGTCCCTAGTCGTCCCTGGTGGTGGTGACCCTGGTGGCGAGGCTGCTGAGATCCTGTCCGGGTGGGTTCGACTCCCTGGGGGACGTACGCGCGAATCGCCGACACGCTGCGGGACCGGCTGGCGGACGTCGCGCCGGGCTCTGCCTTGCCGTCAGAGACCTCGCTCGCGGCGGAGTTCGGGGTGGCACGCAACACGGTGCGTCGGGCGTTGGCCGAGTTGGAACGCGACGGGCTGATCGTGACGTTGCCCGGGCGCGGGCGGGTCATCACTGATCCCACGGGCACCGCCGCCGCCGCGGGCTACCGGCGGATCGCCGATAGCCTGCGCCAGCAGATCACCTCCGGTGAGCTGGCAACGGGTCAGCGCGTGCCGTCCGAGGCCGAGCTGATGCGCCGGTACGGGGTGTCGAGGGGCACAGCTCGGCAGGGCCTGGCGTTGTTGGAAGCCACTGGCCTGGTGACGGCAGTGCACGGAAAAGGACGTTTTGTGGACGTCAAGGGACGCCAATCTATGGGTTAGGCGTCCTGCACTGGTTACTCTCACCTGGTGACGATCGCCGCTGGGGCACGTGAACTGGCCCGATCGCTACTCGAGCCCGAGCTGCCGGTGCGGTGGGCGCACACTCGGGGGGTCGCTGGTCAAGCCGTCGCGGTTGGCCGGCTGCTGCCCCAGCACGCCGATTTACTCGAGGCCGCCGCATGGCTGCACGACATCGGCTACGCCAGCCCGATTGCCGTGACCAGGTTCCATCCGCTTGACGGTGCCCGGCGCCTGCGCGACACAAGGTTCGGTGACTCAACACTGTGGATCTTGGTCGCGCACCATACCTGCGCGGAGATCGAGGCGCACGCGCGCGGGCTCGGCGACGTGCTAGCCGATGAGTTCCCTCTCGGCGACGTTGACCCGTTTCTGGTCGCGGCGCTGACGTACTGCGACATGACCACCGGCCCCGACGGGACACCGCTCGGGGTTGATGAGCGGATTACGGAGATCTTGAGCCGGTACGGCCCGGACGACGTCGTGCACCGCGCCATCTCGCAAGCCTCCCCGATCCTGCGCCGACAGACGGCCGAGATCGCCGCCGCCCTCGCAGCGAGCTGAACCCCCGGGAGCCTTGGGATACCACCGCCGCCGGGGTGGTCAGGGTCTGTCGACCGGGGTGAGGAAGCCTTGCTCATCGCGTGTCCACTGGCGTCCGCTGCTGTCCAGGAACTCGATCTCGACCGGCTCGGGTGAGTAGTAGGTCTTGAGCCATTCCCGTGGCGCCGGGCGCTGCACGGTCTGCCCTGGCGGGACCAGGCCGATGAACTCGGCTTCGTGGGTGGCATCATCATCGGGCATCGGCAGGGAGACCTCGTAAATGGGCATCTCGCTCGCGTTGTGCACGTGAAACAGCAACTCTCGGCCGCCGTGCGCGGTGGCATGCGCTTCCACCCAGGCACTGACCTTAATCGCCTGTAGGCGGCGTTCGTCCTCCGCGCGGGCCTCTTCGCGCCGGTGTTCCTTACGCAGCAGCATGAACCCGATCGCGAACGCGCCGACAGTGCCCACCGCCGACAGTGTCTCCACCGTGACGACAATCCATTCGTTCGGCACGTCACGCTCAGCCGAGGTAGGGCGTGTGCTTGCCCTCGAGGAAGTGCTGGACCCGCAGCCTCATCGACCGATCCATCCGCAGCTCTCCGACCACTGACTGGCCGACCCACACGACGTCCCGGGTCTCGCTGCTCGGTCTCGGCTGCCCGCCGGTCGGGCGCGCGACGAACACGACCGAGAACTCCTGGCGCACCTCACCGTCGCTGGTGTAGAGGATGACGTGCTTCGGGTCGGTGTAGATACCGACCAGACCCGTCACGCGGCACTCAATGCCGGTCTCTTCCTTCGTCTCCCGCACGGCCGTGTCGATCAACGACTCGCCCAGGTCCATCGCCCCGCCCGGCAACGCCCAGTTGTCGTTATCGGTCCGGTGGATCATCAACAGATCACCGTCGTCGTTGACGACGACGACGTTCGCGGACGGGACGAGACTGGTCGCGCTCGGAGCGTCCGGATCGTCGTAGTAGTCGATTCGCGCCACGGCCCTCGGTGACCCTTTCCTGCGACCTGCTGTGTTGTCCGGTTAGTCGATCAGGTGTGCCTCGGACCAGACCCGGTCGAAGCTGTCCAGGTAGGTGGTGACCATAGTGCCGCCGGCCACCTGACGCAGATGCATGACGGGCGCCTGCGATGCCGGGAAACCATAAACATGGGAGTTAACCAGCAGCTCCCCGTCCGCCCGGAAGATCGAGTTGTACAGCACTGTCGAGTGCAACCGGATCTCCACGCCGTCGACCCCACGCAGCGGCTGGTACAGCACGATCGCATTGCGGATCTTCGATGCCAACGCGTCCCCGATCCCCTCCAGCGCGCCGCGACAGGCCACCTCGGCGGCATCCGGGTCCCCGAGCAGGATGCGAATCTTCACCCCCTGCGCGGCCTTGGCCCGGAACAGGGCAAGCAGTCCCGGGTCATCGACGAGGAACATCCCGCTGTAGACCAGCACGCCGATCTCGTCCTCGGCCGAGTCGAAGAGCTGTCCCCAGACATCCCGGGGAACGGCCCAGCGGTGCGGGTAGAGGACCAGGACCTCGCTCTCTGACGCGGACGCGACCTGCTCTGCGGCCAAGGCGCCCGGCCACAGGTACGTCTCATCGATCCCGAGCCTGCTCGCCACCCGGTACCGGTGCCGCCGGTAGGGAATCCGGCCCCCGATCCACCGCTCGATCGTCTTGGGGTCCACGCCCACGGACTCGGCCAGCTCGTTCGGGGTCACCCCGCGTTGCAGCAGCGCGGCCCGGAGCCTCTCGTTCGCCATCCCACCGTGTCTCGCCGGTTGGCCACGGGCCGGTACCCCGTCCCGAAGGCGTCCCAGGGACGTCCTGGGACGGACTCACCGTACGGGGGACGTCTTTGTCGGGTCCCACCGCGTGGTGACCGCGTCATCACGCTCTGTTGCAACCTCTTCGGCATGCCAACGACACCACATCCCGCCGACCACTCGCACAGCAGCGACACCGTGACCAGCACCGAGCGAAAGGAGTTCGCCATCAACACCAACAGCGCCGACAGCCACCCCGAGGCCGACCACGGGGACGAACCAGCCACCGCACCGCACCGCGACGACGCTCAGTGCCCGTGCGGTGCGCTCGCCGACCGCAACGGCCTGTGCCGCAAATGCCGGGCGCGCGCCACATGGGAGCGCCAACAGGCCAACCGGCAACGCCGCGCCGTCCGGCGTCAGTCCTCCTCCCGGCCGACGGGTCGGGACTCACGCCGTCCCCACGATCGCCGTCCCGGCCGCTGACCCCCTGAGTCCTCGTCCCATCACCGTTTCCTCCCTCCGGCCGAAAAGAGATCCCTATTGGTTCTGTCCGTCTCCCTCGTCCTCCTGTTGGGCGTGCTGGTCTGGTTCCTGGTCCGCTTCGCTGGTCTGCGCGGCTGGCATGCCCTGCTCTGCGTCCTGTTCGGCTTCTACCTCGCCTCCACCCCGCTCGCGCCCTACATCCCAGACCGGCTGCCACGCCCTCGCCCGGTTCCTCGCCGGAGTCGAGTTCTGACTAGGACAAAGCCCGGTGTACCGGCGAGCCGGAGACCAGGACTGCTCACCAACACCGCCACAACCGATTGCCCTGTCCCCCAACGGAAGGAGACCCAGACTCACCGATGACACCCGCCACCACGAACGACGCCATGCTCGAATACGCCCGGCTGCGCCCCGCGCTCGCTTCGCTCCTGCCTCAACCGACTCGCCACCACTGCCCACGAGGCCGCCGACCTCCTCGCCGAAGCCGTCGCCATCCTCGACGCCCGCGCCCATCACCTCAAAGCAAACGGCTCCCGCCTCTGGACACCCACTCCCTCCACACCCGCCCTGGTGATCGTGATTGACGAGTACGCCGAGCTGGCCGAACAATCCCCACTCGCGGTCATCCACGCCGACTCCGTCGCCCGACGCGGACGAGCCGTCGCCGTCACCCTGCTCGCCGCCACCCAACGCCCCACTCAGAAAGCCATGGGATCCGGCGCCGTCCGCTCCCAGATGGACATCCGGATCTGCCTGCGCGTCCGCGAACGCCGCGACGTAGACCTCATCCTCGGACAAGGCATGCTCGCCGCCGGCTGGCACGCCCACACCCTCGATGCTCCCGGCAAGTTCCTCCTCTCCACCCCCGAACACCACACCCCACGGCGCGCCCGCGCATACCTGCTCACCGACGACGACGTCTCCGCCATCGCCGCACGACACCAACCGAACCGGCCACTGCTCGACCCGCTCTCCCACAACGCCGCCGACAACTACAACGCCACCCGCCCGGCACTGCCGATCGTTCCCCCACCACGAAAGGCCGGAGACCGGCAGACGGCTGATCACCCATCACCCAGCGACGACCCCAACCTCGCACTGAGGACAGCGCTACAGCGGGCACCCGGTCACGGCCTGACCATCCGCGAACTCATGACCGCAACCGGAATGAGCCGCAGCTGGATCTACGCCCGGCTACACGAGCACGCCAGCACCGGACGCGCCGTACAAGTCAGCCGCGGACGCTGGGTCGCCGCCAGCCACACAGACGACGAC
>JBOHFT010000200.1:0-8181 GCA_050699815.1 Pseudonocardiaceae bacterium | reverse complement strand
GGTTATAACCCGCATCGCCACTCACGGGGCCGTTCGGCCCGGCTCCCACGCCTCCGGGTTGAGCAGCTGCGCTGGCTGCTCGCCGCGCCACACCTGCAGCACGATCTGGACCGCCAGCTCCGCGCTCGCCGTCCAGACGCCATGGGTGTTCGCGGCGCTGTGCGGGGTGATGACGACGCTGTCGAGCTCGGCCCAGCGTGGATCGGTCATCGGCTCGGTCGTCCAGGCGTCGATGCCGGCACCGGCGATCTGGCCGGATTTCACCGCGGCGTAGAGGGCGTCCTCGTCGACCAGATTGCCGCGGCCGGTGTTGATCAGGAAGGCGGTGGGTTTCATCAGCGTCAGCTTTGCTGCGTCGACGATCCGCTCGGTCTCGGGCATCGCCGGGAGATGCAGCGTCACGAAGTCGCTCTGGGCGAACACCTCGTCTATCCGCATCAGCTCGATGCGGTGTTCTGCCACGAACTCCATGATGGGGTACGGCTCGTGGGCGATGACCCGCATGTCGAAGCCGAGCCCCCGCCGGGCGACGGCCCGGCCGATGCGGCCCAGCCCGACGATGCCCAGGGTTGCGTGCCACATGTCGACGCCGCGTTGCGGCTGCCACTCGCCGCGCCGCATGGCCCGATCGTGCCGCGAGATCCCGTGCGCCAGGTCGATCATCAACCCGATCGCGTGGTCGGCCACACCCCCGTCGGTGGTGCCCGGGATGGTCGCCACCAGGACGCCCCGCTCGGTGGCTGCGCCGACGTCGACGGTGTCAAAGCCCACCCCGAAGCGCACGACCAGTCTCAGCTCGGGGCACGCGTCGAACACCTCGGCGGTGTACAGCTCCTGGCCGGCGATCACGGCCGTGGCCCCTGCGAGGCTCTCGATCACCTCCGTCGCCGGGGTGGCCCGCCGTCCCGATCCGACGCGCAGCTTCAGCCCGGCCGCGTGCAGCCGGGCGGGAATCTCGCCCAGCTCCTCCTCGGGCCGGGTCAAGTTCACCGCGACTATCGCCATGCTCGACGTACCTCCCGTCGCGCCACGGGGGTCATGTGGGCTGGTGGCGCTAGGCAACCATGGTAAGTGGCGATAATCCTGGTTGATAACCCATTCGAGTGAAAGCAGGTCGGCGTCTTCCGGCTACACCGGTGTGCGGTCGGCGAGCAGGGTGGCGAAGTCGTAGTGCAGCCGCTTCTGGACCGGGGGGTTCACTGCCGCCAGCACGTCGGCGATATCGCGCCCGGCGGTGCCGGTACCGAACAGGTCGCTGCGCTCATAGCGGCCGTGCGCGATCTGGGCGCGGACGGCTTCGGCGATCTCAGCCGGGTCGTGTGAGGTGAACACGACGTTGGGGCCGCACTCCCGGTTGTGCTGGCGGGTGCCGATGCTGACGGCCGGTGTGCCGAGGTATGCGCCTTCGCGCAGCGCGGCCGACGAGTTGCCGATCATGCAGGAGCAATGCGTCATCAGCCGGACGAAGTCCTCGGGGTGCAGGTTGCGGAAGAACTGGCAGCGGTCGGCGAGGCCCTGCTCGCGGAACTGCCGGATACCGGTGGCGACTTCAGCGCTGCCGGCGTCCACGTTCGGCCAGAAGACCAGGGCCTGCCTCCCGATCGACGAGATCGCGCGCAACGTCGCGGCCATCTGGTCAAGACCGTGGCCGTACTCGGTGGTCACGCCATGTTGCATCACCAGCAGGAACGGCTGCTCCGGGTCGATCGGCGAACCGGCGCCGCAGTGGTCAATCAGCGCGTCGCGGCGGGTGCCCGGGCGGGTGCGGGCGGCGAGGTCGATCGCCGGGCAGCCGACGTTGAACACATACTGCGGGTCCTCGCCCATGGCGATGACGCGACGGGCGCTGAGCTCGGTCGCCGGGAAGTGGATGTGGGCCAGTTTGGTGATCGCGTGCCGGACGCTCTCGTCGATCGATCCCGACACCTCACCGCCCTGCGTGTGCGCGACGGGGATGTTCATGTAAGCGCCGGCGATGGCCGTCGCGATCGTCTCGAAGCGGTCGGCAACGGTGACGACGACGTCGGGTTCCAGCCGCTCGAACGCGGACGGCAACTCCAGCAGGCCAAGCCCGGTGGATTTCGCCATCGTCGCCGGCGTCTGGCCCTCGATGATGAAGCGGATCTTGGCGTCGGGCGTGAACCCGGCGGCCTCCAGCACGTTCACCGCACAGCCGAACCGCTCGAGCAGCGCGGACGCGGCGGCGATCACCTGCAGCTCCAGGGCAGGGTGATCACGTACCGCCTCAAGCACTGTGGTGATCCGGGCCAGATTGGCCCGGCTGGCGACGACGACGCAGATTTTTTTGCGACGGTCAGGCACGTCGGTGCCTCCTGACGACATTGACGAAGAGAAGACCGGGCGTGCGCAGGCCGAATCTTACAGCGACCGCCCGCTACCCCGGTTCACCCGCTGGTAGAGGGGCCCACGCGGTGCTCAGGAACCGCGTTGCGGTGACCTTCAGCGCCGCCCAGTCGGGTTCGGCGCATAGTCCTGGGGCGAGCACGAAGCCTCGATGCCCGTCATCGGACAATCGTTCGGCGACGATCGTGAAACCGGTGAGGGCGAACAGTGCCACCGCGGTCGTCCGCGTCAGGTAGTAGGGGTGATCGATCTTGATCACCCGCTCGATGCTGCCGGTCCGGCGCAGCAGGACGTCGACGTCGACGATGTCGACGAACGCGCGCCCGCAGGCGGCCGTCATCCGGCGCAGTGCCGCCAGCGTGCCGCGGACGTCGAGCAGATGGTCGATCGTCTGGCACAGCAGCACAAGGTCCCACGTGCGCTCACCAGGATCGAAGTCCTCGACGAGCCCGGCAACCGTCTCCATCCCGGCGGCCCGCGCGACGGCCAGCTCGTCCGGGGACGGGTCGAGGACTGTTGCTCGCGCGTTCAGGCGGGTAGCCAGTACCCTTGCTACCACTCCCGTTGAGCCGCCGACGTCGAGGATCGTGTGCGGCGACGACTGCAGCAGCGGGAGCAGGAACGCGGCGAGCTCGACGGCGTAGCCGCGTTGCTCGAGCTGCACGGTCTCGGCGTCGATGCGGCGGCCGTGGTAGGCCGACACCAGCGGGCGATAGATCTCGGAGTAGAAGTGCGCGTACTGCGTGGCGCCCAGCTGCGGGCACAGGTAACCGAGCCCGCAGCACCGGCATACCACGAAGGTCGCCGGGTAGCCGTAACGATCGCGCGCGGCGACCTCGGCGGCGTGGCTACGCGCCCCGCAGAGGTTGCACGCTTCGGGTCGCACCTTGGCCTGCGCGCCATAGTCGTAACCGAGTGCAGTGATTTGCTCTGCGAAGTTCGATCGTGGCATTATTTTAGTCCATTCGTGGAGGCTGGAGACAGCGTAGAGTGAATGTACTCGATTGGGACCACCGCGTCGTGGTCATCGGTGAGGTTGGCCAGGCGCACGACGGCAGCCTGGGCACCGCGCACGCGTTCATCGATGCGATCGCCGACACCGGTGCCGATGCGGTGAAGTTCCAGACCCACATCGCTGCTGCGGAGAGCCGCACCGACGAACCGTGGCGGGTCAAGTTCAGCTACGCCGACGACACCCGCTACGAATACTGGAAGCGGATGGAATTCACCGCGCAGGCCTGGGCGGGGCTGCGCCAGCACGCCGAGGATCGCGGCCTGGCATTCCTGAGCTCTCCGTTCTCGCTGGAAGCAGTCGACCTGCTACGCCGCGTCGGCGTCGCCGCGTGGAAGGTCGCCTCCGGCGAGGTCGCCAACCCGCTGCTGCTGGACGCGGTGGCGCAGACCGGGGCGCCGGTGCTGCTGTCCAGCGGGATGAGCGGCTGGGCCGAGCTCGACGGCGCCGTCACGCGGCTGCGCGAGGCCGGCGCCGGGCCGCTGGCGGTGCTGCAGTGCACGTCGGCCTACCCGGTCGCGCCGGAGCGGGTCGGGCTCAACGTCCTCGGCGAGATCCGGGAGCGCTACGGGTGCGCGACCGGGCTGTCCGACCATTCGGGGACGATCTTCCCGTCGCTGGCCGCGGTCGCGCTCGGCGGGCGGGTGATCGAGGTGCACGTGACGCTGTCCCGCGAGATGTTCGGCCCGGATGTGGCGGCGTCGGTGACCAGCAGCGAGCTTCGCCTGCTCGTCGAGGGCGTCCGCTATATCGGGGCGGCGTTAGCGGTGCCCGTCGACAAGGACGACATGGCGGCCGAGCTGGCGCCGATGCGCGCGCTGTTCGGCCGCTCACTGGTCGCCCGCCGGGCGCTCCCGGCCGGTCACGTGCTCGAGGCGAGTGACCTCATCGCCAAGAAACCGGCCGGCGCGATCCCCCCGGCCCGGTGGGAGTCGCTCATCGGCCGCCGCCTGCGCCGCGCGCTACACCCCGACGAGCCACTGCACGACGACGACATCGAGCCGACCCAAGGTTCCCGCTGACCCCGGTCAGGCTTTCCCGTTCAGCAGCGCGACGATCTGTGCCATCCCGGCGTGGAGCGTGGCGAACCCCGCGCTCATCTTCTCGTCCAGGCTGGCAATCGCCTCGCCCTGCCCGGCCACAGCCTGCCGCAGGCTGATGATCGCCTCGCTCTGCTCAGCTAACACCTGTCCGTGTTCAGCTAGCGTCTGTCGCTGCTCAGCTAACATCTGTCCGTGTTCAGCTAACATCTGTCCGTGTTCAGCTAACATCTGTCCGTGTTCAGCTAACATCTGTCCGTGTTCAGCTAACACCTGTCCGTGTTCAGCTAACACCTGTCCGTGTTCAGCTAACACCCGTCCGTGTTCAGCTAACACCCGTCCCTGTTCCAGCTGGGTTTCCCGCAGGGCGTTGAGGACCTGGGTATGGGCCCGCAGCTCGGCCCGGACCTCCGACACGTCATGATCGGCACCAGCCGCCAGCATACGGGCGGCAGCAGCGTCGGAGCCGGTGAGGGCAGCCTGCTCACTGAGCTGGGCAACCTGCCGCTCAAGGATGCCCACTCGAGTCTCAAGGTCATTGTCGGAGTCCGCCACAGCCCGGGAGCATACTGTGCGGCGTCCGGCCGTGGTGGTCAGGCCAGCAGGATTGCCATGGCCGCCACGACGGCGGCCAGCGCCAGGGTGATCCGCAATCGGCGCTCGTGGCGCTGCCATTGACGGTCCCACCATGGCGCGTCCCGGCAGTGGTGGCGGCCCAGCGCCATCGCGGCTCGCCCGAGGCCGAAACCCAGCCCGGCCAGCAGCGCCGTAGCCCAGCCACCCACCAGCAGCACCGCCACCAGCGGCAGGTAGGGCAGGTTGCTCGGCAGATGGGTGCGCACCCCGCAGCCCATCTCGAAGCCGAACTGCAGTGCCCCGGCGTCGGAACCGGCACCGATCACCGCCGAGGGCACCTGGGCGCGGCGGTGCGGCAGCGCCACGCGGTGCAGCCCGCACTCGCCGGCGAGCACGAACAGCGCCACGGCCACGATCAGCCCGCTCCGCACGGCGGGCGGCAACGCCGGGCGCAGCAGGCTGCCGACGACCGCGGCCAGCGTGGCCACGGTGATTGCCCCGAGAACCAGGCCGGCGGTGAAGTAGGCCCGTGACGAATCCCGCCAGACCGGCGAGCTCAGCAGGTGCGCCGAGTTAGCACTTCACGCCGAGCCGGACAGCGCATAGCCGGCCGTCAGCCCGAGCAGCAACCAGGGCAGCAGCCAGCCTTCGCGAACCACCGGCGGCACCGCGGCGGCCACCGCCAGCACACCGGTCACCAGCACCGGCCCGAACACGGCGCGCCGCAGCCGCTGGCGGGCCGTCCCGAACCCCGGCATTGCCCCGAACTCCCTCCGATCAGTTATGCCACCCGCTGGGGCAGCGTCGCGTTGCAGATCACCTGCTCCAGGTTCGGCGCCCCATCGTAGTTGATCTCACCGTCCGCGCATCGGTAGACGACGCCGTCGGCCTCCCAGCGCCAGGCCTCGCGCCGGCCCTGGCCGGCGTCGCAGATCGTGCGCGGCTGGTAGCAGTCGAGCTTGTCGCGCCAATCCCCGAAGCAGCCGTTCTTGAACCACTTGTCGGGCCCGCAGTACGACGGGGAGTAGGGAGCGCCGGTGCAGATCGATCCGCCGGGGCCGTTGCTGTAGCGGCCGCAGTCGGGATACTCGCTGCCCTGCTCGGCCCTGGCCGGACGGGCCAGCGGGAGCCACCCCAGCATGGTCATCCCCAGGGTCATGGCCGCGGTGCCGATGACGGCCAGGAAGGTGCGCCGGCGCACCGCGGTGCGGTGGAACTGCACGGCACGCGGTGGCGCGCCGGGACCAGGCTGGTCGAGCCGGGGGACATCGGGCGGGATCATGACGCTGCGGCCCGGCCCGCCGCGGTGCTCAGCAGGCCCGCGACCTGCTCGCCGAGCCGGTCGGGGGACTGCACCGGCTGCCCGGCCAGCACCGTGCCGCCGATGTCGACGTGCAGCAGGGCCGGCGCCCACGGCAGGTCGAGTTCCGTGACGAGGCTGTGGTCCACCCTGGACCGGACCGGTGGCGTGCTGGCCCACCGCTGCCGCGGGGACAGCACCTCGAACCGGGTGCCCGGATGGTCGCGGGCCAGCTGGGTGAAGGGCTCGTGCACCGCGTCGCAGAAGCTGCACCCGGGGTCGAGCACCAGCAGCACCAGGGATCCCGCACCGGCCAGCTCCGGCACCCGGCGGCCAATGGCCGCGGGCCGCCGCGGCGTACCGAGCTGGGCTACCTCGGCCTGCAGCTCCCGCAGCTGCCGCAGCATCCCGGCCATCGCCAGCGTCAGCACCGTCAGGCAGCCCCAGGCCAGCACCACAGCGGCGGTGAGCACGCTCACGCGGCCCGCCCGTCGACGGCCGCCGGCAGGGTGTAGAGCAGCACGGCCAGCACGGCAGCGCAGGCTATCAGCAGGATTGCACCCCCGCCGCCGGGCAGCGCGGCTGCGGGGTGCAGCGCCGTGGCGGCGAGGGTCGCGATCGCCAGCACGACGGCCCGCGCGATCCCACCGGGCCCGACCTGGGTGCCCATCCGGTTGCAGCCGCAGTCCGACTCGTCTCCCCGGTGGCGCCGCCACAGCAGGTGGGCGGCGAAGGCCAGGTAGATCACGCCCTGAGCGGCCAGCGCCCAGCGCAGCTCGCTGGCACCCCACACCACCGCGGCCACCGCGGGCACCCCGGTCACGAACTCGACGACCGCGATGGCCCGGGCTGCCGCGATGCCGGTGCCGGCGGCGCGAGCCAGCTGCTGGGGGGCCCGCACGTGCTCCAGCCCGGCGACGACCAGCAGCATCGCGCCCGCGAGGACCGGCACCCCCAGCACGATCATGCAGGCTCCCAGGTCACGTCCAGACCGGCCAGAAATCTTAGCGCCTCATCCGGGTCCGCGGTGTCTCGTGGCCCAGGGATCAGCTGGGTGATTGCCGTGGGGGTGGCCAGGACCAGCGCTTCGGGCCGGGACCGGCCTTGGGCCCCGATCCCCAGCGGCTGACGCCACAGCTCCCCGTGTGGGGTGGGGTAGCCCCGGAAGCCGGAGACCTGGCCGGACCCGGGGCGTTCGATGGTCAGATAGCCGATCCCGGGGATCTGCTTGGCCACCCGCAGCGGCTCGAGCCGGGCCTGGCCGGTGCTGCGCGGCTGTGCCAGCAGCCCCAGGGGAGTGTCGGTGAGCCGGAACGCGTCGAAGATCCTCGTGATCCCGTCGGCGGGGCCGCTCGTCCGGGTGTGCAGCTCGAACCACGGCCCGCGCCACGCGGCCCGATAGTCGGGTGGATCGTTGGTGTTGCGGATGCCGACGATCAGGTCGCCGCCCCGGTAGGGCTGGCCAGTGACCTGGTCGGGGATCGTGGTGTAGGTGCTGTGCCAGTCGAAGGCGCCCGCTTCGGCGACGGTGAACGCTCGGCGGGTGCCCCGCACCAGGGCGATGAACCCGCACGACCACGGCCTGGACACGTCGAGCACCGGGCTGTTCAGGACCACCTGGGAGCCGTCCGGCGGGACGAACGAGGGCCCACCCCGCCACGGCCAGTCATACCGCCCGCGTTCCAGCGACGTGTTCATGCGCAACCCCCGAACCGGAGACTGCGAGCGATAGTCGCACACCCACCGTCACCGCGGGCACGCAGGTTTAGACGGTATGTGAGTTCGGGCTGGGGCCTCGCTCACATGTGATCGTGGGTTGCCGGCAGGAGCGGCCTGGCCGGTAGTGCCACAGATGTGGGAGGCCCCAGTGATTGGGAATCGTACGAGTG
>JBOHFT010000199.1:0-8220 GCA_050699815.1 Pseudonocardiaceae bacterium | reverse complement strand
CCGGGGGCACTTCCCCGGTCGCCCCCGCCCGGCGGGCCGTTCACAGGTCGAGGACGAGGCGCTCGCTGCGGGCCCTGGAGACGCAGATCAGCATCGCGCCGGCGGCGCGGTCGGCGCTGCTGAGCAGCTCGTCGCGGTGATCTGGCTGGCCGGCCAGGACGGTGGCGCGGCATCCGCCGCAGAGTCCCTGCTCGCAGCCGAACGCGACGGTGGGAACGACGTCGCGGACCGCCTGCAAGACGGTGCGGTCGGCGGGCACGTCGATGACGCGTCCGGTGCGGCTCAACTCGACCGTGAAGGCACCGCCGCCACCGGCGGCGGTGCCGGTGAAACGCTCGAAGTGCAGGCTGAGGTCTGGCCGGGCGGCCACCCGCTCCCGCACCGCCCGCAGCAGCCGGTCCGGGCCACAGCAGTACACCGCGGTACCCGGTGCGGCAGCGCTGATGATCACGTCCAGGTCCGGGCGGCCGCGCTCGTCGCCGGGCACCACCTCGACCCGGTCGGGGTCCAGCGCACCGGCCTCGCCGAGGAAAGCCATGCTGGCGCGGCGGCGCCCGATGTACACCAGACTCCACTGGGCACCTGCGGCGGCCACCCGGGCCGCCATCGCCAGCACGGCGGTGATCCCGATCCCGCCGGCGATGAACAGGTAGGCCGGGCTTGCCACCAGCGGGAAATGGTTGCGCGGCCCGTGCACGGTGATCAGCTGGCCGGGCCGCGCGCTGGCGTGCACCTCCACGGATCCACCGCGCCCGGCGGGCAGCTGCAGGACCGCGATCCGGTAGGAGCGGGTGTCGTTCGGGTTGCCGCACAGCGAATACTGCCGACGCCGGCCCGAGGGCAGGGCAAGCTCGATGTGGGCTCCGGGTTCCCAGCTCGGCAGTGCCGCGCCGTCGGGACAGTGCAGGTGCAACGACAGGATGTTGTCGGCCTCCCACGTCGTCTGGCCGATGAGCAGCCGCATCCCGGCCTCCACCGCGGCAGGCACCGCTGTTACGACACCCGGAGTTTTGGCACCCGGAGTTTTGGCACCCGCTGTGCCGGTACCAGACGAGGCGTGGCGCCCACCGGTCACTCGGCTATGCCGGCCCACACCGGGCCGGTGCCGACCCGACGCGCGCCACCGGTGCCACACCCGCAGCATCCGGCCGATCACCTCGTCGCGGGTCACCGCCAGCAGGTCCTTTACCACCGACGGCCGTGCGGTGAGCAGCCGCAAGACCGCCAGGAACAGGATCACCACCGCCACCGCGGTGGGGGCCCAGCCCAGGATCGCGACGTCGCTGCCGGCCAGCACCATGTGCACACTGGCCAGGCTCCACAGCGGGAACGCCAGCAGGTGCACACAGCGCCACCACCGCCAGGACAGCACCGCCCGCAGCCAGGACGTCAGCGTGATCGCGACGAGCAGGTAGAAGGCGAGCACCCCGCAGCCCTGAGCCACCGGATTGTCCGGCCTGGCGAACGGGACGAGCAGCTCCCGCAGGCCGATCCGCAGCTGGTCGGCGGCGAGCACAGTGGCCAGGTGGATGCCGGTGAAGACCACCGCGAGCGTCCCGGCGAACTTGTGGAGCCCCTGGGCCCGCGTCCCCGAGTCCGTGCGCCCCCGGGCCAGCTGCGTGCCCGCCAGCAGGCCACCCACCACCGACCCGCTGAGCAGCACCCAGGCCAGGAGACCTGACGCGCGCGCCACATACCACCACACCGCCTCGAGCTGGGCTCCCGGGACGGGAGGAGCATCGTGTCCCTGCGCCATCAGCACGACCAGGGCCAGCATGGCAGCTACGCTGAGACCCCCGGCCCAGATCCGCGCGGCAGCAGCCGGCCGGGCCGGCGAATCAGCCACCACGGTTTCCTCCGCCATTGCGCGTCAGCGCGCTGGCCCACCCGGTCACTGCGATCGAGCCAATCAAGGTGATTTCCCGACACCATTCCATAGCCACTCCATAGCCGCTCCATAAATTGTTCAGACTTCGGCGATTTAGGGCTGCCTTATTCAAGGATGGCAGCAGCCGGGGGCGCCGGAGGAAACCCCGCGGTTAACGTTGGACAAATAGCCTCAAGCAGGCCTGCGGAGACGCGCCAGGACCTAATTGACTGGTCCTGGTGCGCGCCGAGCGGGGGTCAGCGGACCGCGTCGAGCATGTGGTAGAGCAGCAGCAGCTGGGTGATCGCCAGCGGCTCGCTGCGGGTGCCCTCACCGATCTGGCCCAGCGACGACGGCAGCTCCGTCTCGGCGCCGAGCTCCGCCCAGATCGCCTTCTCCAGCAGCTGGCTCTCCTCGCTTGGCACGTACCCGTGCACGTGCAGCGCATCCACCGGCCGGCCGTCCTCGTCGCGGACCAGCTTGAGGTGCATGGCGCGCCGGTCGGACTCGCGGAAGACCCCGGTGAGATCGGGGTGGCGGATCGTCGAGCGCAGGGTCAGCTCGGCCGATAGCGGGGTATCCGGCGGGTCATCGCGCACCTCGATGGGGCCGAACCGGACCACGATGTCGGCGGCGGACCGCTGCGGGCGGATGAACTCCGCGGACTCGGGCTCCCGCTTGTCGAGCTCGGCCAGCACCTGCTCGGGGGTGTACCCGCGCTTGGTGGTGTCCCGCGTGACCTTCCAGTCCCGGCGGATCTCCTCCGGCGGGTCGAGGTACACGGTGACGTCGAAACACGCCCGGGCCAACGGCGTGTACAGCGGCAGCAGGCCCTCCACGATCACGAACTCGGTGGGCTCGATGAGTTCGGGCCGGGCGAGCAGGCCGGTGTGATGGTCATAGACCGGCTTGAGCACCGGCTGGCCAGTGGCCAGCAGCTGCAGGTGCTGCTCCATGATCTGCACGTAGTTGCAGTCCGGGTGCAGCGCGGTGAACGGCAGCCCCTTGCGTTCCTGCCGGTCGTAGCGGTGATAGTCATCCACGCACAGGGAGGTGATCCGGTCGGCGCCCAGCGCCTCGACCAGCCCATTGGTCAGCGTGGTCTTGCCGGCGGCGCTGTCCCCGGCGATCGCGAGCATCACCGGTCGCCGCGCGCTGGACCCGGCACGCTCCATCCGCAGCAACTTGTCGGGCATGACACACCCCTTTTCTGGAGCCCCATCGGCGGCCCGGCACCCCAGGACCGACCGCTAATACCTGACGGTATGCAAGCCCCGCCGGCCTCGGCGTCCCCTGCTGGAGGGAAAGACGAGGGGACCCGCCGATTACACTCAGCGAATGGGCCGCCAGCCGCTGCGAGTGGTCTTGGTCGACGACCACGAGATGGTGCGCACCGGCCTCAAGGCGATGCTCGCCCGGTTCGCCGGGCAGGTCCGGGTGGTCGGCGAGGCCGCGGATGCGGCGACCGCGCGGCGGGTGGTGGCCGGCCTAGACCCCGACATCGTCCTGGCCGATGTGCGGCTGGGCGGCGAGAGCGGGCTGGACCTGTGCCGCGACCTCGTGCAGGCCTGCCCCGGACGCAAGGTCGTCCTGCTCACCGTCTACGACGACGAGCAGTACCTGTTCCAGGCCATGCAGGCCGGCGCGGCGGGCTACCTGCTCAAACAGATCGACGGCCGGGAGCTCGTGGAACAACTACGCCGGGTGCACGTCGGCGGGGTGGCACTCGACGCCGCTCTCAGTGCCCGGGCCAGGACGTCGGCGGCCCGGCTGAAGGCCGGCGAATTCTGGCCCGGCGCGCACCTGGGCCTGACCCAGCGGGAGAGCGAGGTGCTGGCGCTGATGGTCGCCGGCTCGTCCAACCGCGCCATCGCCACCGCGCTGGTGGTCGGCGAGGAGACCGTCAAAAGCCACGTCCGCGGCATCTACCGCAAGCTGGACGTGACGGACCGAGCCGCGGCGGTGGCGGCGGCGCTGCGCGAGGGCCTCTACCGCTGATCAAGGCCCGCGTTAGGCACTCACGAGGGCGACCGCGGCCGAGTTGGGGCCGACCCGGCCGGCCAGCGCCTGCTGCCCGGCGCCGGCCAGGGCGGGATCACCGTGCCAGGCCCGCAGCGCTGGATCGACCAGGGCGCGCCCGAAGGAGAAGGTCAGCGGCCAGGGTGTGGCGTGCTGCTGCATGGCGGCCAGGTTCGCGGTGGCCACCTCTGGCGCCTGGCCACCGGAGAGGAACGCAACCCCGGCCAGCGACTCGGGCAGCACCGCCAGCAGCGTGGCGACGGTCCGCTCGGCGACCTCCTCGGGGCTGGCCTGCTGGCCCGACGTCGTGCCCGGCACGACCATGTTCGGCTTGAGCACGGTCCCGGCGAGATCGACCCCCGCCTCGTCCAGCTCTGCCATCAGGTGCCGCAGCGCCGCCGTGGTGACCTCGGCGCAGCGCTCGATGGTGTGGTCGCCGTCCATCAGCACCTCGGGCTCGACGATGGGCACGACCACCGCTTCCTGGCACAGCGCGGCGTACCGGGCCAGCGCATGCGCGTTGGCGCGGTAGGCGCGAACCGACGGCACGCCCTCCCCGATCGTGATCACGGCGCGCCACTTGGCGAACCGCGCGCCCCGCGACACGTAGTCGGCCAATCGCTCCCGCAGCCCGTCCAGCCCCTCGGTCACCTTCTCCCCTGGTGACCCGGCCAGCGGCTTCGCGCCGGTGTCGACTTTGATCCCCGGCAGGATGCCCAGTGCGTGGACGGCGAGCGGGAAGGAATTTCCGTCGTCGAGCTTCTGGTTGAAAGTCTCGTCGGACAGGATCACCCCGCTGATCCCGCTGTGCAGCCCCGGGGTGGTCACCAGCATTTCGCGGTAGGCCCGCCGGTTGTCCGGGGTGGCCGCGACCCCGACCTTCTCCAGCCGGGAGGACATGGTGCCGATGCTCTCGTCGGCCGCAAGGATGCCGCGCGGCCGGCTCACCATCGCCTGGGCGGTCGCGTGCAGCGCCTCGATCATGACCCTCCCTTCACCGCGACGGGACGATCCACGCCGCCACCCTCGACCCTAGACCGGGACCGGCGTGGCATGCCTCCCCCAGGGGGTGGAGCGCCTGGGGGGGCCAGCGGCTTCTCCACGGCGGACCGCGGGCCGCGTGGCCGCCAGCCCGACGCCCGCAGGTGCTCGACGAACAGCCAGGTGGCGGCGCCGGAGTAGGCACCGACGGCGGCGTGCCAGGGCCGCCGCATGGGGGTGCCCGGGGTGGGCACCTCGACCAGCCGCCCGTCGGCCAGCAGCTCGGTGATGGCCTCCCGGGAGACCAGCGCGCAACCGAGCTCGGCCACCGCACCGGCCACCACCGCCCCGTTAGACCCCAGCACCAGCCGCGGCGGTGCGGCATCCTGCGACTTCAGGTAGGCCTCGACCCTCGTGCGGGTCGCCGAGCCCTCCTCGCGCAGCAGCCACGGGGTCGCCGCCCAGTCGAACGCCTCGGCGACCGAGGGCGCCGCCGCGACCACGAGCTCGTTGGGCTTGGTGGCCACCACCCGCGCCTCGACCCCCGAGGGCGGCCGCCCGGCGATGACCAGATCGACCTCGTGGGCGCTGATCAGGTCCCACACCTGCGCACTGGGCAGCACCTCCAGGGCCAGGGCGATTCCCGGGTGCCGGCGGCGGAATTCGGCCAGCAGGGCCGGCAGCAGGTGCTCCCCGGCGGTGGTGACCGCGGCGAGCCGCAGCCGGCCCCGCTCCGGGTCGAGCTCCTGGACCGCGGCCGCCGCGCCCTCGTCGAGCAAGCCCAGCACCCGGCGGGCGTAGCGGGCGTAGACGGTGCCGGAGGCGGTCAGCCGCAGCCCCCGGCCGACCGGCTCCACCAGGGGCACGCCGAGCTCGCGGGCCAGCGCCCCGATCGCGGCCGACACCGCGGACTCGGTGACCGTCAGGCGGCTGGCGGCGCCGCGCACCGATCCGGTGGCGGCCAGCGCGACCAGGGTGCGCAAACGGGACTCCGTCATCGCAACCTCCTGACTCCTGAGCGGTCACTACAGAGTGATGGGGAAAGACTCGATGGACAGCCTGATTGTGTACCGCCAAGCTTCAGTAGTGGCCAGCAGGGGTCCTGACAGCGGCCCAGAGGAGATGCAGCGTGACCGACACCGAAGTCCCCACCCCGCAGAAGAAGGCAGACCGCTGGTCGGCCGGGGTCATCCCGTATGCCGAGATGGGCTACTGGGAGCCCGACTACCAGCCCAAGGACACCGACGTGCTGGCCGCGTTCCGGATCACCCCGCAGCCCGGGGTGCCACCGGAGGAGGCCGGCGCCGCGGTGGCCGGCGAGTCCTCGACCGCGACCTGGACGGTGGTCTGGACCGACCGGCTCACCGACTACAAGACCTATCAGGCCAAGTGCTACCGGGTGGACGCGGTCCCTGGTGCGGACAACCAGTACATCGCCTACATCGCCTACGACATCGACCTGTTCGAGGAGGGGTCGATCGCCAACCTCACGTCCTCGATCATCGGCAACGTGTTCGGGTTCAAGGCCCTCAAGGCGTTGCGGCTGGAGGACATGCGGATCCCGCTGCACTACGTCAAGACCTTCCAGGGGCCCGCGCACGGGATCATCATGGAGCGCGAGTACCTGGACAAGTTCGGCCGGCCGCTGCTGGGTGCGACCACCAAGCCCAAGCTGGGCCTGTCCGCCCGCAACTACGGCCGGGTGGTCTACGAGGCGCTGCGCGGCGGGCTGGACTTCACCAAGGACGACGAGAACATCAACTCCCAGCCGTTCATGCGCTGGCGGGACCGGTACCTCTACTCGATGGAGGGGGTCAACCGGGCCGCGGCGGCCACCGGTGAGGTCAAGGGCCACTACCTCAACGTCACCGCGGCCACCATGGAGGACATGTACGAGCGGGCCGCGTTCGCCAAGGAGGTCGGCAGCGTCATCATCATGATCGACCTCACCATCGGCTACACCGCGATCCAGTCGATGGCGAAGTGGGCCCGGGCCAACGGGCTGATCCTGCACCTGCACCGGGCCGGGTACGCCACCTATGCCCGGCAGAAAAACCACGGGGTGAACTTCCGGGTGATCGCCAAGTGGATGCGGCTGGCCGGGGTGGACCACATCCACGCGGGCACGGTGGTCGGCAAGCTGGAGGGCGACCCGAACGCGATCGCCGGCTACTACGACACGCTGCGGCTGGGCCGCTTGTCGGCGAACCCGGTCCGGGGCCTGTACTTCGACCAGGAGTGGGGGTCGATGCCGGGGGTGATGCCGGTGGCGTCGGGCGGGATCCACGCCGGGCAGATGCACGACCTGCTGCACTACCTCGGCGAGGACGTGGTGCTGCAGTTCGGCGGCGGCACGATCGGCCACCCGATGGGCGTCGCCGCGGGCGCCACCGCCAACCGGGTCGCGCTGGAATCGATGATCAAGGCACGGAACGAGGGGCGGGACTACCGCAAGGAGGGCGAGGACATCCTCAAGGCGGCCGCCAAGAAGTGCCGTGAACTGGACGTCGCGCTGTCGACCTGGGGTGACATCTCGTTCAACTACGAGTCGACCGACGTGCCCGACGTCGTCGAGACGCCGACCTCCATCTGATCCGGCGCTTAAGGAGCTACAGATGCGCATCACTCAGGGGACTTTCTCCTTCCTGCCCGACCTGACCGACGCCGAGATCACCGCGCAGATCCAGTACGCGCTGGACAACAAGTGGCCCTGCTCGGTGGAGTTCACCGACGACCCGCACCCCCGCAACGTCTACTGGGAGATGTGGGGGCTGCCGATGTTCGACCTGGCCGACGCCGCCGGGGTGCTCGCGGAGGTCAATGCCTGCCGCAAGGCCAAGCCCGAGCACTACATCCGGGTCAACGCCTACAACGCGAGCTACGGCAAGCAGACCGTCGCGCTGTCCTACATCGTGGCGCGGCCGTCTGACGAGCCCGGCTTCCGGCTGGAGCGCCAAGAGGCCCACGACCGCACTATCCGGTACACATTGCATCCCTACGCCGCCGACAAGCCGCACGGTCAGCGGTACAACGGGCAGCAATGACCATCAACCGGCAACCCGGCAGCGAGACGCCCGCTCGCGTCGGGTTCGGCATGTCCCCGCCCGGCCGCGAACCGGCCGGGCCGGGGGCGGGCGGGCCGGGACATGCGGGCGGGCCGGGACATGCCGAAGAGGCCGGCCGCGAGCCGGAGACGCTCCCGCCGGATGCCCGGGTCAATCTCGCCAAGGAACGCGAGGCCACCGGTATCGATGAGGTCTTCGACTCCCTCGACGCCGACCTGGTCGGCCTGGCCCCGGTCAAGACCCGGATCCGGGAGATCGCCGCGCTGCTGCTGGTCGACCGGGCCCGCA
>JBOHFT010000198.1:0-8244 GCA_050699815.1 Pseudonocardiaceae bacterium | reverse complement strand
CAACCGCTCCAAGCGGTTCATACACCGGATCGGCACGCCGGTCACGGTCTCACCCACCCGACCGGAGCCCGCTCACCCAAACCGACCACCCACACGCTTCGTCGGGCTGGGGCGCAGCCCCGTTAGGGTTCCCGCGATGACAACCACTGTCAGTGACGCTTCCACCGGCTCCGTCGACGAGCTGCGTGCCAAGCTCGCCGACCGCCTCGTCAAGGGCGGCACCGTCCTCACCGACGCTGTGGAGGCCGCGTTCCGGCAGGTGCCCCGTCACCTGTTCCTGCCCGACGTCCCCTTGGTCGAGGCGTACGCCGACGAGCCCGTCTACACCAAGCACGAGGGCGACGGCACCCGCATCAGCGCCGCATCCCAGCCCAAGATCGTCGCCATGATGCTCGAACAGCTCAGCATCCAGCCCGGCGAACGGCTGCTCGAACTCGGCGCGGCCACCGGCTACAACGCCGCCCTGATGGCCACCCTCACCGGCGCAGACGGGCGCGTCACCACGATCGACCTCGACGAGGACCTCGTCGCCGGAGCACGCGAGCACCTGGCCGCGGCCAGCATCGACAACGTCGAGGCGGTCGCTGCCGACGGCGCACTCGGCCACCCGGAAACCGCGCCTTTCAACCGCGTCATCGCCACCGTCGGCGCCCACGAGGTCCCGGCTGCCTGGCTCGACCAGCTCGCACCCGGCGGACGCCTGGTGGCTCCGGTGCGCCTGCGTGGGTGCGCCTCCCGCAGCATCGTCTTCGAACGCGACCAGGACGGCTGGCGCAGCCTCGGCAGCGAGATGGCGATCTTCATGCCCCCTACGTGGCCTCGGCGACGACGCCCGCCGCGTCCTCGACCTGACCGGCACCGGGGAGGTGACGCTGCAAACCCACAAGGACAACAACCACGCCACCGACCCGGACACCCTCGTCGGAGTGTTCGACACCCCCGGCCAGGAGGTGTGGACCGGCGCGCACTTCGTCCCGATGGAGTCCTTCGAGTGGCTGGACCTGTGGTTGGCCTGCCACCTGCCCAACCCGCTCATGCGCATGGAGGTCGCCTCCACCGCGAAGGACAGCGGCATCGTGCGGCCGATGTTCCCCTCGGTGGCGATGGCCACCACCGCCGCCGACGGCAGCCTCGCCTACCTCACCATCCGCGCCGCCGAACCCGGTCCGGACGGCGGCCGACGCTACGAGGTCGGCGTCATCGGCCACGGCCCCAACGCGCAGGAACTCGCCGAGCAGGTCTCGGCCGAGATCTCGACCTGGGACCAGGGCTTCCGCTCCAGCACCGTCCGCTTCGCCATTCCCGACACCTCGCCCCAGCCAGACGCCAACAACCCCGGCTTCGTGGTCCTGGACCGACCCCACCACCCCATGACCGTCACCTGGGAGTGACGCTGTGGACCCCGCCGGCCAGTTCGCCCGCCGCTTCCCCCTCGTCGCCCGAACCCGCCCGGCCTGCCTCCCGCTGGCCCGGCGGGTGGCCGAGCTGTGCGACCGAGCACGCCAAGTCGAGCACAGCGGCGACCTCACCGAAGCCGCCGCCGTGCACAACAACGCGGCGCTCACCGCCTCCGACTGCGGCCTGCCCGACCTGGCCCGGCAGTGGTGCCACCAGCAGGTGAACATCTACCTGCGCGCCCGCCCCTTAAGCGCGCAGGTAGCCCGCTTCGCTCTCGAACCGATCACCAACCTCGCCCGCCTCTACATCCGCGAGGGCCAAGGCGAGCGCGCCTTCGCACTGATGGACACCCTGTTCACCGCGGTCTCCGCCCGAGCTGACGCCATCGTCGACGGCATCGAGATCCCGGCCGACCTCACCGACTCCGCCGAGACGAACCAGCACATCCGCAGCTGGCTGTGGGCGGTCCTGCTGGCCACCGGTGGCCGCGCTCTGGCCGCAGCCGACCGCTGGGCGGAGGCACGCGCCCGGCTCGACGAATACAAGGGCGTCGGGCGTCGGATGCTTGACGGTCGTCAGGTCGCGGTCATCGCCCACGCCGTATCCGGAGACACCGACAGCGCCCTCGCCCTCCTGGCCGACACAACACCAGGAGACCCGTGGGAGAACGCCGTGACCGCCTGCCTGACCATCCAGTGCCACGGTGCCTCGGGCGACGCCGATCTGGCCACGCTCCTGAACCGGTACCACGGCCTCGACGCCTCCGCGCCCGGCTTGGCGGTCTTCCACACACGGCTCGGGTTGTCCTTCATCGACGCCACCGGCACCGTCGACGATCCATCCGTGCGCCAGATCGCCGTTGATCTGATCGACCACGCCACCGCTACACGAGACGGATACGTCGCCCGCGACATGCTCGCCCACAATGGTTGCCGCGAACTGCTCACCGGCTCTCAAGCACGCGAGCTGTCCGACTTGGTCGACGCCAGCAGCCGCTTGGAGTGCCCCGAGCGCTGGCTGTCGGCCGCGAGCAGCCGTGGCACCGTGAACCTACTGGTCGTCGGAGGCAACGGAAGTTGGTTCCGCACGGGAACCAACGCACTCGCCGAACTTGACGCCGCCGCCCAGCTCGGGCAGCTGGCTGTCGGCGCGATCGCGTTCTCCGGACCGCCAGCCAAGATGGCCAATGCGACTCCGAACTGGATGAACTGGCCACTGCATGGCCTCACCATCTCGAACGAGCACATCTCAGTGCGGATGCCCATCCCGCCGAGGAACTGATCCGTGCGGACCGGGAGCGATCCGGTTTGAGCCGGTCGCTGGTCGTTACCCACCCACTCCATACCCCGCTAGTTTCTCATCCAGCTCCCGCACCGCGGGCATGTCCCGCCACGGCTGCAACCGCGCCCGGGCAGCCCTGACCTCACCCGTCAGGCGTGCCGAGCGGTTCTTGGTGGCCAGGAATGCTGCTTCTCCAATAACCCGCACTGCCTCGTCAACCTCGCCGGATAGCAACCGGGCAGTACCGAGGTGAAGGGTGCAGTAGGCCACACCACGGGGGAATGAGCTGTCGAATAGCTGGAGTCCCCGTTCGGCGGCTGCAATCGCTTCGGCTGGCTTGCCGAGCCGTATCAGGCACTCGCTCTGGTGACTGGCAACCAGTCCCTCATGGAGCCAGTAGACCGGCGACTCAGGAGACCGCTGACCAGCTGGCAACGCAAGGCTGGCCAGCGCCCGGTCGAACTCGGTCAGGCACTCCTTGTATTGACCGTCAACCGCGTAGGCCATGCCGAACTCTGTAGCGGCGCAGGCTCGCAAAAGGTGGTCATCAGTTTTAGCGGCAAGGCTCTGCGCAGCAGCCGCGAAGTCAAGAGCAGTATGCGCTTGACCCTGCCAGGAGGCAAAGTAGCTCATCGTGCACAGCGCATAGATAGCCAGTTCGGGGTTACGGGCCTCCTGGGCGGCCGCCCTGGCCTGCGCGCAGTAGCGCATAGCGCTGGCGCCGTCATCAAGGTCAAAGAAATAATTACCGATGGAGGTGGACATACTGCTGTAGACCGACAGCAGCCGGGGGCGGAGCTCGGCTGAGCATTTGTCCAGCAAGGAGTCCACCAGCTCCCGCTGCGCGAGGACGGTGTGCAGCACCGCGTGCGGCCCAAGGGCATCCTCCTGCCTCTTGCAGTGCTGGAGAATGGTCTCGATATGGCCGATGGACTGCTCATCGACCCGGCCTGGCACAGCAACGGCCCTGAACAAGCGTTCCTGCTCGTCAGTATTCAGGCCGCTCAACGGGGAGGTGGCAATCGTGGTGGCCACCCATCCCAGCAGCCGGAGGTGTTCCCGGCGCTCCATCGTATTAGCCCATTCACAGAGAAATGTTTGAAGCTGTTCACAAAGCTGCTCTCTGCACTCAATAGGCACCCCCTGCGGTGATGTGCTCAGTAACGCCACGTACAGCAGTGGCCCGGCCAGTTCCGCGCCGACCGCGGAGACCAGGCCCGAGAGCACCTCCTGTCCGGTCGGCACGGCGAGGCCGTTGCCGTTCTGAACTTCAGGCGGGGCGGTGGCTCGCAGCGCCTGCGCATGGGCCTGTGCCTCAGCGTACGCCTTGGCCAGCGCCGCTTCCCGGCTGCGGGCCTCGTGCTCCTCCTTGGCGGCCCGGACCTGCTCATAGCCGGCGAGCAGGGCACCACCGGCCTGGAGCAGGCCGTCGGCTGCCTGCCAGAACTCCCGGGTGAGCAGCTGGCGGCCCGCTTCGGCCTTGGCGATCGAGGAACGGCTGTAGCCCGTCTTGCGGCCGATCTGCTGCTGGACGATGCCTGCAGCGTCGCGCCGGGCGGCCAGTTGCTGGCCCAGGGCAAGGCGCATGGCCACCAGCCCGGGAGGTTCCTGGATCACCGCTGTTCCCCCTCGTTCCCGTCTTCGCAGGCGATAACGACACAGTCGTGGAGACTGAGCGTAGCCGAGTGTCCACCGCTGCTACCCGAGGTGGAGCAGCGTTGTTCACCGCACCCGCCACCCGATTGCCTGGTCCAGGCCCCAGGGCCGGGATGACGGCTCACCCAAAGCGTGCGGTATGCAACTGGCTCCCGCAAGCCGCGCTGCCCGGGTGATGTTCGCCCCGGCTCTGGGTGCCATCCAGGTCAGACGAGCACGGGATTTGGGGGTACCTCGCCGATGCATGCGGCGGATGAGCAGGCTTCCCGGCCGTTTGTCTGGTTCCCGCTTGCCGGGCAGCGGCATGCTATTGACCGGCGTGATCGCCATGTGCCGGCGGGTGAGCCGATGCGGTGTTTGTGCAGGGTGAGTCATCCACGGGGCGCTGCGGGGGAGATGGAATGGCTGTGGCAGACCTGTGAGCCGTGCTGGGAGGAGGCTTGCCGGATTGTGCGGGTGCGGGTGCGGGGTGATCGCGCCAACTGACTTGTCATGCACAAGGATGAAAGCAGGCATCTGCCATGATCCGGGAAGATAGCGAGCTGCTGGCGGAGATGGCGCGGCTGAACACGGACATGCCCGCACTGGCGCTGAGAATCATGGAGGGCAATGCCACAGCTTCCGAACAACTGCACTACGCACAGCGGCTCATTGCCGCAGGATGACAGCTGCGCGGTAGTGAGAGCCACCAGCACAGCAGATGAAGCGGCGTTTCACCTCGGGTGAGAGTTGCTCGCCCCGACGGAGCTGCGGGCATGGTTGATGACGAGCGTGTCGAGTTGCCCACAGCGCTCGACCGCGATGGTCAGGAGCTGACGGGGTGCGTCGCGGTCCTCGAAGTCGGCTTCGGCGTGCGCTAGCTGGGCTTGCTCGCCGCCGAGCGCATCGATCACTCCGGCGATCCCCACGGGATCAGCGCCCCAGGGCTCGGTCGCGTCGTAGGCCGCCCAGGAGTGGATGAAGACTCGGGCGCCGTCGGCGAGTAGTCGGCGGGCAACGGCGAAGCCGATACCCCGTCGTCGAGAGACGCCGGTCACCAGAGCTGTGCGAGTTTCGTGTGTCATGGGTCACAGACTCGGGAGGCTTGATCGGTCGATCAACGGGTTTTCGCGGGAACCGCTGACTAGCTGCCCCGTGACGACGCACTGACCACGGGCCGCAGCTCCTTGACCTCGATCTTGATTGAGGTCTTAGCGTGCCGGGGGCCGGACGGAAAACCGGTCGCTGCCGCGCACCCTCCGCCAGTATTGTCGGAATTGTCAGACCCGTACGCCAGGCTGAGCTGACCGACACGGGACAGGAGTACCGACGATGACTCATGCGATCTGGGCCGAGGGGCTGGTCAAGTGCTTCGGCGAAACCACCGCGCTGGACGGGGTGGATCTCGCGGTCCGCACCGGGACCGTCCTGGGCCTGCTCGGCCCGAACGGCGCGGGCAAGACCACCGCCGTTCGCGTCCTCGCCACCCTGCTGCAGCCCGACGCCGGGCACGCCACGGTCGGCGGCTACGACGTGGTCCGCAACGCCCATCAGGTGCGCCAGCTGATCGGGCTGACCGGGCAGTACGCCTCGGTCGACGAATCCCTCACCGGCATGGAGAACCTCCAGCTCATCGGCAGGCTGCTCGGGATGCCCCGGCACGACGCCAAGCAGCGCGCCCGCGAGCTGCTCGCGAGGTTCGGCCTGACCGACGCGGCGGGGCGGGCGGCGAAGACCTACTCCGGAGGCATGCGCCGCAGGCTCGACTTGGCGGCGAGCCTGGTCGGCCGGCCGCAGCTGCTCTACCTCGACGAGCCGACCACCGGGCTGGACCCGCGGAGCCGTCTTGACCTGTGGACCCTGATGCGCGGCCTGGTGGCTGACGGTGTCACCGTGCTGCTCACCACGCAGTACCTCGAGGAAGCCGACGCGCTCGCCGACGACATCGCGGTCATCGACGGCGGCCGGGTCATCGCGACCGGGACGCCGGATGAGCTGAAGGCCAGGACCGGCGCCCGGTCCCTCGCTGTGCGGCCGGCCGATCACGCGGACGTGCCCGCCGTGATCTCCGTGGTCAGGCAGCTCACCGGGGTCGCGCCGGAGGTGGACGGCCAGCTGGTGACGGCGCCGGTCACCGATCCCGCGGTGCTCCCGGCCGCGGTACGCCGGCTCGACGACGCCGGAGTGGTCATCGCCGAGCTCACGCTCCGCAACTCCAGCCTCAACGAGGTGTTCCTGTCCCTGACCGGGCATCCGGCGCAGGAGTCCGCGCAGACCGAAGAGACCGAAGGAGCACTCGCATGACCGCCGCGACCGCGACTGCGACCGCACCCGCCGTACGGGAACCGGCCCCCCGGGTCAGCCTCGCCCAAGGGCTGCAGCAGACGATGACGCTGGCGTGGCGCACGCTGGTGCAGATCAGGCACAACCCGTGGGAGCTGGCGGACTTCAGCATCCAACCGATCATGTTCGTGCTGCTGTTCACCTACGTGTTCGGCGGCGCAATCTTGAGATCGACCGGCGATTACGTGCCCTTCGCGCTGCCCGGGATCATCGTGATGAACATGTTCTTCGTCACCATGTACGTCGGCATGGGGCTCAACGCGGACCTGACCAAGGGCGTGTTCGACCGGCTGCGCTCACTGCCGCTGGCCCGGTGGGCGCCCCTGGCCGGCCGCATCGCCGCGGACCTGGTGAAGCAAATCTGGTCGATCGCTCTGCTGCTCGCCATCGGTGTGGTCCTCGGTTTCCGGTTCGGCACCTCGGTTGTCAACGTCCTCGCGGCGGTCGCGCTGATCCTGGTGTTCGGGCTCGCCTTCACCTGGGTGTCGGTGTTCGTCGGCGTGCGCGCCGCGGACCCGGAGAAGGTGCAGCTGTTCGGCATGACCACACTGTTCCCGCTCACGTTCGTCAGCAACGTCTTCGTGCCGGCCAACACGATGCCGGGCTGGCTGCAGCCATACGTGGAGGTCAGCCCGGTGACGCTGCTCGCCAACGCGTCCCGCGGGCTCATGGTCGGCGAGCCGCCCTACGCGGAGTCGGTCGCGGAGTCGGTCCTCGGGTCGCTGCTGTGGGCGGCGGTGATCCTCGCCGTCTTCGTGCCACTCTCGTTGCGGGCACTCAAGCGCCGGGTATGAGGAGCCCTTCACACCACACCGCACGACGCCAAGCGATCGTCAAGCGCGCTGCTGGTCCGGGTTGCCTGCGGCGATGACGCGTGCCTGCGGGTTGAGCTGCGGCGGCGGTTCCGCGGGCAGCACACGGACCGCGGTGCGGCTGTTGCCGGCAGCCCACGAAGAGCATGCCTGGCAGCGGGTGAGCGTGTCGATCGACACGAAGAAGCCGACCGAGTACGACGCGGCTGTGACGCTCCTTGTGGACCTGCGGGCCGTGGCGGAACGAAAGAACCGGCGCGACGTGTTCGAGTGGCGTTTCGAGCGATTGCGCGAGCAACACCTGAGGAAGCCCTGTCCAGGCCAGTACTACAGCCGCACGCACCGCATCATCGGCCGGTGACCGTCCCGGCGGCCGTTGACAGTGATCAAATCCGAGTCCATGATAGTTACTCAGCGTGAAAGTGCAGGGTCGTTGGTGGATGGCTGGTGGGGGAGGTGCGGGTGGCCAGGGTGTTCGTCAGCCACGCGAGCGAGGATCTTGCGCTGGCCTGTGATGTGCATCGGTGGCTGATCGAGGCCGGTCACGAGGCTTTTCTCGATCAGGATCTGCGTGATGGCATCGTGGTGGGTGAGCAGTGGCGCCACCGGCTGCAGGAGCGGCTGCGCTGGGCTGATGCGGTGGTCTGTGTGATGGGCCTCGCGTTTTCCGGACAGCTTTCTTGGTGGTTATTTCAGGCTGCGTGCTGCCGGTTCAGGTACTCGTCGTGGACCTCGCGTGGGGTCTTGTAGCCGAGTCCCGAGTGGAGACGTTGAG
>JBOHFT010000197.1:0-8298 GCA_050699815.1 Pseudonocardiaceae bacterium | reverse complement strand
CCACTGGGAAGCGGAACCCCTTGCAGGACGGCGCCTCAACCCCCACCAGCCCAGCCCCTCCCACCTCACTGCGAGCAACCCGGCGATCCTCTCAGCTAGAGGCAGGCGACCAAGTTGACGGTGCCCGCGGCGTCGGTGGTACCGAGCTGACCGACGATCACGTGCGGATGCTCCGCGAGGTCATCAAGGAGCACACCGGCATCGGGTCGCAAGACCCGGACTTCGGTGATGGCCAAGGACGGCAGGAAGTAAGTCAGGCCATGGACACGGGCAGCACCCAGCCACGCGCTGAACGCGATGCTGCCGCTGGTCCATGCGGCGACGGCACTCGCGTCGAGGACTTTCCCCGCGACCGAGAGTTCGGGCTGGCTCAGCGGGCGTCCGCGAGGAGGTAGTCGCGACGGATCACGTCATCACCAGGCCAGGGCCACCCACTGGCCTGGTAGACCTTGCGGTAGTCCGCCAACGCCGGTGCGCCGAAGCGCTCGGCTTGACGCCGTTCAATGGCCAGAGCCCGCTCGTTGCGATCAGCCTTGCTCGGGTGCGCGGTGGTGGCGGGCACGATGTCAGCGACAGCGTGCCCGTCGCGCACGAGGTGCACGACGGCGCCTTGGGCGGCACGTTGGATGGCCTCAGCGAGCCCCTGAGGATCGTCGGGCGACACCTCGGACGCCGTGTTCATGGATGCATCGTAGCGACCCGAGACCCCGCCGCACACGGCAGTGACAACGTCCCGGGGGCGGTGCCGCGCGCCCGGCACCCAGATCGGCTGCGCTCCCGCAGCGTCCGCGAGCCAAGCGGCGGCGGGTTTGGGCAGACACCAATATGAGCCCTGCGGTCACCATCCCGGTGGAGCACAACGACGTGCGCGTGCTAACCCCCGAATCCGCCGTAGTGTCCCCGGCGAGTTGTGGCGCGCAGGCGGGTGGTGTGTGTGATCTTCAGATTGGCCCGCCGGCCCGGGCTGGACCGGCGCTGATGATTGCCAGCTGGGGCGATGAGGGCGGGTGTCGAGCTGGATGCCACCGTATGGGTCATATCCGGGGTGAACATCGTTTGATATGCGTCCCGGTGTAGCGTGATGGGTATGTCGACGACGCGGGTCACGATCACGATGGATGAGGGTGTCTACCAGGACGCGGTGGCCGTGGCCGCCGAGCACGGGATGAGCGTCTCGGCGTGGATCTCCCGATGTACCCGGCTGGAGACGATGCGCGACGCGCTGGCCCGCCACGCGCAATGGTGCGCCGCTGTGGGTCTGACCGGGCCAGCCTATGACCAGCAGCGGGCCCAACTCATCGTCGACGCGGCCACCGAGATGGACCGTCTCAGCGAAGCCCGCCGGGATAGCGGCGATGCCGCGTAGGCCCCCTCGGTTCGGTGAGGTATGGAACATCAGAGGCGGGGTGCTGGGACCCGAACCCTGGCTAGTCGTCTCCAGCGACCTATACCTCGAACTGGGCGAGGACAACATGCTCGCCGTACCGATCCGCAATATCGGCCAGCCCGGCTCACGCGTCGTCACCGAACTCATCCCCGACGTCGGCCAGGCCGTGCTCGACCGGGTCAGCGCAATACCCAGATCCTGGATCAACGGCGATGACCCGATCGCCGCGCTGCACCCCGACCGGCACGCCGACGTCGGACGGCGCATCCGCAACCTGATCGGCCCCTGACAGACAGATCCCCGCAAACCTGGCCATCGGCGTCATGGAGAACGCCATTTATCGCTGAAGATTCACCGCCAGATAGCTCTGAAGATCACATCTCGACCCCCCCGGGCGCCGAGTAGCCGGGGGTCGGGTAGCCGGGAGGACTTTCACTAAAAAACAACCCTTGGGTTCGTTGGGGTCTGGGGTTGGCCTGCCGTCCTGGACCAGGGGCTTCGGCTCATTTGGGTGGTCTTGTGGCATCTGACCGTATCTCGTTGGTTTTGAGCCGTTGACGGTCATGTCGAGGTTTGGGTGATCGGGCTGAAGTCGGGGTGTCGTGGTGGGGTTGGCGGTCGTGCGGGATCTGCGCGAGGTGCGTGCTCCTGCTGGTGCGGAGGAGATCGAGCGGTTCGAGACTGACGTGGTCGCGGGGTTCGTGCTGGCCCGGGCGGCTGCGGGGTTGTCTGATGGCACGATCCGCGGCGATGTGAGCCATCTCGGGCAGGTGCGGAGCTGGTTCGGGCGGCCGTTGTGGGACATGGGGCCTGGGGATGCGGACGCCTACTTCGGCACGGTGCTGCGCGCGGCGCCGTCGGGCACGCGGCTGGCGCGTGCGCAGGCGGTGAAGACGTATTTCGAGTTCGTGGAGTTGCGGCACAAGGTTGAGATCCACAATTTGACCGGCCGGGTCGTGGAGTGCCCGATCGATGAGATGAACCGGCCTCGTGGCCGGCGGGTGGCCCGGTTGCGGATCCCGCCCACGGCCGGGCAGGTGGGGCAGCTGTTCGCTGGGTGGCGTGGTGAGCTGGCGACGTGCCGCAAGTTCGGGCCCACTGCGCGCAATTACGCCGCGGCCCGGCTGATGCCGGAGGTGGGGTTGCGGATCAACGAGCTGCGCCATCTGGATCTGGCCGATATCAAGTGGGATCTGGGCCGGTTCGGCAAGATCCACGTCCGCCACGGCAAGGGTGCGCGCGGCTCGGGACCGCGGGAACGGATGGTGCCGTTGATCAACAATGCGGGGCGGACACTGCGCTGGTTCGTCGAGGACGTCTGGGGCCAGCTCGGCGATGCCCCGGACCGGCCTGGTGCTCCGTTGTTCTGTTCCGAACGCAAGAACGCTGACGGTAGCGCTGCCCGGGTGGGCAGCGAGGTGGTGCGTGCGGGCTTGGCCGAGGCCGCCGCCGGGCATCTGCCAGCCTGGCCGGACAAACTCACGCCATATGTGCTGCGCCATTTCTGCGCGAGCCAGCTCTATTTTAGCGGAATGGACTTGATTGCTATCCAGGAAACACTCGGACATGCCTGGATAGCGACAGCAATGAATTACGTGCACGTCCACCGAACCCATATCGAGGATGCCTGGATCACCGGCCAAGACCGCGCCACCGCGCGGCTGAAGGGGCTGATATGAGGTGGAATCTGCGGCTGGCCGCTGCTCATCGGGGCGTTTGGAAGGCCAGCGAGCTGCAGGCCACGCTGGCCGAGCACGGGCTGGTGATCAGTGCCGGCAAGATGTCGGGATGGTGGTCGGGCCACCCGGCCAGCCTCAAGCTCGACGACCTCGGCGTCCTGTGCGCCGTGCTGGATTGCGGTGTCGAAGAATTGCTGATCCCCGAGCCGGGCACAGTATCCCGGTCAGTCTCCGAATGCGAACCACCAGCCGCGACGGGCACCGGAGTAACGGTCACGCCAAAACGCCGCGACGGCCGCTCTTTGCCGCCAGTGTGACCGAGCAGCACGCACGAGCGCCGATGGTGCCGGGCAGGTTGGCCGTTCCCAAGCCGGCGTCAAGTTGCCCGACGTGTCTGTCCTGGGGAGTGCTGTATGGCGGGTACTGCCGTGCGTGCTACGACTTCCGGCGCCGGCACCTCAGCGGGTGTTGTGCTGGCTGTCGCCGTGCTGTGCCGGTGAAGAAGAACTACTGCCGGTTGTGCTGGTTGCAGGCCGCGCTGCAAGCCGCGAACCCTCCGGTGGTCACCGAAGCCGATCTCGCCGGTGTCACCCACCACCAGCTCTCCTTCGCCGGCACCACGAAGATGCGCGGCCCTCGCTCCGGCGCGAACCGACGCGCTGCGCGGCAGCCTCCCACGGCGAGCCCCAGCTCCACTGGTGTCTCCAGAGGCGCCGATGGCGGGCAGTTGCAGCTGCATCTACCCGGACCCGGGCGAGCCTTCGACTGGGCTGCGCACGCTGAGCCGGCCAACCCGGCCCTGGTCCGGATGCGTCAGATGGCCCAGGTGATGAGCCAAGCCCAAGGCTGGAACACCAAACTGGCCGCCGAGTGCGACCGTGCGCTGGTCGTCTTGCTGTCCGGGCATGCCGATGACCAGCCCTTGCGGTACTCGCAGCTGGTCGATGTGCTGCACCGTTATGGGGTCAGCATCACTCGCGTCGCCGAGGTCCTCTCCCGCGGTGGGCTCCTCGACGACGACCGCGTCCCCGCCTTCGAGTCCTGGCTGGGGGACAAGCTCGCTGACCTGGCACCCGCCATCGCCGCCGACGTGCGCGCCTGGATCCGCGTCCTGCAACACGGCGGGCCGCGCAGCCACCCCCGCCACCCCAGCACCGTGCGCCGCTGTCTGCGCCCCCTCCATCCGGTGCTGGTCGAATGGTCGGCCCGCTACCAGCACCTGCGCGAAGTCACCACCAGCGACGTCGCCGCGCTCGCCCAATCCCTGCAGGGTCATCCCCGCCGGCACGCGCTGGGCGCGCTGCGATCGTTGATGCGCCACTGCAACAAGACCGGCAGCATCTTCGCCGACCCGACCACACGGATCCGTATCGGCCACCGGGACGACCCCGTCCTTCTGCCGCTGTCCCCCGACCAGCTCGCCGACACCGCGCAGGCGGCAACCACCCCCGCGGCGGACAGCACATCGCCGAGCACGTCCAGCAGCCGCTCGGACTCCGCTCGGTGCTCCTCGCGCAGCTCTTCCAGCCGGTCCTTGCCCCGCTTGTGGATGATGGCCATGCGCTTGCAGAACATGTCAACTATCTCGTCCCGCGCGCTGACCCGCAGCATGTGGACCAGGCTGATCAGCAGAGTGAGCCGCTTGTCCTCGCCGACCTTGCGGAAGTCGGCGGCGTCGGTGACCTTCGCCTCCCCGGCGAAGTGCCCGACCTTGCCCGGCGGCACGCCCTCCAGCCACTCCTCCGTCCGGCCCAGGGCGTCCAGGCCTGCCAGGTGCGCCAGGCGCTGCTTGAGCTTGCCGATCGTGGCGGCCTTGGCCGGATCCTTCAGCCGGTCGAACCCGCTTCGGCGGCTCACCGGGTCCACCAGCAACATCCTGCCCAGCCGTGCCTTGTCCGCCGGGGACAGGCGCCTGACGACCATGGCGTGGAACCCGGTGTTGACCTTTGTGCGGATCGCGGTGACCATCACGTCCAGCGAACTGCTACCCGGCCGTTGAAGGACCCATAGAACAAGGAATGGACCCCGGGCGGCGGGCCAACACCACCGGTAGTAACCGGGTCAAGTGGCTGGGCAGCGGGCTGTACGTGTGCGGCGCCTGCGGGCAGCCCGCGCTGCGGGTCTCCCAGACCGGTGGGAAATACCAGCCCGCCTACCGGTGCAAAGCCAGGGACAATACCCGCCAGAGCGGGCACGTCACCCGCGCCGCATCAACTGGTACGCCTCCTGCAGATCCGCCGCTTCGGGCAAACCCCGGGCTTCGATAGCTCGGATCACCTCAAGTGCCCGCCAATGGTTTGAGGCCACCAGGCGGCCGGAGAGCATAGACTCCCGGGTGACAGCACAGGCTTCATCAAGCCGGTCAGTCAGCAGCAAGGTAAGCGCTAGATCGATGTTGGCGGAGGCAAGTCGACGCGGCCAGCGGCCAGCCTCGGCTTCCTGGGTAAGCGTAGCAACAACATGGCGGGCATGGTGCTCGGAGGCTACATCGCCGAGCCACGCGAGCGTGGTCGCAACATAGGCTTCTGCTTTATCGGGGTCATAGCGGTAGTGGTGTTCCGGCGTGTCGGGTTTTGCCATGCGAGAGACAAACCGCGCTACCCGATTGAGCGCGTCGTATGTCTGCCGGGCTTGGCCAAGCCGTGCCCACGCGCGTCCTTCCTGGGCCGTGGCCTGGATGGCCGCCGAACTGCCGCGTGGCGCGAGCCGCTGCGCTGCCTGGGATAGCTCAACGGCATGAGGGTAGTCGCCATCATTCAGTGCCTGCCATGCCTCGGTTTCGTAGCGCCAGGCATGAATTTCGTGCTCGCCTGCCTGCTTCGCCAAGCTCGCGGCGGTCGCAAGCCAACTGCTGGCCGCTGCTCGCCGTTCAAGATCGGTATATAGCGTGGCCGCAATCAGCGAGAGCCAACCCCCCACGACAAGCAACCGGCGGTGTTCATCGAGCGTCTTACGCGCATCGAGTAGCCACATGACATAGGACACATGCCGCCGAACCGGACCGATTAGCTCTCGCGGTGGGGTTACGGAATACTTGACGGCCAGTTCATCGACGATTCCTTCGAGCCGATTCAGCGTCTCGGCGCTCACGTCTGACGCAGCGACCCGCCGGGCGAGTTCCAAGGCTTCGTGCTCGTCGGCGACGCTTAACCGATCACCCTGCCAGACAGCCAATTGCAGATCATTCGGGGTAACCACAGCCACGCCTGCGTCCGGGGCGGGTTCTTCGGCATGAGGATCGTGCGTTTCCGGTGATGCCAACAACTCCTCAATAGGCGATTCGAAATACCTTTCCAAAAGGCGTGCCGTGGCGGGACGCAGCCGGTCTGATGTAAACTGGCCAGCAGCAAGCCTCTGCACGTGTCGAATACTCACCGTACCGGCTTCATTATTTTCGCGGGCGAATAATCCCAGCTGCTCGGAGAATTCTTCCAAGGTAAGTCTGCGTTCCCGGATACGCTGCGCCAGCACCGTTCGTGCTGGGTATACTCTGGACATTGCACCCCCTCTCGTGTGCGCACGCCGACTGCAACTGGTCACTTAATGTAGTTCTCGCTAGTCACCGGACCCTGCAATTGCCCCGCCTCGGTCGACGCTCGCGGGGGCGTTCTCATCGGAATCGTGGGCACTGTCCTCTCGCTAGGTTGGCCGGCATGTCGGTTACACGAAGATCGTAGCTGACCCCAAGACCGGCTACGACCGGCGACAAGAGAACGCCATGACCAGGCGCGCCGCACAAGGTCAGTCGCGGACGCCGGCTCACCATCAGCGACAGATGACGACGCGCTGACGTGGCCGATCGTCCGCGCGGACAACCCAACCGCCGTCTCACGGAGGTGTGACGTCGATGAAGTTCCGCACGCGGCCTGTGGACAACTCGGATCGAGCGGAGAACCAGGAGCGCTCAGCCGGGGGGCGCGGGCGGGCGGGTCGGGCTGAACAGCCAGGCCTGGGCGACGTCGTCGACCTGCTCGCCGGAGACCCGCTCGACGACGGCCAGGAAGTCGGCCACCGTGCCGTTGCCGCCGCGCCGCTCGGTGGTCCAGGTACGCAGCGCGGTGAAGAAGTCCTCGTCGCCTACCTTGGCCCGGAGTGCCTGCAGCGCCATCGCGCCGCGCGAGTAGATCGCCCCGTCGAGCACCCGAGCGGCGCCGGGATCGCCGGGTGGGATCCGCCAGAAGTCGGCGTCGGCAGGCAGCCGCGCGTAGCGCGCCACCGCGGTCTGCTGCGCGCTGGCGCCGCCGGTGCGTTCGGTGTACAGCCATTCGGCATAGGTGGCGAAGCCCTCGTTGAGCCAGATGTCGCGCCAGTGGCGCACCGAGACGCTGTCCCCGAACCACTGGTGGGCCAGCTCGTGCACCACCACCCTGATGTTCTCGTCGCCGGTGAGGAAAAACGCCGGCGAGTAGACCGGGCGGGCCTGGTTCTCCAGCGCGAAGCCCATGTCGGGGGCGTCTGGCACCACGCCACCGAGGTTGCTGAACGGGTAGGGGCCGAAGATCCCGGCGAGGAAGCTGGCGATCTCGGGCGTCCGCTCCACCGAGGACCGCGCGGCGGCCGCGACCTCCGGGGTGAGCCCCTGGGCGTAGGCCGCCAGGTAGGGACCAGCGGGGGTGTCCCGCCGGACGATGTCGTACTGGCCGATGGCGACGAACGCCAGATAGGTGGCCATCGGCTCCTTCGCCTGCCAGCGCCACGTCTCCCAGCCCGGCCCGGCCGGTTCCGGGCCACCCAGCAGGGCCCCGTTGGAGATCGCCTCCACGCCAGCGGGCACGGTCGCGGTGACCGCGACGGCCGCCTTGTCCGACGGGTGGTCGTTGGACGGGTACCACCAGGCGGCGCTTTCGGGCTCACCCGCCGCGACCGCGCCGTCGGCGGTGCGCCGCCACGGCTCGGTTCCGCCGTCTCCGTCTCCGGCCGGGATGTCCGATGGCACCCCGGCGTAGTCCACCCGCACGACCATCGGCTGCCCGGCCAGCACCGGCCGGGCCGGGGTGACCTGCAGCTCGCCACCGTCCTGGCGGATCCTGGCAGGCTGGTCGTCGACCGTGACGGCCGAGGTGGCCAGCCGCAGGTCGAGGTTGAACCGGGAGAGGCTCTCGGTGGCCTGGGCGGTGATCGTGGTGTGGCCCTCGAGACGGCCGGTGGTGGTGTCGTAGCGGATCTGGATGTCATAGCCGGTGACGTCATAGCCGCCGTTGCCCGCGCGCGGGAAGTAGGGGTCCCCGACGC
>JBOHFT010000196.1:0-8465 GCA_050699815.1 Pseudonocardiaceae bacterium | reverse complement strand
ACCGCTCCCCCGCATTCAGCGGGCTCAGCGGGGTTATCCGGCCGTCAATAGCCCCGCTGAGCCCGCTGAATGCGCTGGGGTGTCGGGGAAAATCGGGTGCTTTGGGTGGTAGCGCGCAGCTAGCGTCGGGGGCGATGAGATCTCGACGGGCTTCGCTGGGGGTGTTGTGGCGGTTGTGGGCGTATGTCCGGCCGGTGTGGGGGCGGATACTGGGCTCGGCTGCGGCGGCGCTGGGTTCGATGCTGGCCGGGCTGGCGATCCCGCTGCTGATCCAGCGCATCGTCGACGGGCCGATCGCCACCGGCGACCGTCGGGCGCTGGTGGCGCTGTCCGGCGGGGTGCTCGCCCTCGGGGTGGTCGAGGCCGGGCTGGTCTATCTGCGCCGACAGCTCGTGGCCCGCCCGACCACCGACATCGAGAAACGGATGCGGGCCGACCTCTACCACCACCTGCAGCGCCTGCCGGTGGCCTTCCATGACCGCTGGCCGTCCGGGCAGCTGCTGTCGCGCGCGATCAGCGACCTGGGCACCATCCGGCGGTTCATCGTGTTCTCCGGCCTCTACCTGGTGGTCAACGTGCTGACCGTGCTGATCGGGCTGGTCGTCCTGCTGGTGATCGCCCCGGTGCTCGGGCTCCTCGCTGTGCTCATGGCGGTGCCGCTGGTGGTGCTGTGCTGGCGCTACGAGCGGCACTACGGGCGCGCCGCGCGGCGCGCGCAGGACCAGGTGGGGGATCTGGCCACCCTCGTGGAGGAGTCCACGCTGGGCATCCGGGTGCTGAAGTCCTTCGGCCACGGCCCCCGGGCCACCCGGAACTTCCTGGCCCAGGCCCGCGAGCTGCGCCAGACCGAGCTGACCAAGGTGCGGATGCTCGCCGCGCTCTGGGCGCTGATCATCGTGCTGCCGGAGCTCGCGCTGGCCGCGATGCTCGCCGTCAGCGGGTATGCGGTGGCGGCCGGGACGCTGTCCCTGGGCACCGTGATCGGGGCGATCACCATCTTCAGCTACCTGCGCTGGCCGCTGGACTCACTGGGCTGGCTGCTGGCCGAGGCCAGCAGCGCCACCACGGCGGCCACCCGGTACTGGGAGGTCCGCGACGCCGTCGTGGCGGTGGCCGACCCGCCCCAGCCCCGGGCCCTGGCCCATCCGGTGCGCGGAACGCTACGGCTGGAGGGGGTGCGCTTCCGCTACCCGGGTGCGGTCACCGAGGTGCTGCGCGGGGTGGACCTGGAGGTCCGGCCGGGCGAGACGGTGGCGCTGGTGGGTGCCACCGGCAGCGGCAAGACCACCCTGACCGCCCTGGTGCCGCGGCTGGCTGACGTCACCGGCGGCCGGGTCCTGATCGACGGGGTCGACGTGCGGGACCTGGCGCTGGCGGACCTGCGCACGATCGTGGCCACCGCCTTCGAGGACCCGGTGCTGTTCTCGGCGTCGGTACGGGAGAACGTGGCGCTGGGGATGCCGGAGGCCACCGACGACGACGTGCGCCGCGCACTGCGGGTGGCGCACGCCGGGGGTTTCGTCGAGGCACTGCCCTGGGGTCTGGACACCCGGATCGGGGAGCAGGGCCAGACGCTGTCCGGGGGGCAACGGCAGCGGCTGGCGCTGGCCCGCGCGGTGCTCGGCGATCCGGCGGTGCTGGTGCTCGACGATCCGCTGTCCGCGCTGGACGTGCACACCGAGGCCGAGGTCGAGGCGGCGCTGCGCCGGGTGCTGCGCTCGGTGACGGCGCTGGTAGTGGCCCACCGGCCGTCCACGGTGCAGCTCGCTGACCGGGTGGCGCTGCTCGCCGGCGGCCGGATCGAGGCGATCGGCACCCACTCCGAGCTACTCGCCGAGGTACCCGAGTACCGCCGGCTGCTGGCCACCCTCGACAGTGCGGAGGTGGCCAGATGACGGAGTCCTGGCGGGGCGTGGCCACCGAGGATCTCGACGAGATCGACACCGCCACCGGCGTCCGGCTGGCCGCCCGGTCCCGCCGGCTGCTCGGCTCGCTGGTGCGCCCGCACCTGCGCCCAGTGAGCGCCGCGCTCGGGCTGCTCGTCGCCAACCAGATCGCGCTGCTGGCCGGCCCGCTGCTGATCGCCGTGGCGATCGACCGCGGCATCCTGGCGGCGCTGGACGGCCGGCCCGGGCCGCTGGCCTGGTGCGTCGGCGGGTACGCGATAGCCGGGATAGCCGACGCGCTGACCGTCCGGGCCTTCCTGCGGCTGTCCGGGCGGATCGGCCAAGACGTCCTGCTCGATCTGCGCGAACGGGTGTTCGCCCACGTCCAGCGGCTGTCACTGGCCTTCCACGAGCGCTACACATCGGGCCGGCTGATCTCCCGGCTGACCAGCGACCTGGACTCCCTGCAGGAGATGCTGGACGAGGGGCTGGACGGGTTTTTCATCTCGCTGCTGTCGATCGTCGGCATCGGCGCGGTGCTGCTGGTGCTGGACACCCCGCTCGGCCTGGTGGCGCTGGCCGGCTTCGTCCCGCTGGCCCTGCTCACCCGCTGGTACCAGCGACGCTCGCAGCACACCTACCGCCGCACCCGCACCTGGGTGGCCCAGGTGATCGTGCACTTCGTCGAGACGATGAACGGGATCCGCGCGGTGCAGGCGTTTCGCCGCGAGCGGCGCAACGCCTCGATCATGGACAAGCTCAACGGCCGGTTCGCCGACGCCGACACCGAGGTGTTCTCGCTGATCGCCCGGTTCACCTCGACCGTCCAGTTCGTCGGCAGCGCGTCGGTGGCAGCGATCCTGCTGCTCGGCGGCCTGCGGGTGCTCAACGGCACCCTGGCGCTGGGCGTGCTCGCGGCATTCGTGCTCTACCTGGGCCGGTTCTACGACCCGCTCGACGAGCTGGCCCGGTTCGCCAACTCCTACTCCGCGGCGGTCGCGGCGCTGGAGAAGATCTCCGGGGTGCTCGATGAACGCCCCGCTGTCGCAGACCCGGTCGCGCCGGTGGCGCTGCCCGTCCCGGTGCGCGGCGAGGTGGTCTTCGATCAGGTGCGCTTCTGCTATGGCGGCGGCCCCGACGTGCTGCCGCAGCTGGACCTGGTGGTACCGCCCGGCCAGACCGTCGCCCTGGTCGGCGCGACCGGGGCGGGCAAGTCCACGGTGGCCAAGCTGCTGGCACGGTTCTACGACCCGGTGGCGGGCGCCGTGCGGCTGGACGGGGTCGACCTGCGCTCGGTCGCCGACGCCGATCTGCGCCGTGCGGTGGTGATGGTGACCCAGGAGTCGTTCCTGTTCTCCGGCTCGGTGGCCGACAACATCGCACTGGGCTCGCCCTCGGCGTCCCGTTCGGACGTGGTGGCCGCGGCCCGGGCGGTGGGTGCCGACGAGTTCATCACCGCGCTGCCCGATGGGTATGACACCGACGTGCGCAAACGCGGCGCGCGGCTGTCCGCCGGGCAGCGCCAGCTGGTGTCGTTCGCCCGGGCGCTGCTCGCCGATCCCGCGGTGCTGGTGCTCGACGAGGCCACCTCGTCGCTGGACATCCCCTCCGAACAGGCCGTGCAGGCCGCGCTGGCCACCGTGCTCGCCGGCCGCACCGCACTGATCATCGCGCACCGCCTGTCCACCATCCAGATCGCCGACCGCGTCCTGGTCCTCTCCCACGGCGCCGTGATCGAAGACACCCCCCCATCCCACCTAACCTTTCCGCGTTCTGGATGCAGACTGCGGTAATTCGGGCCCCGTTTGGTGCAGTCTGCATCCAGAACGCAGGTCAGGAACCGAGGAGCGAGAACAGCAGGGCAATCCAGGTGAGGGGGATTCCGGCGGCGGTGCCGTAGGCTACCCAGCGCCAGATCGGGGTCGCCCAGGCCAGCCACATCGACGGCACCAATCCCGTGGCGACCAGCAGATTCGCCAGCGCAACGGGCCAGAACCCGGCCCGCTCCAGCGCCTGGGAGAGGCTGAACAGGCCGATCCCGACGACCACCGCGGTGACCGCGCTGACGGTGAGACCGGTCGCCCACGGGGTCGGCTCCCCTGGCGGCAGGTCGGCGCGGCAATTCGGCTCTAGGCGTACCGGGCCGGGGTTCACGTCAGAGCATCCTACGGGCATCGTAGGTGTTATGGGCGCAGCGCACGGTCGCGAAGGCGATCGCAGCGGCGGTGGCGACGTTGAGCGAGTCCACCCCGGGCGCCATCGGGATGCGCACCGCCAGATCCGCAGCGGCCAGGGCTTCGGCGGACAACCCCGGGCCCTCGGCACCCAGCAACCAGGCCACCCGGCCGGCGCCCAGGCCCGCCTCCGGCAGCGGCACCGCATCCGCCGCCGGGGTCAGCGCCGCGACCCGGAACCCGGCGGCCCGCAGCGCGCCGAGATCTCCGGTCCAGCGGCTCACTGTGGCGAAGGGAACTCGCAACACATGCCCCATGGACACCCGCACGCTGCGGCGATACAGTGGGTCGGCGCAGCGCGGGCCGAGCAGCACCGCGTCCACCCCGAAAGCAGCCGCGTTGCGGAACAACCCACCCAGGTTCTCATGGTCGTTGACGCCCTCGAGCACCGCGAGATGGCGTGCCCCCGCGATCAGCTCCGGCATCAGCGGCATCGGCGCCCGGTCCGCAGTCGCGAGCACGCCCCGGTTGAGGTGGAAGCCGACGACCTGCGCCATCAGCTCGGCCGAAGCGGTGTAGCAGGGCGCCGCGACGTCGGCCGCGAGTTGAGCGATCATGGAAGGCACCCCGAACATGGCTCGCGGCGGGTACGGCGAGTCCAGCAGCCTGCGGACCACGACGACACCCTCAGCGATCACCAGACCCCGCCCGCCGGGACGGTCCGGGCGACGGTCGGCAACGGTGAGGTCGCGGAAATCAGCCAGCCGTGGATCGTCCACGTCGTGCACCTCAATGATCTCGCCCACCCTGGCAGTGTCGCAAGGTGCCTGATTGCCGACTCAGCCGGCGGCGCAGGAGGCCAACCCCACCAGATCGGCGGCTGGTCACGGCTCGCGGCGCGGTGTCACGGTGAGCGCGCGTCAGGTGGGGGAGGGCCGGATGGATGAGGGCGTGATCGATCCGATCTACACCCAGGACCTGCAGCGCTACCGGGAGAAGACCCAGCGCTGCCTGGACGCGCTGGCCCAGATGCTCGCCGGGCACTGCTTCTCCGACGGCCCCGAGCAGATGGGGCTGGAGCTCGAGCTGAACCTCATCGACGGCAACGTCGATCCCGCGATGGCCAACCAGGCGGTGCTGGAGCAGATCGACGACCCGGCCTTCCAGACCGAGCTCGGACAGCACAACATCGAGATCAACGTCGCGCCCCGGCCGCTGGCCGACGACGAGGCGCTGGGCCTCGAGCGTGAGCTGCGAGCCGCACTGAACACGGCCGACGCCGCCGCCCGCGCCGCCGGTGTGGGCCTGGTCATGATCGGCATCCTGCCGACCCTGCGAGCGGACCACTTCGACCAGCGATGGATGTCCCCCACGTCGCGCTACCACCGGCTCAACAAGCAGATCCTGGCCGCCCGGGGCGAGAAGCTCGAGCTCGACATCGAGGGAGTGCCGCTGGAGGGGGGGCTACCGGAACGGTTGCGGTGCGCCGCGGACTCGGTTCTCCCCGAATCCGGGTGCACTTCGGCGCAGTTGCACTTGCAGGTCGCTCCGGACGACTTCGCCGCACACTGGAACGCCGCTCAGGCCCTGGCCGGGGTGCAGGTGGCGCTGGGGGCGAACTCACCGTTTCTGCTGGGCCGGGCACTGTGGCACGAGACCCGCATCCCGTTGTTCGAGCAGGCCACCGACACCCGATCACCGGAGCTGCGCAATCAGGGCGTCCGCCCGAGGGTGTGGTTCGGTGAGCGCTGGATCACCTCGATCTTCGACCTGTTCGAGGAGAACGTGCGCTACTTCTCGCCGTTGCTGCCCGAGACCGAGGGCGAGGACCCGCTGGCGGTACTCGCCGGGGGCGGCACACCCTCGCTGTCGGAGCTGCGGCTGCATAACGGCACGGTCTGGCGATGGAACCGGCCGGTCTATGACGTCACCGACGGGGTGCCGCACCTGCGCATCGAGAACCGGGTGCTGCCGGCCGGGCCGACGGTCATCGACGTGCTGGCCAACGCCGCGTTCTTCTTCGGCGCGATGCGCGGGCTCACCGAGCTCGAGGAGCCGGTGTGGAGCCAGATGTCGTTCCCCGCGGCGGAGGACAACCTGTACGCGGGAACCCGGTTCGGCATGGACGCGCAGCTGTACTGGCCGGGCGTCGGGTGGGTGCGGCCCGACGAGCTGGTGCTGCGCACGCTGCTACCGCTGGCCCACGGCGGGCTGCGCAGCTGCGGGATGTCCGACGCCGCCCGGGAGCGCTACCTCGAGGTGATCGAGCAGCGCTGCGTGACGCGCCGCACCGGCGCCAGCTGGCAGCGTGCGACCGTGCAGACGTTGGCCAGCCACGGCGCCGACCGGCCGACCGCACTGGCCGGCATGCTGCGCCGCTACATCGAGCACATGCACTCCAACCTGCCGGTGCACGCCTGGCCCTCCGCTTGACGCGCCGGCACCCGAATCCGGTTGCCTCGCAGGGCGGTAGGCGCCCACTCTGCACTCGTGACAACCGTGCTGCGCCGGGCGGCCCATGACGACCTGCCCGCCATCGCCCTGGCCGACGGCCGGGCCTTCGGCGTGCCCCACAGCGAGCAGCAGATGGCCGACTTCCGGCCGCTATTCGAGCCGGACCGCTTCCTGCTGGCCTGCGACACCGACGACGGGCAGATCGTGGGCATCACCGGCGACTTCCCGTTCACCATGACGCTGCCCGGTGGTGGTGCGCTCGCCGTCCCCGGGGTCACCTGGGTCTCGGTGGCCCCGACCCACCGGCGCCGTGGGGTGCTTCGCGCGATGCTGGCCACCCAGCACCGCGGGTTCATCGAAGACGGGGTGGCGGTGTCGATTCTCACCGCGAGCGAGGGTGGGATCTACGGCCGCTTCGGCTACGGACCCGCGATCCCCGGGCGGGTGGCGGAGATCGACCGGCGGCTGACCGCCTTCCGTCCCGGGGCACCCGATCCCGGTGGAGTGCGCCACGTCGAGGCGGACGAGGCCCGCAAGCACGCCCCAGACGTGCACCACCGGTGGTGCACGATCACTCCGGGCGCGCTGGCTCGCAGCCCAGCCTGGTGGGACTACCAGTTCCTCGACCGGGAGCACGGCCGGCAGGGCGGGTCGGCGCTGTTCCACCTGGTGCACCCGGACGGTTGGGCCGCCTACCGGATCGACCACGAACGGCGGCGCTGCCGCGTGGTGGAGTTGGTCGCCGCCACCGACGAGGCACACGTCGCGCTGTGGCGAGTCCTGCTCGGGCTGGATCTGATGCACACCGTCACCACCGAGACCTGCCCGCTGGACGATCCGCTGCCCTTCCTGCTCGCCGACCACCGGCAGGTACGCACCGTCCATCTCACCGACGGGGTGTGGGCCCGGTTGCTGGACGTGCCGGCTGCGCTGTCGGCCCGTCGCTACGGCACCGAGGTGGACGTCACCATCGAGGTGCACGACGCGTTCCTCGACCGCGGTGGGCGGTTCCGGCTGCGGGGCGGGCCGGACGGGGCCTGCTGCGATCCCACCGACCGGTTGCCCGACGCGCACATCGAGATCGCCACGCTGGGCTCGCTGTATCTCGGCGGGCACCGGGCGGTGACACTCGCCCGTGCCGGGCTTATCCAGGTCACCGATCCGGCCGTGCTGAGCCGCCTGGATGCCGCGTTCACCGCGGACCGGTCGCCGCAGTACGGCACCGAGTTCTGATCGTGGACAAGCGTCGGGCCCGGCCGGAAGAGCCCCAGGCCGGGCCCGACGTGTTCCCCAACTGACGTGCCTAGACTCCCACCACGAAGCCGGCACCGCTTAAGTTAGGCTACCCTTTACTCCCTGTCAACCACTCCAGATCACATGAGGTTCCCCAAGACGGGACGCCTGACGAGCCGCTCAGGTGGTCGCCATCCGGTCGATAATCTCCGCGGCGCGGCACAGCACGGCGCGCTCGTCGGCCGAGAGCTCCGCGAGCCGGCGGTCCAGCCAGCGCTCCCGGGCGCTGACCTCCGCGTCGACGTACGCCCGGCCGACCTCGGTCAGCGCCACCACATTCTGCCGGCCGTCGGTGGGGTGCGGGCTGCGTTCGACGAAGCCGAGCTCAACCAGCGCGGCGATGACCCGGGTCATCGACGGCGGCCGCACCCGCTCCCGGACGGCCAGGTCCCCGGGGGTCATCGGGCCGTGCCAGTGCAGCAAGGACAACGCGGAGAGCTGGGTGAGGGTGGCCACCGCCTCGGTGCCGTGCTGGACCCGCAGCCGCCGATTGAGGCGGACCACCGCGAGCCGGAGCCGGGTGGCAAGCGCTGGCTCGTCGGCGGCCGGGGCCTGCCCCATCGCGGTCATATTCTTAGCTTAGCTCACGACATGCCCCGTGAGTAGCAACGCGACTACAGCCAGCGCGCCCCGTGAGTGGCGTTCAGTGCTATAGCAC
>JBOHFT010000195.1:0-8465 GCA_050699815.1 Pseudonocardiaceae bacterium | reverse complement strand
CTCAACCGGCACTGGAACCCCCGCGCTCGATAGCTACCGCACACGCGGCACCATCAAAGCAGACGAGCCACCAATCCCCAGGTCACGGCCCTAACGTACGTTTTCGTTCCATTACTCGCCGAGGGCCGGGTACGGGCGCTACGTGCCCAAGCTGGCGCGCCGTCACCCAAGAAACGACCTCGGTCGTTCGCAAGCCAGCTCCGACCGCGGCCGGCGGCGGCTCGCACCGCCAGGACTCGCACGGCTGTGCTGGCCGGTCTCGGCTATGCCGTTCTTGCGCTGCTCGCCGCGATCGGGATCGGTGCGAGCACGGCGGCAGTGGAGGGCCTGCTCTCGGGTGGGTTGCTGCTCGCCGCTGGTGGATGCCTCGCCTTCGGTCTTGGCAGACGGCAGCATCCCCTGTCCAACGCGCTACTGGGGGGATTCGCGGGTACCTGCGTCGGCCTCGCCCTCGCCGCGATCGCCGGGCCGGTCGTCGGGTTACTCGCCGGCCCGGCCGCAGGGTGGCCGGTCTTCTGGATGATGTGGGTAGTCGCGGTCGTAGCCGGCACAGTGCTAGGGGCAGCGGAGTGAGCGAACAAACCAGCATCACGGGCACCATTGCGGTCGCCGGCACCACACCGGTGGACACGGTGCGGGTGGTCGTTGCCACCAGCCGCAACGCGCGATCGCGAAACGAGGACGCCATCGGCGTCGGCGGATGGGTGCTGCACGGCGACCACCCCGATCCGCTGGAGATCACCATCCCGCTCGGACCCGATTATCCGGTCGCGATCGCGGTGGCCGACGGCATGGGCGGGCACCCCGACGGCGACCGGGCCGCCCGCATCGCCGTCGAGCAGCTCACCCGGCCGGTCCCACCGGGCGAATCAACCGAGATCACCGAAGCGTTCCGCCGTGCCGACACCGTGATCCGCATCGCCGCCGCCGACCACAGCCGAGGCATGGGCTGCACCGCCGCCACGCTGTCGCTGGGGATCGACGGGCACTCGACCGTTGCGAACGTCGGCGATGTGCGCGTCTACCGCATCCTCGATGGCTACCTCGGACAGCTCACCGTCGACGATCGTCCCTCCGGCGCGGCATCCAGCGCAGTGACCCGCTGCCTCGGCGGCCACGCATCCACCGCCGTCGAGGCGCACGTCCATCACCTCGCGTTGCGACCTGGCGATCGGCTTGTGCTGTGCACCGACGGTCTCCACGACGCCGTTGCGCTGTCTGCGAAGCGGCTGTCCAGCTCGTGGGACGCCACGCAACTGGTGGCCCACCTGATGCTGGCGGCGCTGCGCGTCGACCACGGGGACAACGTGACGGTGGCGCTGGTTGACCTGCCAGTCGCGAAAACGACACTCGTGGCCACGCCGACGATCACGCTCACCGAGCCTGCAGCGGAGCTGGCCGAGCCGCCGTCACCACTGCCGTCACCACTGCCCGAATACCGGCCGTCCCTGCTTCGGCGTCTCGTTTTCCGCATCCGTTCATCTCGACCAAAACCCCGATCGGGTGTGGTCCAGCCACCGCTCGGAAACCAGCAGGTTGATCACCCAGCTCAGCCACGTGGCGACCCCGACGGCCTGGACGATCGCGGTTGAGACGATCGAGCTGTCGGTTGTCAGGGCCTCCGGTGCGAACAGGACGTCCTTAGTGAAAGTCATGCCGTTGTCGCAGACCTGGATGGTGACCTGCGGGGTGATCGAGAAGCTGTCATGCCCGGTCTCGCTGTTGGCGATCACGAAACCGGCGAAGACAAGTGGATTGTCCGCACCGCGCAGTCCAGAGAACAGCGTCGGCGACGGTCACGGCGCGGCCGATTTGCCGGTGGGGCTCGATCTGCGGCACGGCCGCCTGGCCGTGCGCAGCGCGATCGCGTGGTGTGGATTCATGCTCGACACGCTCCACGACCAGAAGACTTGCGTCGGCGACGAGTAGCAGTCGCTCGGTTGGGCTGTGTTCAGGTGGGTATCAAAGCCGCGGCGCGCCACCGACGGCGGGGGAGGCCCGGAACCTTAGTTGGCGGTATCGGAGGTTCCTGCTCCGATCGCCGATCATCCCACCCGCAGACGGCCTCACTAGACAGAGTGACGATGCCGTCAGAGCAGTTCGAGCTCAAGTGTCGGGTCGACACGACGCAGCCGACCCGGGTCGGCGGTCAGCGTGGGCCAGCCCCGGGTCCGGGCAATGTGGACGATGTGCCCGGCGCACCCGTCGAAGACGTCGGCCTCCAATAGCAGCTGGTCCACGTGGCCCGCGCCCACGGCATCGAGCTCACCGAGCACCACGGACGGATGGCCCAACACCTCGGCGAGCTGGGGACCGGCGTCGGGCCGAACCGCGCGCACCTCGGCCAGGGCGAGCGTGGGCAGATACAGCGGCAGGGCTCGTGCGGTGGCGAACCACGCCGCAGCGGACACCCGCCCCCGGACAAGTGCGGCCAACGCGGAGGCGTCGAGGACTTTGCCGCCGATCACGCCGCAGTGTCGGGTGCGACGAGGTGCCGACGGCGGATCTCCTCATCACCGGGCCACTGAGCACCGAATCCAGCGTAGGCACGGCGGTAATCCTCGATCGACGGGGCACCATGGCGGGCCACCATCCGCGCCTCGATCGCCCGGCCGCGCTCATCCTCGCCGGCCTCTGGCGGCGCCAACGGCGGCAGGCCGTCGACGTCGAGCTCCTGGTGCTGTATCACAGCGCGCCACGGTAGCCCGATCACGAACACAGCGCAAAACTCCCACCCGACAAACCCAACCGATACCGGCACCCACCAGCCGGACGCCGCACTGTCGTGCTCGACGCGGAGTCACACACCGGGCACAGCAGGTGCAAGCGGCCGTCGTCGGGGCAGCGCGTCCACCGCAACAGCAGCTGTGTCCCACACCCGACCTCCCGCAGAACAGCGGGGTCCGGCCGGCCAGCAGGAGCCGCCGCCGCTCATCGCGCGTGCCCAGGTCGCCACCGGGCTGTGGATTCCCCCCACGAATCCGGGGACTACCGTGGGCAATGCGAGAGGTGATGGACGAAAGCTGGTGCGTTGGGTGGACCGCAGAGACTTCGTGCAACACGTCGCGACCCTGGCCCTAGGCGCCACCGGGGCGGTCGCACTGGACATCGACCGGCTGACCGCCTTGTTGCCACCCGCTGATCCCACCGGCGCCCGCCACGTCGGGGCCTCCGACGTGGCGGTCATCGAGCAGGCCACCGCCACCTTCAGCGCCCAGGACTTCGCCACCGGCGCCGACGCAGCCCGGCAACTGTGGATGATCGCCCTCGATATCGCCCGCGACACCGACCACCCCCTCAGCACCGACCAGACCGTGTTCGTGCTCTACGACCTGGCGATCCAGGCGGTGGAACTCGGCCGCCCCGACGAAGCGCTGCGCCTGGTCCACCTCGGCCACACCGCCGCCGTCAGCACGCACCCCGTCACCGAGGCCACCATGAGCTGCCTGACCAACATCCAAGCCCGCGCCCACGCCGCCAAGAGCGACACGGTTGCCTGCGACCGGGCGCTAGGCCAGGCCGTCGAGCACTTCAGCGGCATCGACCCGGCACAGGAGTCGTGGGCCGATTTCCTCGACGACTACGCCCGGCCACGAGCGCTCGATCTCACAAGTCTCGCGGGATCGCACGCGATCGCCGGGGATACCGACACCGCGGTCACCGCACTGCACTCCCCCCGCGCCTACCAGGGACTGCGCATCCTGAACACCGCACTGGAACCCCCTGCACACCAGCGCCGGCGTCGCCGAGCTGCGCGACCGCCTGAGCGCTACCGTCGTATGAGCCGATCCGACTGAGGGAGAATCCGTTGTCTGACCGCCCAACCCCACTGTGGCGTGATCCGCTGTTCAGCCCGGGGGACCGGTTCCCGCTCGGCCCGCCTCGTGGCATTATGGACAACTGTCAGGAAGGTCCCAGCGGTCCGGCCACGCGCCCGTTCTCGCTTCGGCATGTGGTGCCCGGTGCCCGGCTTGACCAGCCTCCAACCTGGCGTTATACCTACTGCCACGAGCGGCAGATCGCCCTGATATACGACGAGGACGGCTCGCTGGTTCCGCTGCTCAAACACACCCAACCAGGCGCCACTCCCTCGCCAGGCACATCTGCCACCCCTGATGGGGACCCCAAAAATCCTCCTCCTGAAGAGATGCTCGCGCCTGATCACCAGAACGACTGAGCATGACCGTCCTAGTCCTGGGCCGGGAAGTCGATCCGTCCACTGATCGCGTTGTTGAGGCGTTGGGCGAGCGGGGAGTGCCGGTGTTCCGCACCGATCTGGCAGCATTTCCGCAGACATTGACTTTGGAAGCTCAGCTCGGTCCGAATGGGTGGGACGGAGTCCTGGCCACCGATTATCGTGAGGTTCTGCTCAGCAGTATCCGATCAGTATGGTATCGCCATCCATCACATTTCGTGCTACCAGAAGGATTATCCGGCCCTGAAAGACGACACGCTACCGCCGAAGCACGCTGCGGACTGGCGGGAGTGTTATCCAGCCTCGACGTGTTGTGGGTTAACTATCCGGCGCGGGAATCCGACGCGCTCAAACCGCGTCAACTCCAAGTGGCCCGTCGCTGCGGACTGAGCGTGCCCAATTCGCTGGTGACGAATAAGCCAAGCAGAGTGCGGAAGTTCGCTGCTAGTGTCGGTGGGGCACTAGCAGGAAAGACGCTGGCCGCCGCACTGCTGGTGGAGTCGGGTCGGCTACAGACAGCCTACACCCGCCGGATTGAGCCGCCCGAGCTAGATGACTTGTCGGGAGTCGATACTACCTTGCATTTTTTTCAACCATTTCTGCCGAAATTATTCGAGGCGCGGGTGACCATGGTGGGCAACCGGGTGTTCGGCGCGGCGATTCATGCCGGATCAGACGCCGCGCGGGTGGACTTCCGGTCTGATTACGACAACCTGTCCTACTCGGTGGTTGAACCGCCAGAGTCCGTGATCAACGGGATGCTGTCGTTTATGAAAACTTTTGGTTTATCGTTTGGCGCATTCGACTTCGCAGTCACGCCAGATGAAGAGTGGATCATGTTCGAATGCAACCCATGCGGAGCATATGGCTGGCTAGAGGATGCGTTGGGCTTGCCGATCACCGCAGCCTTGGCTGATCTACTCGCGAATGGGGCCACCGAATGAGCTATCCCACTGATCTTAGCCCGGACGAGCAAAAGCTGGTCCGAACACGGCTCCGAAAACTGGCTGAGAAGCTCACCGCGGATGGCGCATTGCGCACCCCGCAATGGCGTGAGGTGTTCTTGCGCACCCTGCGACACCCCTACGTTCCCAGCTATTACCCCGAACTCGGCGCGCCTTGCCTGATCTGCATTGACCCACGGCGGCGTGATGAATGGCTAGACGCGGTCTACAGCGACCAGACCTTGATCACAAAGGTGGAGCATTTACCATATTCGCGAACCTTGCGCCCAGGTACTTATCCGGTGTTCACGAGCTCGTCCACCTTGCCGTCACTGGTGCTCACCATGCTGGAGGCGCTGGAAATCACCGACACCTGCCGCGTATTGGAGATCGGCACTGGTAGCGGCTACAACGCCGCGCTGCTGTGCGGGCGGCTCGGCAGCGACCAGGTCACCAGTGTGGACATCGACCCGGAACTGGTAGAGCTGGCTGCTGAGCGGCTGGCAGCCAATGACCACACCCCGACGTTAGCTACAGTCAACGGGGCGCGAGGCTATTCCGAAGGGGCGCCCTATGAGCGGATCGTCGCCACCTGCTCGGTGCCCACCGTTCCCTCCGCCTGGCTGACTCAGGTCACCCCCGGCGGGATGATCATGGTTGATGTGCGCGGCCAGATTGGAGGCAACATAGTACGGCTGGCTGTGAACGATGACGGGACGGCCGTCGGGCACTTCCTGCCCGGCTACGGGTCATTCATGCCGCTACGGCACACCATGGCCCGCACGCCGCGTCCCTCGGTCTGGAGCACTGACGACGAGCCGGTGGAGTCAGTCAGTCAGGTTGATCCGCTAGCGCTCCAGTACGGCAATGCATTCGGTTTCGTGGTGCAGTGGCACTGTCCGGACGTCACCTGGATTCCGACCACCGAGGACGGCCAGGCAGGCGTTCACCTCCGGGCGCCGGACGGTTCCCGCGCTTCGGCCTACGCCACCAGCACTCCCGGTGGCTTCCCGGTCAGGCAGGCTGGCCCGCGTCGGCTGTGGGACCGAGTAGAGGAGGCTCACACGTTCTGGCGGCAGGCAGGATGCCCGTCCTCCGACCGATTCGGCATCACCGCTTCTGCCACCAAGCAATACGTGTGGTACGACCACCCCGACAGTGAGCACCGCTGGCCGCTACCCACCCCATCCGACCCGCTACCAGCCGAATAGCCGAATAGCCAGACGAACGTGCTTACCACGACGACTCTGAACGAACCCGAACCAACACCATCATGCCTGGAGCACCGGCGGAAGCCCCATTACCTCGCCGTGGCGCACGCCTGGCACGCCGTCGCCGCCGCCGGGTGGCTGTGGCCGGCCTATACCTCGACCACGTGCACACCTGGTTGGTTCCGCACCGCCGCCGACCACCAGCTCCCCACTCCGATCACCGACCAGTGGCGCGGCCCGGCCACTACGCCACCGACCCACACCCCGTCCACGAGCACAACCCTCGAGCCTGAACCGGTCCCCGGACAGAGACCCCACGCACCGACAACGGTGCCAGCTCACCGCCACACCATGGGGACAGCCTCGGTACCGGGGTGGACGGCCCTCGGGGTGATCCCCACCTGCCACCGGTCGAGGCCACGAAGTACCGGCTGAGCTGGCGGGACAGGAGATTCGGCCCGCCGAGCTAAGGGCTCGTAAAACGTGGTGGGTCAGGCCCGGGTGGTGATGATCTGGCGGGTCATCCGGGCCAGGTGCTGGGCGTCGTCACCCTTGCGGGCCTCCAGGGCGATGGCCAACGGGGTGAGGTACTGCCGGCGGGCTCGTATGGAGCTGAGCTTGGTCACCGTGGCGAGGGCACTGTGGGCCAGTTGCAGGCCGTCGTGTTCACCGGCCCGGACATGCACGGTGGCCAGCAGAATACTGGCAACGGTGCTGGCGCGCCGGTTGCTGACGCTCTCCCAGCGCCGCACCGATGCCGTGGCGAACTGCTCCGCGGCGTCCAGCCGCCCGCGGGACAGCTGCAGCAACGTACCCACCTGGTCCAGATCACCGCTGGCATCCGTGCGGCCGGGTGTCCACAGCTGCCGCGACTCGCCCAACGCCCGATCGGCGGCCTCCCGAGCACCGAGAAGATCCAACGCCGTAGCCGAGTCCGCGAGCGTGCACGCTTCCACGGCCGCCCGCGTGCCCACCCCGGGCGCCACCGCACGCTCGTCGCCAGCCGAGATGTCCCACGACTTGACCTGTGCGCACTGAAGCAGCTTCAGCCCGTCCTGAGGATGACCGTGCTCCACAGTGGCCAGCCCGGCATAGGCCAAGGCCAGGGCCTGCAGGTAGGCGTCCCCGGCCTGCGTCGCCAGCTCCAACGCACCCGCCCAGTGGTACATAGCCTGCTCGTAGAGACCGGCGTCGAACCCGGCCCACCCGGCCTGAATCTGCAGCTCCACCACCGCCACCAGCAATGCCCGGGTGACCGGCTCGGCACCCGGCACGCCCAGCAGCCGCTGCGCCCACCGCACCGCAGCACCGCTCATCTCCGGGTCCGACCCATAGGTGCGGCTGAGGTCGGTGAGCCGCCGGCGCAGCTCGTGCACCTTCGTCACATGGACCGCGGAGATCCACGACGGCAACGGCACCTGCCCCGGCGCGGCGCCGGGCAGCTCCATCAGCTCCCCCAGATACCGGACCGGCTGACCCGCCAAGGCCACCCCGCCCAACGCAAGCAGGTGCCGACGGAACATGTCCGCGCTCATCCCCTCCGGGGTGCCGGTGACCGTGCCGCCCTCAGGGTAACCGCCATCCGGCCCGTGATAAGTGCCGTGCGGGCCCCACCAGGACAGACCCATCATCTCCGGCGCGACGCCCAGACCCCCGACGATGCGCCGCAACACCCGGTGGTTCTCGACCACACGACGACCGGACAGGATCTCACCCACCTCGGACTGCTGCTGCCCGGTACGGGCCGCGATCTGCCGCTGGCTGAGCCCGGCATCATTGAGCACCCGGTACAACGCCGCGATATCCCACCCGGTCAAGATCTTCCGCATATCATCACTCTGGTACAGCGCAGGGTCGACCCGATCGTCACTCATCACAGCGCCCGCACTCATCACAGCGCCCGCACGTCCCCAGCGGCGGCACGGAGGATCTGGGCGGGTTGCAGCAGGTGCAGGCGGCCATCATTGGGGCAAGTGCGTCCACCGCAGCGGGTCTGTCAAGTGAACGGTGTAACTGGATCTTGTTTTGGATCTTGTTTGGATCTTAGTTCCGTCCGGCGGGCAGGCGTCCGCCGGAGGTGATCTCGAAGGCGTTGAGCGCGGCTTTCCAGCGGCT
>JBOHFT010000194.1:0-8476 GCA_050699815.1 Pseudonocardiaceae bacterium | reverse complement strand
CCCGGGTGGCCGTGCTGCACGGTGTCGGCGGGGCCGGCAAGACGCGCCTCGCGGCCCAACTCGCCCACCAGCTTGCCGCCGACGAGCGGTGGTACGCGGGCTTCCTCCGCCGGGATCTGTCCCGGCCGAAGGCTGGCCTCAGGGACGTGGCGTGGCTGGCCGGTGTCGTCGGCCCCGTCCTGCTCGTCGTCGACTACGTGGAGGCCGCCGACCCGGCGACGCTGGCCACGGTGTTCACCGCGCTCACCGCGCGTCGCAACCGGACCGTGGTGCTCCTGACCGCCCGGCACGCTGGGGACTGGCACACCGCGCTTGGCACCCAGCTAGGCAAGGCCGGTGTCCGGATCCTTGAGTTCCCACCGACCCGGCTCGAGCCCCGCCACCCCCATGTCGAGGCCGTCTACCGTAGGGCCTACCGGCGGTTCTCGCCCTCCACCGGCGCGCCGGACCTGCCACCACCCCTGCCGCCGGAGAGCAACCGGTGGACCACCCTCGATGTGGTCATGCTCGGCTGGCTCGCCGCCCACGCCCCCACCGGTGGCCTGCCCGCTGACCGTGCCTCCCTGTACGAGGCCATTCTCTGCCGCGAGTTCGAGAACTGGAACGATAACCTGCGTTCCCACTTCGGCCGTAAGGCGCCAGTGAAAGCCCTGCGCCTGGCTGCTGCTGCGATCAGCCTGCTGTCGCCCCCACCAGCCACCGTCGATGCCGCACTGCGGGCGGTCGAGCTCACCGGGCACACCAGCCTGGCGGTCGGCGAGGTGTCTGAGATGCTGGGGCGCTACCTCACCGACACCGCGGAAGGCGTTCTTGCGCTGCGGCCTGACCCGCTGGCCGACCATCTCATCACCACGACCTTCTCCCCCGACGGCTTTTTCCTGCGCTGCATCGACCTGCTGGCCGGCGACGGCTCAGGCCCGCACATCGACCCCAGACGCGTGGTGCAGAACCTCACGAGGGCAGCCGACACCGACCCCGCGATCGCACGCAATCTCGCCGCCGCTGTCCTGCGCCAGGCGCCGCGGCTGTGGACCGACGCGTTGGCGGTGGTGCTCACCCAGGGCGGCCCGTTCGTCGGCCCGCTCGAACAGCTCGCCGACCGCGACGACACCTCGCTCCCGCTGGAGGACCTCGCCCATGGCATCCCGCCCGGTCACGGAGCGCTGCGGACCCTCGCTCTCATCGCGGCGACCCGGACCCGACCGCCCCGGCCCCAGGCCGGAGACGACGAGGACGTCCGTTTCCGGGCTGCCGCCGCGTTGAATAACCTGTCGGTCCGGCAGTCGGGGGTGGGGGATCGGGCTGCGGCGCTGGCGTCGGTCAGCGAGGCCGTCGCCATCTGCCGTGAGCTGGCCGCGGCCAACCCGGCGGCGTTCCTGCCCGACCTCGCCATGTCGTTGAACAACCTGTCCGACCGGTACGCGGAGGTGGGGGACAGGGCACAGGCTACAGCCGTGTGGGAGCAGGCCTGGTCCGGCCTGTTCCCCGCGACCCGGGCTGAGTTGATGTCCTTCCGAGGCCAAAGGCAGCTGCGCGCTGGCGACACCGACCGTGCGGTCTCGGATCTCCGGCTGGCGGCGCAGACCGTCGATTCGGCCCAGGTCGCCGACCATCCACAGGCGCTCGCGCGGGCGCGGCAGCGAATCCGTTCCATGCTCGCCGACATCGACAGGTCAGCTGTGCCGGTGGCGGAATTCCCCCCGTGGGCGACCACCCCCATTCCCGACAGCCTCATCGACGTAGCGAATGAGTGGATCTCGGCACAAACCTGGGCGCAGCGCAGGCAGATCCTCACCGGCCCCGCCGCCAATGTTGATCGCTCGGCGGTCGCCGCACTGACCGCACTGCACTGTGACAATCTCACCCTTCAGGAGCTGGCCGCCACCCTCGCTGACCTCGACATACGAGGGCCAGAGCTAGTCTTCGCCGAGTTGGCCGACGTCGATGCGGCCATGTCGCTGCTGCGCGAGTGGATCGACACTCCTACCTGGAACGCTTCGCAGCGCTTCCTTGCCGAACATCCCCAGCTTGCCAGCGAGCCACAAATCACGGCAGCGCTCGAACAGCTGGGCGGTGACTCGGTCGTACGCCAGCATCTTGCGATACTCCGCCTTGTCGCTCACCTCCCGGCCAGTGACATCTACGACGCCATCCTCGACCCGACCGACGCCCGCGACCTGCTGCTCAGGGCGGCCCGCTCGGCTGATGCCGGCCTGCTGACCGAGCTGTGGTTCGCGGTACCGCACCTGACCGAGCACCCCTTCGCTGGACCGCTGACGGTCGCATTGATCAGCGCACTGACCGGCAGTGAGACCGAGACTGGGGACACCCTTAACAGGATCGAGGAGACCGCGGCCACGGCCGTTGAGCAGGCATCTGCCGCCGAACGCCGAGACACCCGCGCGCTCCTTCGCATCCTCGCGTCGAACCGCGACGACCGCATCCGACTCCTCGGCCCGATCATCCGAGCCTTCGCCGACGACACGCCTGCCAGCATGGGCGGCATTGACGCGTAGCCCGCCATGCCACGCAACGCCCGCACACTCAACGCCTCACAGGTCAGCGCCCTCCGCCGGCTGGGAAACAGCGTTGCACTCGCCGCGGCCGACGATCACGACCTCGCGGTCGAGCGCGTCGTTGACGCCTGCCGGGTGTACCGAGAGGGCGGAGCCAGCTGGCCCGCGCCGTTGGCATCGACTTGACGGTGCTCCGCGGCTGGCTCGACGCCTACCCTCCTATCGCCCGGCGGCTCCGCCCCCAGACCAATCTCGACCCCAGACAGTAGCGACTGCACGCACGGCAGAACAAGGTGCAGCGAAACGGTTACGGCGTGTGCTGCTCGGCGGTGACCTCGGCTCACCGTGGGTCGTGGCGCTGCCGACTCGGCGCGGGAATCCACATACCGGATGCCGCGAGCTGCTCGTCGAGCGCTCGCACGCTGTCGCGCTGTCGCCACCGTTGCAGCTCGGTGCGGGCGGCCAGCAGATCAGCGGCCAGACGCGGCGCAAGATGAGCCACGCTGATGGCTTCGGCCAGTTCGTGCGCTGCCGAGTCGATCTCCTGGGTGGCCAGCATCGCCCGGCCACGTATGACCCGGCTAAACCCCCGCAACTGTACGTAGGACTCAGGAATCCCGTCCAGCGCGTACATCACCGCGCCGAGCGCGTCTTTCGGCCTGTGCAACGCCAACAGATACCTGGCCTGCTGGCCATCAAAGATGCCGTCGGACAGCCAATACAACGGATCCGCCGAGTCCGCATCACCGGCCCGCGCTAAGAGATCCTTGGCGCGGTCGTGCAATCGCATGCAATCGCGGTGCTGGCCATTGGCCGCGTAAGCAGCAGCGGCCATCTCCGCGCTGAACGCCTTCACCCTCAGATCAGGCGTTTGCGACCCCAGCCCCAGCGTGACCTGCGCGCAGTCCAGCGCGGACACGACATCCCCCGCCAGGAAATGCGACCATGTCAGCTTAGCGGCCGCTTGCGCGCCACACGCCGGCGACTGCGCTACATGAGCTTTTCTGCGGGCGTACCGAAAACAGATCCGCGCCCGCTCGTAATCGAGCAGATTAACATAGTACCCGCCCAGCACCGCCGCTATCCTCGCCGCCATCTCCTGCAACGGCCGGTAATACACATCAGGCACACCACCCTCGAGCAGCCCGCGGACGAGGCTCAACTGAGCCATGACCGCCGCGATGACCTCCTGCGGGCCTAACTGGTCCTCTAGCGCCTGAGATGTCCTCAGCGTGTGCCGCAGGTGCGTCACCGTCGCGTTATCCACCCGGCCCGGCGCCGCCACCGCATGCGCAATCCGGATAATCTCGTCCTCATCGAGCCCGGCCACACCGACCGCCGCCAGGACCTGACCGCCCAGCGCGATAGCGTCCCGGCGGCCGACCAGGTCCGTCAACCGCTTCAGCACCCGTGCCAACTCCTCTAGCTGCTCGGCCACCGGCTTATCCACCGTCGGCACCCACAACCCCGACTGACCCGACGCGCCGGGCCTACCCACACCATCTAACACCGCCTCGGCCCGGGCCCGCCGCGTCGCGTCGCGCCGCCGCTTTCGCTCATCCTCCGCAGCCCGGGCGACCTTCTCGGCCGCCGCCACCAGCGCACCCCGGGCACCAAGGAAATCATCAACGAGCCTCCACCGCTGCGGGGTCAGCGCACGCTTGCCATGTTCGACCAGCCCGATCAGGTGACGGCTGCACCCGGCCGCCTGCCCTACCCGCTCTTGCGACACCTTCGAGTCAGCCCGGTACCCGGCAAGCTGGGAACCGAGCCTGATCCGTGCCGCTACCAGGCCCGATACCGGCCCCTCGTGATCTGTGCGCACCGTCACGGGCCGCACCGTACGGGGCCAGAAACATGGCGCGACACCGAGACCCCTCGGACGTGTCTCACGCTGGTGACCCTGGTGGGTCGGTGTCACGGTGATCACGGCCCTGGCGGCGGGGCGCAGTGCCTCCTACTGAACGTACGTGAGCCTGAGCCCACAAGCCGGAGGACGGCACCCCCGCCGCCAGGCCGCCAAGATCGGCCAAGATCGGAGGGGGAACGTGGAAGAACCCGAAACGACAGACCCGCTCGCGCAGCTGAGAGACACCGCCGCCGTGCCTGCGGCCAATCCGACCGAGCTAGACGGCACGCACCCTACCCACGTCATCACGGCGGGTGACGCCCTCCTCATCGACATCCTGGCCAGGCTGCGCAGTGCAGTTCCCGCAGTCGTTGATGGCATTTCCGAACACTACGCAACACCAGCACAGCTATCCGCGTTGTCGGTCGTGTGCACACTCGTCGCCAAGGCGCTCGACAACCTGGCTGAGCATTCATTCGACCATCACGACCCACCACACCTCACAAGCCCCAACCCGCTGATCCTCGAATCCCGCCAAGCGTTCGACGCGTTAGTGATCGCGGTGACGACCTTGCCGAGCTGCAACGACCCGGTCGAGTCGCGGACACCACCCGCAAACACCACACCAGTGCACCCCACCGCTGCCCACTCGGGTCTCATACTTCCTCCTGGGGTATTTTAACTATGGGCAGACACAGGGCCGTGCGTGCCGTCGCGGATGCCGACAAAGCACGACATGCTTACTATGAGCAGGCCGCCGAGCTAGAAAGGAACTGGCCGACGCGCTGCGGCACTATGCCCGGGGTTTGGGAGCTAAGACTCCTCGCGCAAGCCGCAAGGCTAGACCACGAGCACGACTACGACGAGTACGGGCGCTGTTCCTCACGCCGCTGCCGCTTCCACCTACGGTTTAGGCGACACGAATGCGGCATCCGCGACCTCATCCGATGGTCGCGCCGTAGCCCGATTGAGCAGCTGTGGCTTTACATACTCAACAACGTGCTCGGCCGACCTGTGACGATTGAAACGGTCCGGGCGTGGCTGGATGAATGCCACCACGCCAAACGAGCCGCTTACGATGACAACAACGATGACCGTACCGCGGTGCACGTCATACCCGAACACCGCGACTGTCACAACACACTAGCCGCTATTGCCACTCGCGACGCACACGATAACCAAACGACCGAGACCCCGCGCATGCGCGCCGACGCCACGGCCGCGTGGGCACCCGCAGTACGCTAACTCCATAGACAGACACCCCGGGGGAAAACCGGAGTGAGCACTGCCTCCCCGTCAGGAACCACCGCAACCGCCCCGCACTGGCTGCGGTGTGCAGGGACAGGCCAGTGCCCCCGACCCCGGGGTGTCGCCCCGCCGGTCTGGCGCTTACAGCCTTCGAACAAGAAAGATCAAAAAGGAGCAGCCGGTGAGTGGATCCTGTCCATTCTGGCGGCAGGATCGAAAGAGGGTTCCGCAGGCTCCATTGCCTGGAGACGGCGGTGCCAGCCGGTGGAAGAAATTGAGCTTGTCAAGTAGTCGGCGAAGGCTTCCTTGGGCTCAAACGGTCGTAGCGACAGATCCTCATCATAGCAGTTTTTAAAACTGCTATGATACCCCCTTTCCAATCGTGATCGATTTCGTGCACGTCCCCGACTACTTATGCAAGGCCGCCTGGACGTTCTCCTACCCCGGCGACCGTGACGCCGGGGGGTGGGCCGCCGACCAGGCCCACACCATCCTGACCGGCCGCGCGGCCGACGCCGCCACCACCATCCGCCACCAGGCCAACGAAGCCGGCTTCCGCGGCCGCGAACGCGCCAGCGCCAGCGACGCCGCCACCTGCCTCACCCGCAAGGCCCCCTGCCTGGACTACGCCACCACCCTGGCCAGCAGCTGGCAGATCGCCACCGGCATCATCGAGGGCGCAGCACGGTTTCTGATCAAGGACCCGATGGACATCACCAGCGCCCGCTGGAGCACCCCCGGAGCCCAAGCCATCCGCCGGCTCCGCGCCGTCATCGCCAACGGCGACCCCGACGAGTACCGGCAATACCACCAGCAACAGGAACTACGCCGCAACCACCCCGACCGCCACCAAGAACTCGATCTCACAGCCTAACTCTCACATCACTGCAGCAGAGCCACACCCTCCGGCTTTCCCCTGGACAGTCGACCGGCCGCATTCCCCGACGCCACCCGGGTTGGCCACCGGTCCCAGCGACTCACGGGGCTCCTCGACGGGTAGATTCCGTCTTGGCCGTTGCGGTCGCGCACCCAGCTAGCGGGCTTAAGCGGCCCAGCCGTCACTCTCGAGTCAACTGTGAGATGTGAGTCGACTCCACAGCGATGGCCAGGCGCGTGCCGTTGCTGCACCCCGTGCACGACAGAAACCCAGGTGCCCGCAGTCGCGCCCGCGACGCACCGCGATATGGAGACTTATCGCTGTGGGGAGGGCACCTGGGACAGCGATAAGTCTCCATGTGACGGGTGGGCTCTGGCATGAGAGCGCTGAGGCGGCTCCCGGGCGCATGCCCGTCGGGATGGGGCAGCGCCCGGTTAGAGGTCCTTCGCTACGGCGGGTTGTGTTGTCCACGCCGATCCTCGCTACTACTCCCTCCTCCGACTTCCGCTCGACACTCCACCATTTCGCGGGCCACGCTGATAGGTTTTGTGTTACCGGAGCACCCGACGACGGCACCCGCCGGGCCCGTGCTGCCGGTGTCGAGACGGATCTCTCCTGTTCCACGATGGGCTGTGTGATCGTTCCGCTCCCAGTACGCCGACGGGTCTCTCGTGCTGCACATCCACGGTCTTCACACCGTCCATGGCCTTCACCCCTATCTGCCGGGCTCGGCACCCGTTCGTACGGACCGACCACTTGCTCGCCGCCCACGGCGACTTTGTCATGGCGCTTCGACAGTCGGATCTCTCCTTCCGCCGGCCACCAGCTACGGGGCCGCTTGGCCGCTACCCCGGCCGGACTCTCACCGGCAAGTCCATCGCAGCTTCCAGGACACACCAGATAGACCTACTGCCCGGCGATCTTGACATAGGTTTCATCGACGAACCAGCGATCACCCGGCGCGTGCCGACAGGGTCGTGCTGCATCGATCAGCAGCGGAGTGAAACGCTGCACCCACCGGTAGATGGTCACGTGATCAACCATGATGCCGCGTTCGACCAACAGCTCCTCGACGTCGCGATAGGACAGGTTGTAGCGCGGGTACCACCGCACCGCGACCATGATCACATCCGGAGGGAAGCGGAAGCCCGCGAACCCGGACTGCGGTGACGGAACTCGACGAGGGCGACGGCGCATCAGCACAGCCTGCCCAACCTCGCCCTCCACAGATGCAACAGCCCCGCGGCGTCGGCCAGGCGGCGGACCTGAGAGCCTGTTGAGCGAGCCGCACCGCGTGGAAGCGGGTGGGCCTGCCATGATGGTCACATGGCGAGTCCGGCAGCAGGTCTGGCTCGGCTCCGGTCAGCCGCCGAGTCGGGTGGGCTCGACGCATTCTGCTTACGACATCACGTGCGGGTGCTCACCGTCTTCGGTAGTGCCGCCCGGGGAGAGCCCCAGGCTCGCGACCTGGACGTCGGTGTCTTGACTGAGCACGACCACCGGATGGACACTGCGGCGGCGACATTCGAGCTGATCGAGCTCACCGGGACACAGCAAGTCGATCTTGTCCATCTCAATCGCGGTGGGCCGCTTATCAGGGAGCGCGCACTCGTGGGTTCAATACCTCTGTACGAGAGTGAGCCGGCTGCGCTGGCCAACGCCCAGATGGCGGCGATCGGCGAGCGAGTCGAGACCGACCCGATGCGCAGACTCAACCTGGAGCTGCTGGCCGGATGACTCCCCGGCGGCTCGACTGGCGGGCGGTGCAGCCGAAGCTCCGGAAGATCGACGAGTTGCTCGGCCGGCTGCACCAGCTGGGCGAATTCGACGAGAAGCGCTTGCAGACCGGCCATGTCGATGCGCTCGCCGTCGAGCGGATCCTCACGCTAGAGGGCTGTGGCCGACGAAGTCGGCATGATCGAGTCAAGTTTGGGTTATGCGGCGAATCCGGCCTGTTGGGTGAGTTGGTCGAGAGCGCGTTGGTAG
>JBOHFT010000193.1:0-8504 GCA_050699815.1 Pseudonocardiaceae bacterium | reverse complement strand
GTCTCCGGCTGGGCGGTGCGCCGGAGACGGACCGCAGGGGCACTGAGCGGCTACGGGAGGGTGGTGATCCTTGGTGACGGTGCGTGAGTGGTACCAGCACGTCGATGCGGCGCTGTGGCGTGCGAGCGTGAGCACCGGTGAGGGGGTTCCCCGGCCCTGGCCGGACTTGGACATCGACGCCGGCGTCGAGCCGTGGTGTAGCTGGATCGAGCGGGTCTGGGCGCAGAGCGGGGTAGCGGAGGCGATTGGGGTGGCCAGTCCGGTGCTGGCCAGCCGGGTGGAAGAGGCCCGCGCCGGGGTGTGGCCGGATGCTGCTCGGGTGCGGCGCATGGCGGTGTCGCTGGCTCGGTACCTGGTGCGGATGCGGGGGCGGGCGACGCCGTTTGGGCTGTTCGCCGGTGTGGCGCCGATCCGGTTTGGCACGGTCGCGGTGAGTCGAGGGAGCCAAGCCCATCACCGGTTGGTCCGCCCTGACGCCGGGTGGCTGGCCTCGGTGATCGCCCGGTTGGAGTCGGATCCCGCGCTGCGGTGTCGTCTGCGGGTCGCGGTGAACGAGCTGGCGGTGGTGCGCGGTGACCGGCTGGTCGTGACCTGGCAGCCGCACGCCAGCGAACTCGGCCACCACGGGCCAGTCGAGGTGTCGGTGCGGCATACACCACCGGTCCGGATAGTCCAGTCCTCGGCCGGTTCACCAATCTTGGTTGGCGACCTAGTCGACAAACTTGCTGCCGAGTTCCCCCACGCCGAGCGGCAGACGGTGGATGCCCTGGTGGCTGAGTTGGTCGCTCAGGGCGTCCTGATCACCAGTCTCCGGCCGCCGCTGACCGCAGTTGACGGGCTTGGTCACGTGGTGGCAGCGCTGCAGGACCTGGACGCGTCCACGGTGCCGCAGGTCGCGGCGCTGATTGGTGAGCTGCGCGCCATCCAGGCTGATCTGCGAGTGACCGACCGCCCGGCGAGTCCCCTGACGGAGCAACGTGCACCTGCGGTGACGGTGGAGCGAATGCGAGCGCTGTCCGATACCGCCACGCAGCCACTGGTGGTGGATCTGCGGCTGGGCGACACGGTGGTCCTGCCTGAGCAGGTCGCGGTCGAAGCTGCGTCGGCTGCGGGGGCGTTGCTGCGGCTGAGCGCTGCCCCGACGGGTGTTGCGGGGTGGCGGGAGTATCACGGGAGGTTCCTTTGACCGGTACGGTCCCAGCGCCGTCGTCCCGGTGACGCAGCTCGTGGATCTTACGGCCGGTCTCGGGTTTCCCTGTCACTACGCCGATCCGGACCGCACTGGCATGGCTACGGGGTGGTCGGGGCGAGAGGAGCGTCTGCTGGCGTTGGCGCAGCAAGCGGCGCTGGACGGCGCGGCGGAGGTCATGCTCGACGACGACGTCATCGAGGCCCTCGCTGGCGGCGAGGTCGGCGGGCTGCGGCCCGCACCGCATCTGGACCTATGCATCGAGATCCGAGCGGCCACGACGGCGGCGCTGGATGGCGGCGACTTCACGGTGGTAGTGACCGGGATCGGCCACAGCGCGATAGCCACGAGTGGCCGGTTCCTGCAGCTGTTGCCCGGCCAGGATCGGCAGCGGATCATCGGCCAGTACGGCGCACTGCCGCTCGGGGTGGACGGTGCGCTGGCCGCCCAGGTGTCCTTTCCGCCGCATCATCCCCGGGTGGAGAACGTCACCCGGGTACCGCAGGTATTGCCAGCCGTGATCTGTGTGGCCGAGCACCGAGACGGGCACGCCGACCAGATCAGGGTGTCAGACCTCGCGGTCACCGCTGACCACCACCGGATGTACGTGCTGTCGTTGTCGCGGCGGTGCGTCGTGGAGCCCACGCTGACCTGTGCGGCTGCTCGGCACACCATGCCACCGTTGGTGCGGCTGCTGGTCGAGATTCCCCAGGCCACCTGTGCTCCGGTGGCGCTGTTCGACTGGGGCGCCGCCGCCTGTCTGCCGTTTCGGCCCCGGCTGCTTTTCCGGCGCAGCATCCTGACTCCGGCCCTGTGGCGGATCCCGATCGGTGCACTGCCCGGCCCCGTCGCACCACGGCGGGAGTGGGAGGCCGCTATGGCGGTGCTGCGGCGGCAGCTACGCTTGCCTGCCAGCGTGTTCGTCGGCACGGCAGACCGGCGGTTGCGGCTGCACCTCGACGAGCCGATGGACCTGGCGCTGCTGCGCGCACACCTGGACACCGCCGCGGAGCCGGTAACCCTGACCGAGGCACCAACCGCCGCCGATCACGGATGGTGCCACGGCCGCGCCCACGAGGTGGTCATCCCGATGGCCAGCACCGCAGCACCGGCGGCTGTCCCGACCGTAGTGAGCCGTCCGGGGCCGCTGCCGCTGATCGGTCCCGAGCACGGCCTCATGCCAGGCTCACCGGTGCTCTACGCCAAGCTCTACGGCAATCCGGGCACCTTCGACACAATCCTCACCGACCACCTGCCCGCCCTGCTGGCCAGCTGGAACGAGACGCCACTGTGGTGGTTCGTGCGTTACCGGGACCCGGCACCGCACCTGCGGATCCGCCTGCGCACCCCGGACTACGGCACGAGCGCCGCCCGAGTCGGGGGGTGGGCGGCCGACCTGCGCCGGTGCGGCCTGGTCGGGGACCTGACCCTGGACACCTACCGTCCGGAGATCGCTCGGTATGGGGGCGGTGCTGCGATGGCCGCCGCCGAGGCACTGTTCGCCGCCGACTCGACCGCGGCCGTGGCTCAGCTCGCCGCGCTGGCTGGAACGCGCGGTGTGCATCCCTACGCGCTGACTGCGGTGAGCCTGGCCGATTTGACCTGTGCCCTGTTGGGTAGCCGGCCCGCCGGGATGCACTGGCTTATCGAGCACGCCGACCTTGCCGCCAAGGTGGGGATCCGCGACCGAGACGTGCTGCGGCAGGCGGTCACCCTCGCCGACCTCGATTCGCCCAGCCCGACACTGCCAGCCGTCCCGGGCGGCTCTGGCGTCGTGGCTGCGTGGCGGACGCGCCGTCAGACGGCCAGCGCCTACGCCCGTTGCCTCGCCGAGCACGCCGGTCGTGCGACTCCCGCTGCGGTGGCGGTGTCGCTGCTGCACCTGCACCACATTCGTGCCCACGGCATCGACCCGGACGCCGAAGCACGCACGCATCGACTCGCCCGCTCGATCGCCCTGACGTACACCGCACGCCACACCCCCGCCCCGGAAGGCACCTCATGACGGCAACCACCCGTGGTCTCCCGTTGCGCGCCGCCGAGGCGGTAGCCAACGACCTGAGCACCGCCTTGGCCGTCCCGCCCTGGCTCGACGGCGGCGATGGCAACAACCCGTGCTGGCACCACCAATCGCTGTCCAAGGGAGCAGCCGGTGTCGCGATCCTGCACGCCGTACGCGCCCAGGCCGGACACGGCGGCCACGAGCGGGTCCACGCCTGGCTGGCCCGCGCCGTGGTCGACGGCCTCAGCGTCGGACCCGGCGCCGGGTTGTGGTTCGGTGCCCCGGCCGTCGCGTTCGCCGTCGCCACCAGTGCACCGCAGCGCTACCAGCAGACCATGACCCGGCTGGACACCGCCGTCGCCGACCTGGTGCAGGCACGCCTGCGCGACGCCCGGGCCCGCATGGCGGCAGCAGCCCGCCCGTCGCGCTCGGAGTTCGACCTGGTTCGCGGCCTGACTGGACTCGGCGCGCACCTGCTGCACCACGACCCGGACGGCGACCTCGTCCGCCGAGTGCTGGACTACCTGGTCCGGCTCACCGAACCAGTACCCGCCCACGACAGCGCCGGTCCCGGCGTACCAGGCTGGTGGACCAACCACGCCCCCGCCAGCCAACCAGAATTACACGGCGGGCACGCCGACCTCGGCATGGCCCACGGCATCAGCGGCCCACTGGCCCTGCTCGCACTGGCGATGCGACACGGCGTCACCGTCGCCGGGCACGCTGAGGCCATCGACCGGATCTGCCACTGGTTAGACACCTGGCGACAGCAGACCCCCGCAGGAGAATGGTGGCCCGAACGCATCACCCTCGCCGACCTGCGCACCGGACTTCCGTCCCAACCTAGGCCGGCCCGACCGTCCTGGTGCTACGGCACTCCCGGACTGGCCCGCGCCCAGCAACTCGCCGCCCTCGCCCGCGGCGACCATGCCCGTCAGGCCGCCGCCGAACAAGCCCTCACCGCATGCCTGGCCGACCCGGCCCAGCTCGCCCGGGTCGTCGACCCCCACCTCTGCCACGGCCGGGCGGGCCTAGCAGCCACCGTCTGGTACGCCGCAGCCGACGCCACCACCGACCTCGACGCCTACCTACCCCACCTGCTGGGCGCCCTGATCGAGCACGCCGAGGAGGACATCACCAGCCCGCTACCCGGTCTCATCCAAGGCCACGCCGGGGTCGCCCTCACCCTGCACGCCATCACCGCCGCAACGCCCAGCAGCTGGCCAGCCTGCCTGCTCATCAACTGACCACCATCACCCGGCAGCCCGGAACCGACAGGACCTGACATGACCGAACCGACCACGACCACCGGATGGGGCCAGCTCAACCTCACCTGCGAGCACTGGCAGGCCGCCGAACAGATGGCCCTCACCTTTCTGCGGCCGCTGCTCACCGACGCCGAGGACGCCGGGATCCTCACGGCCTGGTGGTTCGTCCGCAAAGGCGACACCTGGCGCGTGCGGCTGCGACCGGCAACTCCGGCGTTCCTCGATCAGACCACCACTGCGCTGAGGGGACAGGAGGCGATCCGCAGCTGCTCGCAGACCATCTACGAGCCCGAGACCCACGCGTTCGGCGGCGCCGCAGCCCTGGACATCGCTCACGATCTCTTTCACGCTGACAGCCGCCACCTGCTGGAGCACCTCGCCCACGCCGACCAGGACCACCGCCGCGAACTGGCCGTCATCCTGGCCACCCGCCTGATGCGCGCCGCCGGACTGGATTGGTCCGAGCAGGGCGACTGCTGGATACAGCTCGCCACGCACCGCACCCCAGCGTCGGGAGTGGCCGACCCGTCACCGTCGACTACCGCCGCAGTGCACCGGCTCATCACGGCCACGACGGACACCGCCGCCAGCCCGCTGCGCACCGCGCCCAACTGGGCCGAGGCGGTCGAACACGCCGGACAGCGCCTCGCCGAACTGGCGGCACGCGGCACCCTCACGCGTGGACTGCGCGGCGTGCTCACCCAGCACCTGCTGTTCCTGTTCAACCGGCACGGCATTGCCTCCCGCGACCAGTACGTGCTCGCCGCCACAGCCAGCCGGATCATCTTCGGCGCAGCATCTACCACCCCGGACACGACGCCCGCCCACCCGACCAGCGGTACCGACCCGGCTACCCTCAGCCCGATGATCAGCCCAAACCCCGACACCACCGCCGGCGCCGAGAAGCTGCGCGCTGACCTGGCCGATTACGTCAAGAGTTGGGGAACGTTTCGTACCCCGCAGGTTGAAACTGCGTTTCGTACCGTGCCTCGGCACCTGTTCCTGCCCGGGGTCGACCTCGACGTTGCCTATGGACGCAATCCGGTGGTTACCCGGCGCACCGCCGAGGGTAGCTCCGTGTCCTCGGCGTCGAGCCCCAAACTGGTCGCCACCATGCTCGAACAGCTCGCCACCCAGCCCGGCCAGCGGGTGCTGGAGATCGGCGCGGCCACCGGCATCAACGCGGCCCTGCTGGCTGAGCTCGTCGGCCCGACCGGCACGGTCCTCACCCTCGAACTGGACGACGACCTAGCCGTCGGTGCCGCCAAGAACCTGGACGCGGCCGGCTACCCCCAGGTGACGGTCATCTGCGGCGACGGCGCCGCCGGGTACCCGCCCGGCGCCCCCTACGAGCGGATCATCGTCACCGCCGGGACGTGGGACCTGGTCCCCGCATGGTGGGACCAGCTCACCATAGGCGGGCGGCTCGTGGTGCCGCTGCGCCTGCATGGCAGTGGCCTGACCCGGGCACTGGCCTTCGACCGGCACCAGCCCGACCAGATGCTCAGCACCTCAGCGGCGGTCTGCGGCTTCGTCCCCCTGCGCGGCGCCGCCGAACGCCCCGACCACCACGTGCGCCTGGCCGAGGACGTCGTGCTCAACCTCGACGCCGCCGACCTGCCCGACCACGCCGCGCTCGCCCACACCCTCACCCACCCCCCACAGCAGCACTGGACCGGCATCCACGTCCGCCACGACGAACCCGCCGAACACCTCGACCTGTGGCTGGCCACCACCACCGGCAACTTCGCCCGTCTCTCGGTCGGAGCACCGGCCCGCGCCAGCGGCCTGGCCGACCCCGCCCGGCGCTGGGCCGGCGCAGCTCTCTACGACGGGGGCACCCTCGCCTACCTCGCAGCCCGGAAGCTCACCGAGGACGTCAACGAACTCGGCGTCATCGCCCACGGTCCCGACAGTGCCACACTCACCGTCCACACCACCGACCTGCTCCACCACTGGGACCACCAGCGACCCAGCCAACCCACCATCACCGCCCACCGGGCTGGCAACCCCAGCGATCCCAGTAGCACCGGGACACACATCGCGCGACCACACACGTCGATCACCATCACCTGGTGAGCGACTCCCGGTGACCATCCAGACCGCTGACTCACCAACCCAGGGCAGGAGGCCGGTCAACCATGAGCCAGATGCCCTGGCTCCTCCGGACCTCCGCGGGCGCCCCGGAATCAGGGAGGCACGAGCAAGGTGAGCAAGACCGGACCCGACCAGACCAGGTCAGCGTTGGACCTGCACGCCATGATGGCGCAGCGGTTCCCGCTGGTTCCGCACACCAAGCCGGTATGCCGGGCGCTGGAGGTCCGTGTCGCCCGCGTCCGCCACCTGGCCGACCTGGCCGCCCAGCGCACCGATGAATCGCTCGTCCGCGCGGGCGAGGCACACAACCTGACCGCGTTGATCCTCAGTGATTGCGGCCTACCCGGTCTCGCCCGGAACCTGTGCTGGCGGCAGTTCGAGATCTTCCGCACCGCCCGGTCTCTCGACGCCGCGACGGCGAAACTGGCCTTGCAGCCTCTGATCAACCTCGGCCGTCTGCTCATCCGCGACGGAGCCGGCACCACCGCATACCAACTGCTCGCGGCCTTGTTCGAAGCGGTCACATCCCAGATGGATATGGATGCCGTGATCGACGGAAGGAAGGTCCGTGTCGGTCACCTCATCGGCCCTGGTGACGATCACCGTGAAGTCATCCGATGGCTGTGGTCGGTCCTGCTCTCCGACGGCACCCGGGCCCTGACCCGGGCAGGCCGATGGGCCCAGGCACTCTCCCACGCCCAGCAGCACCACGGCATCGGCGAACGACTTCTGGACGGCCGCCAAGTCGCGATCCTCACCCACGCCGCAGATCACGACTTCGACGCCGCCCGCAGCATGCTGGCCCACACCCTCACCCCCACCGCGTGGGAGGAAGCAGTCGCCGCCTGCCTGGCCATCCTGTGCCGCAGACTGGCCGACCCCCAAGCCGACCCCGACATCACCGAGATGGTGGACCACTATCTGCGGCTCGAACCGGCACCTGAGCACACCGTCTTCCGGGTACGTCTCGGACTCTGCGTCCTCGATCTTGCCGCTGACGTCGACGAAACCCCGCAGATCGCCAACGTGATCGTCCGCGATGCCCTGGAATCCACCGACGCCTACGCCGCTCACGCCGCACTGTCACACCAGACGTGCCATACGCATACTGCCCCTGGGAACTCCCGGGCACTGACCGACATCGTCCGGGCCTCCGGCCTGGGACGCGGAACAATTCCCGCTGACATACTCGACGATCTCATGGGCTCGGCGAGAACCAGCGAAGCATCCATAGCACACGCGTTAGCGGCGCAGACCCCATGAGCACGGAGTCGGTACTGGAAGACGAGAACGTACGCCAGGCACACCAAGCCAAGGCAATCCCGAGCGTCCGAGCAGCAGAGCCCCACTGGCCGATTCGCATGGCCTCCGGTTCGGGGCCAAGCTGGCTGGGATCATCGCTCACATTGATCAGGTCGTCGACCGCCAGCACTGGCATCGTTCGTTCGTGTCCGGGCGGGCATGGCTACCGTCCCTATGCATGACGACTCGTGCTGCTGACGCCGCCGGCGCCTGATCCCATGCTTTCAGCTGCTGGGAACTCTGTGTCGTGGGGTCGTATCGGCGTCGTGGGGTCGTATCGGCGTTCAAGCTCCGTAGACGTCGGGGTCCGGGCCGGTGCGGGTTCCGGTGTCCAGGGTGGCCAGCGTGGTGTGGTCGTCGCTGGTCAGCTCGAAGTCGAAGATCTCCATATTCGTCCGGATGCGTTCGGGTGTCACGGATTTCGATATCACGGCGTTGCCCAGTTCCAGGTTCCATCGCAGCAGGATCTGCGCCGCGGTTTTGCTGTGTCGTTTGGCGATGGTGGCGATGGTCGGATCGGAGATCAGCTGGCCGTGTGCGAGCGGGCTCCAGGCCCAATGCCACTAAGTTAAGGACTCGACCTGGGGAAACAGGCTGATGCTGCCCTCGAACCGCTCCGCACGTGCTTCGCGGTTCCGAGTAAGGT
>JBOHFT010000192.1:0-8514 GCA_050699815.1 Pseudonocardiaceae bacterium | reverse complement strand
GACCGGGTCATGGTCCGGGGTGGCTGGCGCGCCAGCGGCCTCGGGAGACCTGGACGGCTCGCCCGTGGGTGGAGTGGTCTTGCAGCCGGTCGTAGACCCAGGTGCGGCGCATGCCGGTTGCTGTCATGAGATCGGGGACCGAGGCGCCGTCCGGCGGCGCCTGCCGGAGCGCGGATAGCAGCGAGGTGTCCGGGTCCTCACCGTCGGCGGGGCCGGGCTCGGCGAGTGTCTCGGTGCTGTGTCTGGGCCGGGGCAGGGCTCGCGGCTGACCGTCAGCGCCGGGGGCGGGCGCAGTGCCGGCGACCTCCTGGGAGACGTTGGCGAGGGTGGGCCGGGTGGGGGCGTGGCGGGTGGCCAGGGTGGTGACGTCGGTGTCGTTGAGCAGGTAGGCGCGGGCTCGGCGGGGTGTGGTGTGCTCGGGGGTGGAGACGAGGAACTTGCCGGGGGCGTCGAGGGTGTGGGCGTGCCACCCGGCGGCGAGCATGCCTTGGCCGAGCACGAGGTCGACGTCGCGGCGTTCCCGGACTCGCAGGCACACCCGGACGTCCATCTGGGAGCGGACCGCGCCGGAGCCCATCGCCTTCTGCGTGGGCCGCTGGGTGGCCACGAGCAGGGTGACGGCCACGGCCCGGCCGCGCCGGGCGGTGGAGCCGGCGTGGTTGACGGCGGCTGGGGCGTCGTCGCTGAGTTCGGCGTATTCGTCGATGATGACGACGAGCGCGGGCTCGGCCGGGCTGGGCTGCCACAGTCGCTGCCCGGCGTCGGCCAACCGGGCGCCACGGGCGTTCAGGATGGCTACGGCGTCGGCGAGCAGTTCGGCTGCCTGGGCTGGGGTGGTGGCGAGCCGGTCGAGGCACGGCGCCCACGGCCCGAGTTCCATGCCGCCCTTGAGGTCGACACCCCAGAGCACGACGTCGGGGCAGCCGGTCAGCGAGGCGAGGATGGTGTTGAGGACGCCGCTCTTGCCGGCACCGGCGACGCACCGACGAGCGCGTGCCGGTGAGCCAGGGTGACGGCGACGGGGGAGGCGTCCTCGAACAGCCCGAGCGGGATCGGCGCGGTGACCGTGGGTGGCTCGGTGTCGGACGTGCTCGCGGGCCAGGCGATGGCGCGGGCGGGCGGGTCCGCGTCCAGGACCCGGATCAGGCAGTGGTCGGCGGGGTCGGGCTCGACCCGGACGGCGCCGGGCCTGGTGCCGAGCCCGGACTCCAGTGCGGGGGCCTTGGCGATGACGTCGGTGGCGGTCTGCCCGCGGCGCAGGCTGATGCGGGCGTGCCAGCCCCAGAGGTCGACTACGGCCGACATGACCCGGGAGCCGGTGAGGCCGACGGCGTCGGCGATGTCTGGCCAGGCGTCGAGGGTGCGCTCGACCCGGACCCGGGCGCGGCGGCGTCGGTGCCACCACCAGGGCATAGCGGCAGCCAGCGTGCCGACGGTGAGCAGCGCGGGCAGCGGCGCGGTGCCGGGGCCGAACGCGGTCGCGGCGGCCAGCCACAGCCCGGCCACACCGGTGACGGCTGCGGCGTAGGCACGCTCGGTCCTGCGCAGGCCCGGGGTCAGCCACTGCACCCACCACAGCGCGGCCGACCCCGCGAGGGCGAGCAGGGCGACGGCGGGTGCCCACCCTGGGAACCACGCGTGCAGGAACGCGGCGGCCAGCCCGGTGGTTGCCCCGAGCACGAGCGGGGCGAGTTCGGAGCGGTAGCGGTAGATCGCACGGGCCAGGGCCTTGCGGGTCTCGCCGGGGTAGCGGCCGTCCACGAGCAGGGTGAGCGGCTCGCCCCGGACATCGCGGCGGTGCATCCGCCGGGTCCGGCGGTTCACTTGCCGTTCCCGGCGGTGCCCGCGTCGTCGTGGTGGTCGGGGTTGACGGCGCAGAGCGAGGCGTGGTCGGGCAATTCGGCGGCAGTTGAGCCGGTCCCGGTGGGGTGCTTGTGGCGGTTCCCGGAGTGGTTCGTCCGGGGCGTGGATCAGAGTGCTGGACGGGACTGGGACGTGATCACCACGCGGCTGGGCGTAGGCAAGACGTCCCCTCTACGGTGATCCCCGTCCTGGGGCGTCCTGGCGCGGAGCACGGTGGGGGATGGCGAACGACCGGCTGCGCACGGCGTTGCTGCAGCGCGGTGTGACCCCGGCCGAGCTGGCTGATGCGGCGGGTGTGGATCGCAAGACGGTCGAGCGGTGGATCGGCGGGCGTATTCCCTACCGGCGCTACCGCTACCTCGTCGCCACCCGTCTGCAGGCTGACGAGACTTACCTGTGGCCCGACGCGCTGGCCCCGTCTGAGGTGGCCGGCGCTTCGGAGAGCGAGATCCTCACCGTCTACCCGCACCGCTGGGCGGTCCCCCGGGATGCCTGGGGTTACCTGTTCGGTGCGGCTGAGCGGGAGATCGGGGTCCTGGTCTATAGCGGCCTGTTCCTCGCTGACGACACTGGCCTGCACGCGCTGCTGGCGCGCAAGGCGGCTGAGGGGGTGAGCGTGCGGTTCCTGCTCGGCGACCCGGACGGCCCGCATGTGGGCACCCGCGGGCGGGGCGAGGGCATTGACGAGGCGATGGCTGCGAAGATCCGCAACGTGATCGTGCTGTACCGCGCGTTGCGGGAGACCGAGGGCGTGCAGTTCCGGCTGCACTCCACCGTGCTGTACAACTCGATCTACCGCGCCGACGGTGAGCTGCTCGTCAACCCGCACGTGTATGGAGTGGCGGCGGCGCAGGCGCCGGTCATGCACCTTCGCCGGGTGGCCGGCGGCGGTATGGTCAGGACCTACCTGGACAGCTTCGAGCGGGTGTGGGCCGGAGCGCGGCCACTGGACTGAGAGGGCTATCCGTGGCGCGCATCGACTACTACGACGACCCGCAGGCCCCCGCTGCGACTAGTGTCGTTCCCTCCGCGAACGTGGTCGTGGTCAACGACGAGGGCGCGCTGCTGGTGATCCACCGCACCGACAACGGCAACTGGGCCTTGCCCGGTGGCGCCCTGGATCTCGGCGAGTCGCTGGTCACCACGGCCGTGCGTGAGGTCAAGGAAGAGACCGGGATCGACTGTGAGGTGTCGGGTCTGGTCGGGATCTACACCGACCCCAGGCACATCGTCTTCTACACAGTGACGGTGAGGCCCGCCAGGAGTTCTCCGTCCTGTTCACCGCCCGCCTAACCGGCGGCACGCCGACCCCGAGCAGCGAGTCCCGCGAGGTGGTCTGGGTGCCCCGGGAGCAGATCCTCGGGCTGACCATGGACCGCTCCATGCGGATGCGGGTGCAGCACTACCTCGACGCCCGCCCCGGGCCTTACCTCGGCTGAGCTGTGCTGCCCTGGCCGTGGCCCGGCGCCGGAGCCAACCTGCTGGCCGCCGTCGGCACCGTCGGCGCGTTCGGCGTCGCCATGTACCTGCTGCGCAAGGAGCACAAGCGCGAGGAACGCCACGACGAGGAGGCCGCCGCTGCCAGGCCGTTAAGGTCAGCGCCTGGATCGAGGCCCGGCCCATCGCCCACGGCGGCCGGGAACTGGCCTTCCACGTGCACAACGCCTCCGGCATGCCCATCTGCGAGGTCTCCCTGCCGATGCCCATCCCCACCGGGGACGGCCAGGCCAACGAGGCCGAGTTCATCGGCCTGGTCCCGCCGGGGCAGACCGTGCAGCGCCCGGCCCCCAGGGAATGGGCGGCGTCCTGCTTCTCCCCGGAGCCGGTCGAGATCGGGTTCCTGGACAGCAGCGGGCAGCACTGGACCCGTGACGAACAGGGCTTCCTGACCCAGGGTGACAACCGCAGCGATGCCCCGAGCCCGTAAGCCGAGAGCCGGAGTGCGCGTGAGGCTCAGCCTCGCCTGCGCACCGTCAGGGCGGTGGTGACCTCGCGGCACTGGTCGAGCAGCTGCGGTGCCGACGCCTGCACGGCACGGTGTACCGGGCTGCCGGGCTCGTACCGGGAGAGGATCTCGGCGATCCGCTCCTCAGGGGACAGCCGCTCACCGCGTGGGCCGGTGGTGAAGTCGCAGTACGTGACGGCGATGACCTGCTCGCCCGGGTGGCCGGTGAGTGGGAACTCCGCGAGCAGAGGCTCACTCAGGCCGCGTTCGGCGGCCTCGGCCACGGCACCGGAGTGGTGCGCCACGAGCGCGTACACCGCCGGGGCGGTGTCGGTCCGGTCCCGCAGATACCGGGCGCCATCGAGCGGGTGGAACCCCGTCACGGCCAGCGCGGGCGCGTACCCGATGTCGTGCAACCACGCGGCGGCCTCGATCAGGTTGGTGTCCCAGCCCAGCACCGGCCCGACAGCCCGGGCCTGCGCGGCGACACCCTGCGTGTGCACCCACCGATCCGGCAGCGCGCCGGCCAGCGCACGCCGCGCGATCTCCCGAGCCCAGACCGGCGACCCGTCTCCCATGTCGGTGACCCTAACCGCCGTGGGGGGACGTGGCGGCTTGGGCGAACCGGCCCTTGCCGTGCACGGCCTGAACTAGTCCGAGGCTCGCCAGCAACGACAGAGCCTGCCGGGCCGTGCCCCGGGACACCCCGTACTCGCGGGTCAGCGTGGCCTCCGACGGCACGGGATCGCCCGGCGCGAGATCGCCCGCGGCGATGGCCCGTTGCAGGTCCGCCGCGATCCGCCGGTAGGCAGGCAGCGTCGCCGCAGGATCACCCGGCGCGAGGACGACTCGCCCCCGGCCGGGCACCGTGGCGACCAGACCCTCGCCGGCCAACTGCCCCAGCGCCCGGCGCACCGTGTTCCGCGCGACGCCGAACTCCCCGGACAGGGCTGTCTCAGACGGCACCGGGGAACCGGGCGGAAGCAGTGCCAGCCGCGCACGCAAGGCATCCGCGATCCGCGCGTGGCTGCCCCACTGCGTCGATGCCGGGCTCATCGAGGGCCACGCTCGTGTCGCCGTGGTCGGGGCACCCGCCAAGCCTCGCAGGCCCCCTCTCGGGCGGCAAACCACCCGGAGGACGTCTAGGGACGTCTTGTGCTAGCGTCGCGGCAGGACTATCACGGGGGGAGCCCATGGCCGTGAAGATGACATCGCCGATCAGTCCTTTGCGGCGGGCTCTGGCCGAGTCGCGGCTCCGGGAGGCCGACGTCGCCGAGGCTCTCGGCGTCGACCCGAAGACGGTGCAGCGCTGGCTCGCCGGGCGGCTGCCCCAGCCCCGGCACCGCTGGGGACTGGCGGATCTCGTTGCGCGACACGAGCACGACCTGTGGCCGCAACTAGCCGGGGGGCTGGCGCCGGCAATCAACCGGGAGATCCTCGCGACCTACACCCACCGGGGCGCGGTGCCCCAGGAACGCTGGCGGCAGTTGTTCGCCGGCGGCGAGATCGGCATCCTCGCCTACGCGGGACTGTTCCTCGCCGAGGACATCGACCTCGTCCGGATCATGCGCGACAAGGCCGAGGACAGTGTGCCCATCCGCATCCTGCCCGGCGATCCCGACAGCGACCAGGTCGCCCTGCGCGGAGCCGAGGAAGGCATCGCCGGGGCCATGGCGGCGAAGATCCGCAATGTCATCGTGCTCTACCGGCTGCTGCTGGACCTGCCCACCGTAGAGATCCGCCTGCACACCACCGTGCTGTACACCTCTCTCTACCGCGCCGACGACGAGATGCTCGTCAACCCCCACGTTTACGGCAGTGCGGCAGCACAAGCCCCCGTCCTCCACCTCCAACGCCACGGCGACGGCGACCTGTTCAGCACCTACGCCGGCAGCTTCGAACGCGTCTGGACGGCCGCCAAGCCCTTGCCTGCGCCGTTAATGACGAAGCGCGCACCCCATCAATCGAGGGTGCAGATAACGAACAGTCATGAGCAGCGTATAACCGACCGGGTAGCGATAAGCCGATGCTGTGATAGAAGCGCGGGGTGGTCACGAATGCGCCCCGCACGTCCGGCAGCGCTGACGTTTCGCTTTAACCCAATTCTCCCCGGCGAGCTTGACGTCTGCCAGATCAGTCCAGCCCGTAGACGATACGGGGATGGTGGCAAGAACCCCCACCCCCTCATCAGGGTGCGCCTCCGTCTGCTTGCCCTCGAAGATATAAGCCACCTTGTCGCCACGTTGCCAGCGAATCGTGCAATCTGCCGGGCGCAGGTACACCCAGCCTGTAGGACTGGTCATCGGCATGGCGCCGCCACGGCTCATAGCCTGTACCCGTGAGCTTCCTTGGCGGTCTGGTCAATCAGGTTAATCAAGCTGTCAGCCTGCGCCGGATCGAGGATCGCCTCGCAGATAAACGGGCAGTCGTAAGAAATAATCCATACCTTCCCCTGGTATGCCTCTGCAGAGAAGGTGACACGTCCATCCGGGCCTCGACTTTTAACGGTGAGCTTGCGCCGTGACATGAGCACCGTCTCCATCCGTGGGTGCCGGTTCATCGGGGAGCAGGCACAGGAGGCGGGATAGCACGCCGATCACCTGACCCTCGCTGCCGAGGTAGATATGGGCCAGGTCGAGGCTCCGGCCGACGACTTCGCCGCGCTGATGCAGCCGCGAGAACAACGCCCCGTCCTCCGCGACCTGCTCAACCCAGCAGAACAGGGAAATGTGGGTACCCCCCGACATCGCACCACCAGTCTTGAGCCGATCACGGTGCCTCCAGTGGCCATGGCGCGCCGCCACCGTCACGAGGACTGATTGAGGACCGGCTGGCCGCCGGGCGCCGAGCGTCGGGGGCCGCTCACTCAACCGACAGCCAGCCGATCTCGGAACTGGTCCAGCACGGGAATGCACACCCAACTCCACTGCTATCACCAGTCCATCCCATCGCCGCGCCAGGCCGTTCTTGGAGGGCACCGGGTCGGGCGGGCTCGATCGCCAGCACCCCGCCCGGCGCCGAGATAGAGCTTTCCCCGGAGTCGTAAGACGCGAACACCTCCGCCATGTGCCGGTTCCATGACGTTGTTGACGTCCTCGATCCGTCCCACTCTGCGGGCGCCGTGGGCACGCAGGCGCTTGACGCTCTTAAGGCTAGGGACCAACGTGGTCGCGGTGTTCGACTGGCCTATCCTCACTCCGTCGGCGTCTCCGGTCACGGATCGACCGCCGCGCTCATCGCCGACCGCGACGGCTGAACCCTGGAGGCGCCGTGGCGCAACTGAGGAACGTGGTCCTTGGTTCACCGAGGACCGCTGAAGATAGCTGTCGTCGCTACCGGCTCATCGCCCTGGCCTTCGATGCTCGGAACACGACCCTAGAACAGGAGATCAGCAACGACTGGGACCCGGGCATCCAGGAACAATGGGGCTCAATCCAGGCGTCCATCCGAATGGGGTTGCTCGGCAACTCGGCACTGTCGGCGGCGAAAGCAAAATCGAAAACTACATGCTCATGGGCCCCGCACCCTGGTCGATCATCTTCCGTCACAACCAGATGCTCGCCCAGATCCGCAGTGCATTCGCGCACGGCGATTTCTACCCGGCGCTCCTCGGGGCCTGCGGTCTCGGCGAGCGGCTCCTCAACGAACTGCTCAAGGTCCTGCTTGCTGACTACCTGAACCACCCAGCGACCACACGCCGCGTTCGAAACGGAGGTGTCATCACCCATTGGGGCACCGCCGTCGATGTCATACGCGGCTGGGGCGTGCTTCCAGACGGGCTCGCGGCCCACTTCCGCGACTTGGAAGCGCAGCGCCACCAATCCGTCCACTACAACGAGGCACTCGCAGCGGCTGAACGCGAGCCTGCGCTGCAAGCAGTGCAGCTCGTTCAGAGGATCATCGAGGGGCTATTCACGCCGCACGGCGGGCCTCCTACCTACATTCAGGACACGCCTGGAGCGTCATTCTTCTCGCTCGAAGCTGAGGACATCCCCCTCGTCAAAAGGGTGTTCCTCCCTCACTCGGCGCTGCTTAGCCCTGCACACCGCATGTACTCCAACACTACGCCGTCCGACTACGAATGGATCATCGTCGATAACTCCGACTACGACCCCACGCCACTCACCGATGAGCAGTTCGCCGCAGCGCTGCCAGCGGGCATCGCGTCCATGCACGAGAACCTCGGCTGGACCGCCGAAACCTTGCGCCCAGCGCAGGACATCAACCCTCCGCAGGACGCTGTACGCGTCGGCAAGTTGCCAGGATATGACCGTGAACGAGGCCGCTGACATTCCGGCGATCGTGCTGGTCACCATCGACCGTGAGACTGGGTCGGCGGTGCTGTCGCGCTCGGACGGCAAGGAAGAACGCTTTACGCTACCCAGCGGCATGTTCGCAAACATGGGCGCTCTGTCGCGGTTGCACTGGACCCCGGACGGAGGCGGTCTGCTCGCGGTCACCCGCGCCGGCGACAACATCGCATTCGAGATGCCCCGCCGCGACAGGCCGGACGGTCCCGGCGGTCGACTTGTCGTTTACCTCGATCAGAACCAGTGGTCTACAGAAGCGGTTGGCCTCCAGGGGGCGCCAGCACCGCTCCTGGTGCGGTCGTGACGAGTAGCCCTGGGCAGGGCACGGCGCACAATGACGCCGATGTCAGCTTTGCCCGCGACATGATCGTTCATCATCGTCAGGCCATCGCGATG
>JBOHFT010000191.1:559-8565 GCA_050699815.1 Pseudonocardiaceae bacterium | reverse complement strand
TGTGTATAAGAGACAGCCCCTGCTCCGAAGACAGCGGCACCGCCCCCGAACGCTTCAACCGCGCCACATCGGCGTGGCCGAGACGGCCGGCCATGCCCTCGCCGGCCCAGGGGCCCCACACCACCGAGACCGCGGCAAGGCCACGCGCCCGACGGTGGGCGGCTAGGGCGTCCAGGAAGGCGTTGGCTGCCGCGTAGTTCGCCTGACCGGGGCTGCCCAGGATGCCCGTTATCGACGAGAACAGCACGAACGCGGACAGGTCCAACCCCTGGGTAAGCTCATGCAGATACCACGCGGCGTCCGCCTTGGGGCCCATCACTCGGTCGACCCGCTCCTGCGTCAATGAGGCGATGACCCCGTCGTCCAGCACACCCGCTGCGTGCACCACCGCGCCCAACCGACCCTCGGCCGTGATCGAGCTTATGAGCTGGGCGAGTGCGTCACGATCGGCCACGTCACAGGCCGTCACCGTGACCTGCGCGCCCAGCTCGGTCAGCTCGGCCTGCAACTCGGCGGCGCCCGCCGCTTCGGGCCCGCGCCGGCTGGCCAACACCACCCGTCGCACCCCGTGCTCGGTGACCAAATGGCGAGCGACCAACCCGCCCAACGCCCCCGTCCCACCCGTGACCAACACCGCGCCCTCAGCGTCGAACAGCGGCGGCGGCATGGTCAGCACGACCTTGCCGACGTGACGCGCCTGGCTCACGAACCGCAGCGCCCGCTCGGCTTGGCGGACGTCCCAGGTCGTCACCGGCAGCAGGTCCAGCACGCCACGGTCGAACAGGTCCACCACCTCGCCCAGCATCGCCTGGATGCGATCAGGCCCCGCCTCCATCAGATCAAATGCCTGGTAGGCGACACCGGGATGCGCACTGGCGACCTCAGCGGCGGAACGGACGTCGGTCTTGCCCATCTCGACGAACCGGCCGCCGCGGGGCAGCAGCCGCAACGACGCGTCCACGAACGCTCCCGCCAGGGAGTTGAGGACCACGTCCACGCCTCGGCCGTCGCTGGCCGCGAGGAACCGCTCGGTGAACTCCAAGTCGCGGGAGGAGGCGATACGGTCCTGGTCCAACCCCAGCCCGCGTAACGTGCCCCACTTGCCCGCACTGGCGGTCCCGAACACTCGCGCGCCCAGATGACGCGCCAGCTGCACCGCGGCCATGCCGACCCCACCCGCGGCGGCGTGCACCAGCACCGTCTCGCCCCCGCGGAGCCCGGCCAGGTCCACCAGTCCGTAATAGGCCGTCAGGAACACGATCGGCACCGACGCCGCCTGCACGTATGACCAGCCAGCAGGCACCCGGGTGAGCAGCCGATGATCGGTGACCGCGACCGGGCCGAACGCGCCCGAGAACAGGCCCATCACCCGGTCGCCCACCGCGAGCCCGGTCACGCCAGGACCGACCTCGAGGACCACTCCCGCGCCCTCTCCGCCCAACACCGCCGGGCCCGGGTAGACACCCAGCGCGACCAGCACGTCGCGGAAGTTGACCCCCACCGCGCGCACCGCGACCCGCACCTGCCCGACGCCTAGCGGCGCCATCACCTCAGGGCAAGGGAGCACGCAGAGGTCGTCCAACGTCGCCTGACCCCCAACGTCCACACGCCACGCCGGCACCCCGACCGGAGGCGACAGCACGGCGCCGGCATCGATCCGGCCCAGCCGGGGGATCAGCACCTCGCCGCGGCGCAGGGCCGCCTGCGGCTCGCCGGACGCCAGCACCCCCGGCAGCAGCGCGCCGCAGCTATCGGGGTGTTGGCTGTCGAGGTCGACTAGGACCAGCCGGCCGGGGTTTTCCGACTGCGCCGAGCGCACCAAGCCCCATACGGGCGCGCAGCCCAGGTCGGTCACGTCCCCATCGCCTACCGCGACCGCGTCCCGGGTCAGGACCACCAACCGCGACCCGGCCAGCCGGTCGTCGGCAAGCCACGCCTGCACCAACCCCAACACCTCAGCCGTCACCGCCCGCGCCGTCCCCACCACACCACCAAAGTCTGGCTGGGCGCCGCCCGGCTCGGCGGCGGACGCACGGGCGACCAGTACCACATCGGGAACCGGTCCGCCGCCTGCCACAGCCTCCGCGAAGACCCCAAGATCTGGGTACGCGGTTGTCGTCACCCCGGCGGCGGTCAACCCCGCACACAACCCCAGCCCGTCGGTGCCCACCACGGTCCACTCACCCGCCGCCGGCCGCGGCTCGACCGGCAGCTCCACCCAGCTCACACATGAGAGCGACTCGTGATCCCCGCCGCGCGCGGCCCGCAGCTGCTCGGCGGACACCGCCCGCGTCACCAACGACTCCGCCGACATCAGCGGCGCACCCGTTTCGTCGGTGACCGCCAGCCCCACCGCATCGGGCCCCACCGGCCACAACCGCGCGCGCAACCCTGTGGCGCCTTGCGCGTGGAGACACACTCCAGACCAGGAGAACGGCAGCCTCATCCCCGCCCCCGCCCTGTCCATGTGCTGGTCCGTGTCCGGGTGCTGGGCGAGCGGAGTCAGCGCCAAGGTGTGGAGGGCGGCATCGAGCAGCGCCGGGTGCAGCCCGTACAGCCCGGCGTCGGCGTGCGCCTGTTGGGGCAATCCGACCTCGGCGAAGATCTCCTCGTCTCGCCGCCACGCCGCGCGGAGTCCCCGGAACACGGGCCCGTAGCCCAGACCCTGCTCAGCCAGACGGTCGTACAGGCCGGCCAGGTCGACCGCCACCGCGCCCGCCGGGGGCCATGCACTCGTGGTGCCCGACCCCGTCCCTGTAGCGGTCGGGCCGTTGGCGAGCACGCCGTGAGCGTGCCGTGTCCACTCTGTCCCAGACTGTAGACCCTGACCGGAGGGGTCCTCCCGTCGGGAGTGCACGCTCAAGCTGCGCCGGGCGGACTCGTCAGGCCCACCCACCACGATCTGCACCACCACCGCGCCGTCCTCGGGGAGGACGAGCGGGATCTCCAGGATGAGCTCGGAGACCAGATCACAGCCGACTTGGTCGCCGGCCTGGACCGCCAGCTCCAGAAAAGCCGTGCCAGGGAGCGTCACTAGCCCTGAGACGACATGGTCGGCGAGCCAGGGATGGGTTTGTGTGGACAGCCGGCCGGTGAGCACGAGACCGTCGGCGTCGGCCAACGCCACCCCGACATCGAGCAGCGGATGCTCCGTAGGTTGCACCCCGGCCGAGGTCCCGTTCCCTGTCGCGGGCGCGCTCAGCCAATAGCGTTGTCGTTGGAACGCATAGGTGGGCAGCTCCACCCGCCGGGCGTCTCGTCGGGCGAGCATCGTCTGCCAGTCCACGCTGGCACCCTGCACGCACATCTGCGCCATCGCGCCGGTCAGGGACTGCGCCTCGGGCCGGCCGTCACGCAACGCGGGCGCGAACACCACGCCGGTCTGGTCGTCAGAGTCCAAGCAGTCCGGCCCCAGCGCGCACAGCCTTCCACCGGGACCCAGCTCCAAGAAGGCGGCCACCCCTTGTGCGCCGAGCCAGCGCAGCCCGTCCATGAACCGCACGGTGTGGCGGGCGTGGCGCACCCAATACTCGGGTGAGCAGACCTGTTCGGCGTCGGCGGGTTGCCCGGTGAGGTTGGACACGATCCGGATGGCCGGCGGATTGAACGTCAGTCCCTGCGCGACGCGACCGAACTCGGCGAGCATCCCGTCAATGTGGGAGGAGTGGAACGCATGGCTGACACGCAACCGTTTCGTTGCGTGCCCTCCTGCCTGGCACAGCCGAGCGATCTCGGCTACCGCGTCAGCATCGCCGGATATCACCGTCGAGGCGGGCCCATTTACCGCGGCGATCGCGACCTGCTGCTGGAAGCCCGCGAGCAGCGTCGACATCTCCTCCTCACCGGCCTCCACCGCCACCATCGCGCCGGTCTGAGGCAGCGCCTGCATGAGCCGGCCGCGGGCAGCCACCAGCGCGGAGGCGTCGGCCAGGGACCACACCCCGCCTACGTGCGCCGCGGCCAGCTCACCGATCGAGTGGCCGACCAGGAAGTCCGGGGTGAGTCCCCAATGCTGGACCAGCCGGAACAGCGCCACCTCGACGGCGAACAGCCCCGCCTGGGCGAACACCGTCTCGTCCAAGAGGTGCGCTTCGGCAGTGCCGGGCTCAGCGAACAGGACGTTGCGCACCGGTCGCTCGAGATGGCCGTCCAGGTGCGCGCACACCGCGTCCAACGCGTCGGCGAACACCGGGAACGTCTCATACAGCTGACGGCCCATCCCAGGCCGTTGCGCGCCTTGGCCTGGGAACAGCACCGCCACGTGGGCGTCGGAGGCCACCCCCTGTGCCACACCGGCGGCTGGGGTGGCATCGGCAAGGGCGTCCAACCCGGCCAGCAGCTCCTCCCGGTCACCGCCCATCACCACCGCGCGATGCTCGAGCAGCGATCGGGACATGACCAGCGAATAGCCGACATCGACCGGTTCCAACTCGGGACGTGACCCCACATAGTCGCGCAACCGTCGGGCCTGCGCTCGCAGCGCCTCCTGCCCCCGACCGGACACCACCCAGGCCACTGTCCCGCCATCGTCAGTGGCGTCAGTGGCGGTGGCGCTGTCGGCGGGCTGGCTGTGCTCGGGGGGTGGGGCCTGCTCGAGGATCACGTGGGCGTTGGTGCCGCTGATCCCGAACGAGGACACCCCAGCCCGGCGCGGCTGACCGCCCTCCGGCCACGGAATGGCCTCGGTCAGCAGCGCCACCCCACCATCCGACCAGTCCACATGCGCCGACGGCCGCTCGACGTGCAGTGTTGGGGGCAGCAGCTCATACGTGAGCGCCATCACCATCTTGATGACCCCACCCACCCCGGCCGCCGCCTGGGCATGACCGATGTTGGACTTCAACGATCCCACCCACACCGGCCGCCCTTCAGCCCGGTCGGCGCCGTAGGTGGCCGCGAGCGCCTGCGCCTCGATCGGGTCCCCCAGTACCGTGCCGGTGCCATGCGCCTCGACCGCATCCACCTGAGCGGCCGACAGCCCCGCGTTGGCCAGCGCTTGACGGATCACCCGCTGCTGGGATGGGCCGTTCGGAGCCGTCAACCCGTTGCTGGCGCCGTCCTGGTTGACCGCGCTGCCACGCACCATCGCCAACACCGGGTGACCATTGCGGCGAGCGTCCGACAGCCGCTCCACCAACAGCACGCCCACGCCCTCGGACCAGCCGGTGCCGTCAGCGGCCGCCGAGAACGCCTTGCAGCGTCCGTCCGGCGCCAACCCACGCTGCCTGCTGAACGCCACAAACCCCGCTGGGTTGGCCATCACCGATACCCCAGCGGCCAACGCCGACGAGCACTCGCCGTGACGTAGGGCCTGGCACGCCAGATGCAACGCCACCAACGACGACGAGCACGCCGTGTCGACGGACACCGCGGGCCCCTGCAACCCAAACGTGTACGCCACCCGGCCCGAGGCGACGCTGCCCGCGCCACCCGTCACCAGATGACCCTCCAGCCCCTCCGGCGCCTGCTGCAACCGTGCGGTGTAGTCGTTGGGGGTTATCCCGACGAACACCCCGGTGTCGCTGCCCCGCACTGACAGCGGGTCGATGCCGGCCCGCTCGAACGCCTCCCACGCGGCCTCCAGCAGCAACCGCTGCTGCGGGTCGGTCGCCAACGCCTCCCGCGGGCTGATACCGAAGAACGCGGCGTCGAACTCGGCGGCGTCATACAGGAACCCACCCTCACGCACATAGCTGCACCCCGCGCGCTCAGGGTCCGGGTCATACAACCGGCCGAGGGCCCACCCACGATCGTTGGGGAACGCCGAGATCGCGTCACCGCCCGCGCGCACCAGCTCCCACAGCTCTTCCGGAGTCCGCACTCCGCCTGGGAAACGGCAGCTCATCGCCACGATCGCGATCGGCTCGTCCTCGGACGCCGTCACAGGAGGGACAGCAGCCTCGCCTTCGGCCCGCACACCCAACAGCTGCGTTCGCACGTGCCTGGCCAGTACCGCGGGTGTGGGATGGTCAAACACCAACGTCGCCGGCAGCCGCAATCCCGTCGCGGCGCCCAACCGGTTGCGCAACTCCACTGCGGTCAACGAGTCGAACCCCAGATCCCGGAACGCTCTCCCCGCCTCTACCGCCTCCGCTCCCGCATGACCCAAGACGATTCCGGCCTCGGCACGCACCAACTCCACCACGGCACGCTCACCCTCGACTTGGGACATGCCCGACAGACGTTGCCGTAGCGCGGACCCGTCAGATGCTGGGCCGCCAGGCGGCGCGTCGGCGGCCTCGAGCGCCCGCTGGGCCTCAGGTAGCTCACAGAGCAGAGGGCTGGAGCGGGCGACGGTGAACGTCGGGACGAAACGGTCCCACTGGACGTCGGCAACAGCCAGGCAGGTCTCGTCATCGTCCACTGCTTGCTGCAACGCGGTGATTGCCAGCTCTGGCGCCATGGCGGAAAGCCCACGCCGGCGCAACTGCGATGCAACCCCACCCTCGGTCATACCTCCGCCGGCCCACGGGCCCCACGCCAGCGAGACCGCCGCACGATCGCGCTCCCGGCGATGCTGCGCGAACGCGTCCAAGAACGCGTTCGCCGCCGCGTAGGCCCCCTGGCCTCCGCTGCCCCAGACCCCCGCGACCGAAGAGAAGAGCACGAAGGCATCCAGGGTGTTGCCGGTCACGGGCTCATGTTCGAGCAGATCATGCAGGTTCACGGCACCCGCGACCTTGGCGCTGACAACATCAGCGAACTCGCCCAGGCTGGTCTCAGCTAACGCAGTCGACTGGCTCACCCCCGCGGCATGCACCACCGCGGTCAACGGGCGCTCCGCCGGCAGCCCGGCCAACAGTTGCGCGAGCGCCTCGCGGTCAGCCACATCGCACGCCGCGACCGTCACCTCGGCGCCCAACTCGGTCAGCTCTGCCTCCAACTCACTCGCGGCTGGAGCCGCCCGTCCCTGACGACTGGTGAGCACAAGGTGCGCGGCACCGTTGCGGGCCAGCCAACGGGCGACCTGAGCCCCCAGCGCCCCGGTGCCACCGGTGACCAGCACGGTTCCTCGCGGTTTCCACGTACCTGCCGGGGTCGGGCTTTGGCCGAGGGCGGCTCGCACCAACCGCCGCGCGAAGATCCCCGAGGCACGCACCGCGACCTGATCCTCACCATCCAGGCCAGCGAGCACGCCGCGCAGGCGCGTCAATGCCCGCTCATCCACGATCTCGGGAAGATCGACCAGCCCGCCCCAACGCCGCGGGTGCTCCAGGCCCACTACCCGACCCAAACCCCACACCAGCGCCTGCACGGGTGCGTCCAAGCGGTCGGCGCGTCCCACCGACACCGCGCCACGAGTCGCACACCACAACGGCGCCTCGAGTCCCGCCTCCCCCAGTGCCCGCACCAACGCGAGCGTGCTCGCCACACCACATGGGACCGCGGGATACGCCGGGTGCGGGTGCTCGTCCAACGCCAACAGGGACAGCACACCATCCGCCAACGGCACGTCCGGGGAGCCGTCCGCCAGCACGTCATCTCCCAGAGCCGTGCGGATGCGCTGGACAAGCTCGGCATCCTCGGCCTCGCCATCCCACACGATCGGGACAACACGGACGTCATGGCCGCCCAGCCCTTCGGCACAAGCCGCGATCAGCTCGTGGTCGGCATGACTGGCGGGAATGACCACCAGCCACGTCCCCGACAGCATCGTCGTGGAAGTGTCAATCAACGGCTTCCATATCACGCGGTACCGCCAACCCTCCACCGTCGACTGACCACGGCGCTGCTGGCGCCACGTCGACAATGCAGGCAACACCACACTCAACGAAGATTGCTGCTCCTCACCAACCTCGAGCGTCGCAGCCAGCGTCTCCAGGTCACCGAGCTCCACCGCTTCCCAGAACCGAGCCTCGGCCGGGTCTACCCCGGTGGCGTTCAGGTCGCCTACCGGTGGGGGGGCTTGCAGCCAGTAGCGTTGCCGTTGGAACGCATACGTCGGCAGTTGGACCTGACGCCCGCCGGTGTGCAGCGCCGCCCAGTCGACGTCGTGGCCGGCCCCG
>JBOHFT010000191.1:0-549 GCA_050699815.1 Pseudonocardiaceae bacterium | reverse complement strand
CTGAGCGACTGCGGTCGCGAGGGTCTCGGTCTCATCGCGGCCTTGCCTGCCTGCCGCGGCGAATACCGCTCCGGTGTGGTCGTCGAGGCAGTCCGGACCTAGGGCGCATAGCTGCGCCTGGGGGCCCAACTCCAAAAAGCCGGTGACGCCTTGAGCGCCTGCCCAGCCCAGCGTGTCGCGGAACCGGACGGTATGACGGGCCTGGGAGACCCAATAGTCGGGACAGCACAGGTCGGCGGTGGGTGTGCCGGTGAGGTTGGACACGACCGGGATGCTCGGCGGGTGATAGGTCAGCGCCTCGGCCGCCTCGCGTAGCTGGGGCAGGATCGCGTCGATGTGGGGGGAGTGAAACGCGTGCGCGACCCGCAACCGGGTGACCTTGCGTCCTTGGGCCTGGCATTGTCGGGCGACCTCGGCGACGGCGTCCGCGTCGCCGGAGATCACCGTGGCCGCGGGCCCATTGACCGCGGCGATCGCGACCTGTTGCTCGCGGCCGGCCAGCAGCGCGGCGACCTCCTGCTCACTCGCTTGGACCGAGACCATCGCGCC
>JBOHFT010000190.1:0-8593 GCA_050699815.1 Pseudonocardiaceae bacterium | reverse complement strand
ACTCCGGGGTGGACGCGACGGGTTGTCTCACCCGTGCGCTGCGGGTAGCCCATCAGGCCGGGGACGGTTTCGGGATCGCCAACGCGGCCTGGCATGCCGGGTTGACGCTGGTGCGCAGCGGGCATCCTCACGACGCGCTGAAGTGTCTCCAGCTCGGGCAGTTCTCGCTTCGCGGGTTCCAGGCTGGCAAGTCCGTGCCGGCGTTCCCGAGTGCCGACGATCCCCGGATACCGATCCTTGCGGGGCGGCTGAACCGCCAATCCGCGACCGCGTATGCCTTGATGGGTCACCCTGAACAGGCCAGGCGCTGTCTCGCTGAGGCACGTGAGGGGTGGGCGCCCCGGGATACGTTCGTACAGGGGGGCATGGAGCTTTCGACTGCGGGGGTTGAGCTGGACCTGCGCCGGTTTGACACTGCGGAACAGTTCGCGGTGTCAGCGGTACGCACCTACGGGGAAGCCCACGGCAGGGAACGGACGAAAGCGCAGCTCATCATTGCCGAGGTGCACGTTCGGGCCGGGGAGCCCCGCGGGCTGGTGCTGGCCCGGCAGGCCATTGAGGCGGTGAGTTCCCTGCAGTCCGTTGCCGTGCGGCACGAGCGGCTCGTGCCGCTGACTGCTGCGCTGGAGGCCCGGCCCGGCAGCGACGCCAAGGAGATCGCCCGGATGGCCCGTCAGGTCATCGCGACGCGGGTGTAGCCGGGCAGCGGCCCGGACACGCGGCGACCTTACGATTTTCTGCGGGTCAGCGCGAGGCCGCCGCGCGGCTGTCGGATGCCGTTACCGGGCACACCGACGCCTACGCGCGCTCCCGCGCGATCTCCCAGACCAAACTGGCCACGCTGACCATGGCCACTGGTGACCCCGCCGAAGCCGCCGTCATCGGCCAGGCCGCGCTCGACGCCGCGGGTACCGTGCGCTCCCGCCGGGCTGCCGACGATCTGCGCGAGCTGTCCCGCTACGCCCACCGCCACGGCCGCGCGCCCGAGGTCGCCGCCTTGCGGCAGCGCATCCATACCGTGGTCGTCGCGTCGTGACCGCCACCGGAACCCACGAAGCCGATGAGCTGCTGCGCCGCGCCTGCGACCAGGCGGGCATCGACGTCCACGGCGCCGAGCCCATCCGGCTCGGCGAGAACGCGATCTTCCGGCTTCCCGGCGGGATCGTCGCCCGCATCGCCCGCTCCGGCCAGCAGGACGCCGCGCGCCGGGAAGTCCGTATTGCCCAGTGGCTCGCCGAGCACGACATCCCCGCAGTCCGCGCCCTCGACGACATCGACCAGCCCATCAACACGGACGGCCGCGCGGTCACCTTCTGGCATGAGCTGCCCGACCATCACAACGGCACCCCCACCCAGGTCGCGCAGATTCTGCGCCGCCTCCACGACCTGCCCCTCACCGAGGGGCACCCGTTCTCCGACCTCGACCCGTTCGTCCGGCTCGAAGAGCGCATCGCCGCCGCGACCAGCACCGGAGGCTTATCGTTCCTTCGGCTGGTCGAACACGTCGGCCAGGATGCGCCCGACGGTGTCCTGCAGGCTGGAATTCGGCATACGGTGGACGACCCTGCCGCAGTTGCGACACGGGAGGGGTGTGGCGGACCCCGCTGGCGGATCCGGACCATGCGGGCGGTGGATGGCCAAGCAGGGACGCGCATTGCTCGCCGGTTGAGCAGATGTGTCGGTGCGAGCGGCTATCGTGATGGCCATGACCGCGACCTACGCCGCCGACGAGCAGCCGCAGCGGCACCCACTGGCGCCTGGTGCCTCGCCAGGCCACATTCGCGGCGCGTTGCTGCCCGAGGACCGGGGCACGTTCGATGCGGCGTACACCGAGGCGCTGGATGAGGCGCGCGAGACCCTGGAGCTGAGTGCGCTGTTCGAGACACTCGAGCGGTGGCGGCGCATCGCGGTATTGCAGGCTGACCGGGACAACTTCCGGCGGGTGGCCCGCCGGGTAGCCGAGCTGCGTACCGGTGAGCCGGTGCCAGAGGACGAACCGTTGCCGATCACCCGCGCCAAAGCCGGCCTGTAGCGAGCGTGTGCCAGCTCACCATCGACGAGCACACCCAAGCCCAGCTCGACGCGTTGCCCACTGAAGGACAACAAGCCTGGCGCGAGCTGCGAGCCACCCTTGAACTCGCTCCGTGGAACGGGGAACCGCTGCACCCGGATATTCCGGAAGGCGTGCTGAGCTGGCAGTTCGGCCCACACCGCGAATGCCTCGCGTACTACCTGGTGGTGGAGCACGCGCGGCAAGTCGCTGTGCTGGAGGTCCTGTGGTTTGGCTAGCCAGCGGACCAGCACGCTCAGCACACCGACGCTGGCAAGCAGCCACGTGCCGACGAGAGATCAGTCAGCTCGCGAGCCGCCTCGGGGCCTGGGCTTCTGCCGTTCACGGTGGTCGGCTTCTGCCATTGCGGTGCGCTGGCCGCGCCGGTTGGTCCTGGTAGCAGAACCGAGGCTCACCAGAACCACAGCGAACGCCCAGATCATGGCCATACCGGGATCCCGCGCACCAGCCTCTCCCGGCGCCTCCCACCCCACACCAGAACCGATCACCGCCGCAGGTCCTGCCCCGGAGCGCGACGAGCGAGTCGCTGCGGCAGCTCGTGGCGCTGAGGAAGGAGCGTAAGGTCACGGCGCCGACCAGACCTGGCGTTAACGCTCGGCCAACCCAGCGGCCGATCAACGTGTTCTGGCTGTGCCGTGACACGGTTTGTGACACGAACCAGGGTCCCCTGGCGTCGCGTGACGCGACAGTCACTCACTCTGTCACACAAAAGCCGCAGGTAAACAGCATGGTACGCGCTGTCGTCGCTCTTCCTCAACCGTGTATCGCAGGTTCGAATCATGCCGGTGGCACCACCTCTGAACAGCATAAATAGCTCGCATGAAGATCGCTGTAGTCGGTCGCGTGGTGCGAACTGTGTACGCCTGAGCGTCTCCGGTTTCCACACCGCCGAAGCCGCCCTAGCCACCGTCGTGCTCGCCTGCGGACCCGTCAACCTCCACTCCAATACCACACCCCAACCACCCACATGCAGAGCAGTAGAGCCGGATTTCTTGGTCAGCGCTCGAGGCGGCAGCTTCGGCGTGGGCTTGGGTACGGTTGATTTTCACGAGTGGGTTCTTTCTGGCTGGTGAGTGTCGCTAGGGGTTCAGGATGGGAGCTACGTTTGACCGGGCTGCGCCTTGGGCGAGATAAAATTCTGCCCATTTTTTGTCGATGTCTGTTGCCGGGTTTCTGTCGCAGTAGGGTTTTTTACCGTTGGCCGTGTAGTAGCGCAGTACGCTGAATATTTCGGCGGTGTTCCTGAGGGCTGGGTCTGCGTATCGCGCTCCGGGCGAGGCCGGCTGATGTTTCATGCACGTGAGCTCAGCGCCGCCCTCGTTGTCGAACACGGGGCCGGGGCCAGGAGGAGATTGACCGCATCCGGCCAGGACGAGCAGCAAACCAGTGGCTACTACGGCACAGCGCATATTAGCTCCCGTTATCCCGATCCCAGCAAGCTCCGCAGGGCCAATCCCAGGCCTACGACAAGCACCAGGGCGGCAGTCATGGTAGGCAGCGCGGCGCTCACCCGGGCACCGCGGTCGCGCCATCGTTCGGATACAGCGCTGCGTACTATCCGGTCTCGGAGGGTCACCAGGAGCAGGCCGGCCAGAGTGAGTGCGGCGGCCATGCCGAGGCCGTAGCAGAGCACCAGGGCTATCCCGAACCAGCTTCGTCCGAGCCCGATCGCACCGAGCAGCACGAACAGTGCTGTCGGGCTGGGCACCAGGCCGCCTGCGATGCCCATGCCGACCAGCCCGACCCGCCCGAATGGCCGTTCCTTGCCATCCCAGCCGTGCCCGTGCCCATGCCCGTGGCCATGCCCATGCCCGTGGCCATGCCCATGGCCACGGGGGGTGCCGACCAGGGCGGGGGTGGGATCCACGGTGGCGCGCGGGTGCATCGCCCACCGGTGCCGTAGCGCCGAGCGCAGCAGTCCGGCGCCGACCATCGCCACGAGCAGCCCGCTGAGGATGCCCAACCAGCGCAGCACCCCTTCTGGGGCGAACGAGCTCAGCACCGAGACCAGCAGGCCGAGGATCAGCACGCCAGCGGTGTGGGTGAGGGTCACGGTGACACCGACGAGCAAGGCGTCTCGCCGGGTTCCCTGACGGCCGGCCAGGTAGGCCGCCATCACAGTCTTGCCGTGACCGGGCAGCGCGGCGTGCGAGGCACCGAGCAGCAGTGCCAGCAGCGCCGCGGCGGTCCCGACCAAGGGGGTGAGCTCTGGGCCGCCGGCCAGCTCGTTGAACGTGCGGGTCGCCGAGGCCAGGGCGTGATCCAGCCAGCTGAGCCTGGTGGTGAGCGGTGCGCTGGCGCCGGTGATCCCTCCGCTGCCGGGGGCGACGTGGACCGTGGCTGATCGTTCGTCGCGGGGGTTGCTGAGCAGGTCCTCGGGGTAGCGGCGCAGCTCATCGCTGATGCTCGCGCCAGCGACAGTCGAGGAGACCACCCGCAGGCCCTCGCCGCTGGCGGTGATCTCCCGCCAGCCGATCCGGTCGGCCCGGAAGCTGTCGGTGAACTCCACCAATGCCGCCGAGTGCAGGTCTGCCGGTGCGACCAGCGAGCAGGATACCCGGGTGGTGGGCAACGGCGGCTCCCCAGGCGGGTACGTCGCCGCGGACTGGGCAACCCGCCATCGCACGGGGCTGCCGTTCACCGTGGCCGTCACCGCTCCCGCCAGCGCGGCGCATTCGGCCCGGCCGTGCCGGTCGGCCTCCCGCAGCGAGATCGTGCCGTCGCCGTCGGTGTCGGTTGCCGCCTTGTCCTGCAAGGTCGGGATCTCGGCGGTGTCGACGACCGCGCGCAACTCGATCCGGTCCGGAAACAACGACAGCCCGTCGTAGTGGTTGACCGTGAAGTTCCCCAGGGGGTGCGCGTCCGCAACCGGCCCCCCGGGCAGCGTCACCGGCAGCACCAGCATCGCCGCGCAGCCAGCGAGCAGCACCGCCAGCCTCCGCCAGGTGGGCAAGCCGTTCAGCGCTGCCCCCCGAGCTCGGCCAGCGTCTGCCGCGCGCGAGGCGCGGCCAGCGGCGAGAAGTACGGGTTGATCGCCAACGCCTGGGACAGCGCCACGCGAGCATCGGCGGCTCGGCCCAGCGACGTCAGGATCATCCCCCGGTGATAGGCGAAGGTGGCGTTGCGCCAGCCCAGCGCCGCGGCTTTGTCCGCGTAGGCCACAGCTTCGCTATCCCGGCCGTTGACGTGCAGCGCCCAGGCGAGCGCGTCGGCGCTGAACACACTCTGGTGCCGGGCCCACTGCTGCTGCGCTGCGCGCAGTGCTTCAGCGGGGTTGCCGTGGTCGGCAGCGATCTGCGAGGCAGCCAGGTCGTCCACCGCGCCCTGCGCGGCGTAGAGCTGCTGCTGGGCGGCGAGCACGTCGTACTGCCCGCGGGCCTGCGACGTCCGTCCCACCGACTCCAGGAGCTCGCCGTATTCCAGCACGTACTGCGGCAACGGCATCCGGGAGGTGATCTGCGCGTAACCGGCGAGCGCGTCTTCGATCTTGCCCGTGGCGGCGGCCACCTTCGCCCTGCCCTGCAGCAGGGGGATGTTGCCCGGCACTGCGAGCAGTCCCTGCTCGTACTGGCTGGACGCCTCGTCGGGCTGACCGGCGTTGAACGCAAGCTCACCGAGGTAGTAGCGGCAGAACGCGACGTCGTCCGGGCTGGCTGAGACACCGAGTGCCCGCTCCAGCGCCGAGCGCGCGTCCTCGCCCCGTCCATGCAGCTCCAGGTCGTAGGAGGCGCGGGTGAAGGAGGCGACCCCGGGGTGAACGTCGAGCATGGACTGGACCGCCGCCGTCGCACCGTCAGCGTCACCGAGCTGGGTGAGCGCATCAGCAAGGACCCCATAGACCTCGGCGGTCCACGGGCCTCGTGCCTTGGCCTGCTCACCCCAGCGCTGACCGGCCGCGAAGTCGTGCCGGGCGTTGGCGAGCTGACCCATGCCGATCATGGCGGGGACGTTATCGATGGGCATCACCCGCAGGGACCTCTCCAGCGCGCCCTGCGCCTTGGCGTAGAATGAGGGATCCGCGGTGATCCGGGCCTGCTCGACGTAGGCGGCCCCGAGCCGGGCCCACGTCACCGCGTCGCCGGGCAGTCTGCGCAGCTTGTCCTGCGTGGCGTGGATGACCGCGTGGAGACCCGGCCTGCCGACCTGCGGGACCACCGATACGGCGGCAGGCGCGGCAGCACCCCGACCCGGGAGCACCCCACCGAGGGTCACCACGGCCAGCACCGCCCCGGCCAGCAGCACAGCGATCGGGACCAGACGACGCAACCGTCCGGAATGAGCGGCCATCCACCACTCCTCACACTCACCAGCCGGGGTCATGCTCACCAGCCGGGCACTGGGACGCCACCACATAACGGACGGCGTCCCAGTGCCCAACTATGTGTCACCGGGCTATCAGGCAGCGGCAGGAACCATCGTCGCGCGACGACGTGCGAGCAACACTCCGCCAGAACCGAGCAGCACCAGCGCGGGCAGGCCGGTCACCAGCGCCATCGGCAGGGACCCGCCACCACCCCCACCCCAGCCCCCACCAGCGGCCAGCGGAACCGCACCACCGAGATCGGCCTGCTGCGGAACCGCACCGCCGGGAACCACTATTTTGGTGTTGAGGCCCTGGTGGTGTGGCAGCGCGATGTACGGGAACGTATTACCGAGGGGCACATCGTTGAACGGGACGACGTCCCCAGCGATAAGAGGATTGATCAGGCCAGTAAAGGCGGCACCCTCGAAATAGAGAACCTCGATGTCGACGATATCGTCGGCCAGGCGCCGGCCGTTCGGGAAACCCTGCCGGTCACCAGCGAGCAGGCCGAGACGGTTCGGCAACGCGGTCGGTGCAATGGCGGTGTTCAGCCGCAGCTGGTCAGACGGCACGAACCTCGCTGGGTCTGCATCGGCGTTGAGGATCTGCGAGTTCAGGTCGTCCCGAATCGGTGCGGGGCTGCCATCCGACATCGGCGCATTTTTCGCGATCCCGGTGAGGAAGAGCTCCGCCAGATCGTGGCGCGGAGTACGCTGAGCCGGAATGCCATAGATCCTTTCGACGAGCCGCGGAACCTCGGGGTCGAGCACCCGGTCGAGGAATCCGGGGATGCTGAGATCCATCTCAGGGATGCTCGCGTTGAACCTGTCCTTGACTGGCGCCGGGAGTACCACCTCGTTGGTCAGCGGCATGGCCAGGCGCGACACCTGAACATAATCGCCAACCGGTGTGACCTTGCCTGGTGAGAGCTTCAGCGACCTCCGTGAGGTGGAGCTCCACGTGCCGATCACCGGGTTACGGGCGGGGTCGCCGCGGAGCACCAGATCAGTCACGGGCACCTGGAAGGCGATCGTGTTCACGTTGTACCCGCCCACGGTGTCCTGGCCGATCTCGGTCAGGTTGGCGCCGTAGAGCAGGTCGAAGACCCGCAGGTCCAGGAAGAACGCATCATCGGCCTGGCCGACGAACGCTTTCCCGCCATCCCCGACCGGGACCGTCGCCTCTCGCCGCAGCTTGCCGTAGTCCGGAATCGATCCCGGGCCTGTATTCGACGGCGCCACCGGCGCATCCCGGAGCAGGACCGTGCTCTTCCCGTCTCTGATCTCGGTCAGGTTGTACGTCTGCCGGAACAGCAGATCTTCATCATCCAGGCTGGTCACCGGCCCGATATTGTACAGGAAGGTATTGGTCTCGCTGCGGGGGTCCTCGCCGCGGCGGTCCTCGGTATAGAAATCCCACCGGTAGGTGACGTCGGGCCTGCCGTCACCATCGTTGTCGATGTTGATGTCATGATGGGTGTCCGTGGCCCACGGGTAAAAGGTCGGACCACCATTGGGCTCCTGCAAGGGAAGCCAGTTCGAGATGAAGGTCACCGTGTCCGGTTTTTCAGGGCTCACAAAGGCATAAAAGTCGGTGTTGTCCGCCTGCGGATCAGTCGCGATCAGCGGAGCTTCCCGGTGGCTCGAAGCGCTGGCAGCACCAGGGGCCATGGCGAGCGCGATCGGGAGCAATCCCGTCCCGGCGGCGATCATCGCTATCGGGACACGACGCTTCCTCCGAGATGATCTCGTAGGCACGAGCGGGAAATCAGACATCTGTCATCCTTTCACCGGCCACAGAACCGGAAAGCCCTACCCGTGGAAGTCGCACCGGTACGGCGCACACGCTGACAATGGAGTCATCAGCGGCGTAACGAGCCCGTTGGCACCCGCGATACGAGCCGTTCTGTCCCCTGAACGGGGGAACCCAGCCGGCCTCACCCCAGCACGGCAGCGGGACTCGGCTCACCGAAGAGCCGAGGAGGCCAATTCCCTCGGGCTTAATTCACCGATTTTTGATATTCGTCCGAGCGCGCTCGACGGTTCGTCACCAGATCGGGTGACCCGCTCAGCGTGAGCAGCACACGCACAGCAGCGCTTGGTGTCAGCCGGTGGAAGCAATTGATCTTGCGAGGAGGTCGGCGAAGACTTCTGCTGGGGTTCGGTAGCCGAGGATACGGCGTGGCCGGTTGTTGAGTTCAGCGGCCACGCGGTCGAGGT
>JBOHFT010000189.1:0-8642 GCA_050699815.1 Pseudonocardiaceae bacterium | reverse complement strand
CTCAACCGGCACCGGACCCCCGCACTCAACAGCCACTGCACACGCGGCACCATCAAAGCAGACGAGCCACCAATCCCCAGGTCACGGCCCTAACGTACGTTTTCGCTCCATTACTCGCCGAGGGCCGTGTACGAGGCGTACGAGCGGACCGCCGGCGGCGTGGGCGCGACCCTCGGCGTGGCGGTGAACGGGATGGCCGCGCTGGAGTCAATCGGGCTGAGGGATCTGATCAAGGGCAAGAGCGTGGACTCGCTCCGGGCGGTCATGCACCTTGGCTCGAGCGGGAAGAAGCTGGTCGAGTTCCGCCGGTTCGACCCCGAATCGGCGGACGGCATAGTCGGCCAGTCGATCTTGCGCTCGGACCTCTATGTCGCGCTGCGGGACGAGGCCGTGCGCCGGGGCGTCACGGTCGGGTACCGCAAGCGCCTCGCCGAGGCCGAAGGCACCGCGGCCGGCGTGCGCGCGACGTTCGAGGACGGCAGCCAGGCCGAGGGTGACCTGCTAGTCGGCGCGGACGGGCTGCACTCGCAGGTGCGCCGGATCATCGACCCGGCCGCGCCCGCCGTCCAGTACACCCGGTTCCTGCAAATCGGGGGGCAGGCCACCGGGATCTCGGTGGACGCCGAGCCCGGGGTGTTTCACATAGTCTTCGGCAGACGCTGCACCTTCTGCTACCACGCCCGTCAGGAGGGCCGGATCTGGTGGTTGGCCACCCCGCGGCGCCGGACCGAACCGGGAACGGGCCGAGGCGATCGTGGTGCGGGGCAAGCACAACGCCGGCCGGCTTTTTCCTGGCCAGGTCGGGCGGATCCTGCGGGACTTCTTCATCGTCCCCAGGGTGGCCCGGAAGTTCGCCGCCGAGGATCTGTCGTGGATCTGGAACTACCGGATCGACTGGGAGGAGCGCGTCGCGGTCTAGCGGCGGGTGTCGATAGGGACTACTCCGCACGGCCGGGCGTCAGCTGTCGGCGAGCGCGAAGGTGCCGATCCTTGCGGCGGACTCGATCAGTATCTGGCCGTCGGGGGCGGTGCCCATGATGAGCCGGTAGCGCTCCAAGGTCGGCTTCCGGTTCTTCGGCTCGAACTGCAGGTTCACTAGCACTGTGTTGCCCGTCACGATGAGGCCGCGGATATTCACCTGGTCGATCCCGCCCCAGAACTGGTTGTAACCGGCGAGCCCGCGGGCCTTGCGGCGCTCGGCAGTGCCGAGGAACTGCCATCCTCCAGCAGTGTCATCGGGGAGCAGGCTGTAGTAGGTACGGACGGCCTGCTCCAGCTGCGCGGGCTGGGACAGCGCGGGTTCCGGTGGGGCGGCTGGCACCGGCGGCGGTAGGTCGTTCGCGCCGGGCGCCGGTGGCGCCGCAGACGTGACCGCCGTCGGCTGGGTAGCGCCGACCACGCCGGCGAGGACCAGCACCACGACGAGCAGTACAAGGCAGCTGGCGGCCCCGAACAACACTGCGGGCCGCCGCCATCGCGGGCTCCGGCGCCGCGCCGGGCTCTCCCGCACCGCCGGGCTCTGTGGCACCGCAGGGCTCTCCGGCACCGGCACCGCAGGGCTCTCCGGCACCGCAGCGTCCGGCTGCTGGCCGGCGGGCAGGCCTACCACGGTCGGCATCGGCGGGGAAGGTGCCACGATCCGCGGGCGCGGCGGGGGTGCGACCGGCGGCGGGGCGCCTGCGGCCTCCACCGCGCCCAGCGCCGTGACCGCGTCGGACATCGAGGGACGCTGCATCGGATCGTTGCCCAGCAGCTGCATGAGGACTGCCGACAGCGGCCCGGCCCGCTGCGGGGGGCGCACCCGGCCTTCGGCCACGGTCCGCAGCAGCGCCAATGCGTTGTCGTCGAGCCCGAATGGCGGTTGCCCTTCCACCGCGGCATACAGCGTCGAGCCCAGCGAGAACACGTCGCCCGCGGGGCCGGGCAGCTCGCCGCGGGCCACCTCCGGAGCGAAGTAGGCGGGCGTGCCCGCCATGATGCCCGTGCAGGTCACGGTGGCGTCCCAGGTCGCCCGGGAAATACCGAAGTCGGTGATCTTGGCGGTGCCGTCCTGGGCGAGCAGGACGTTGCCCGGCTTGACATCCCGATGCACGATCCCGGCTTCGTGGGCCGCGGCCAGCGCGGCGGCGATCTGTCGGCCGACCTTGGCCGCCTCGTACGGTGCCAGCGTCCCCTGCTCATCGAGGACCACGGCCAGGCTGCGGGCCGGCAGGTACTCCATGACCAGCCACGGCACCACCTCACCCCCGGCACTGTTGCTGCCGGTATCGAGCGCCACGTCGTAGACGCAGATGGCGTGCGGGTGCTGCAACCGAGCCGCGATGCGGCCCTCACGCATCGCCCGGGCCCTCGCGGTCTTCGCCTCCGCCTCGGCCAGCCCAGGCTGCATCAGCAGCTCCTTGAGGGCCACCGTGCGGTCCAGTCGCACGTCGTGCGCGCGCCAGACCACGCCCATCGCGCCGGCCCCGATCCTCCGGTCCAGGCGGTAGCGATCGGCGACGAGCCGAGCATCGATATTCATCTGCTGCGCTCCTCGCTCACCAGCCCAGGTTAGAACCTGCACCGCCGCAAGCACAGGCATATCGGTGTCCGGTGCGCCCGGTGGGCCAGGCGGTTACCGGATGTTAGCCGCCCGTTCGGAAGCGCGTCCGGGTGCTCTGCAGGGCCTGGTAGCCCAGCACGCCGCTGCCAGCTCCGGCCATGATGGCGAGGACGTCGGCGAACGAGCCGCCGGTGGTGAGCAACAGCGCGAGCAGTGCCACGCCGAGGGTCGCCGCAGCCACTGGGACACGACTGCGGACGTATTCGTTGACCGGCCCCCCGCCGGCCCGCCGGGTGGCCGCCGAGCCCAGCATCGCAAGGTATCCACCGTGCGCCGCAGCGGCCAGCAATCCGGCGAGCGCAGCGAGCACAGCAATCAGATTCAGGACCATGCCGCCAGTGTGCCTCAGCCGGACGAGGTGGGTGCCGGTGCGCACCGGGATGGTCAGCGGCCGAGCTGGCCGCGCCCCAGCCGCAGCAGCAGCATTGCCAGCTCGCGGCCCTCGGTGCCCAGCTCGCGGTAGCGATCCAGCACAGCCATCTCGCGGCCGTGCACAATCCGGGGACCGCCGGCGGCCCGGCGGGCGCTGCCGATTGCCTGGGACACGCTGGTACGACGCCGCACCAGCCGCAGGATCTCGGCGTCGAGGTAGTCGATCTCGGCGCGGAGCGCGGCGAGATCGGTGACGGGGCCGTCCTGGACCGGAGGCGCTTGCCCGCTGGTCGCGTGATCGGACATCTCGATGGTCTCCCGATTCTGTCCTGGAGCCCGCGTTCCCCGGCAGCACAACGCCCCGGGTCCGTGGGACCTCAGGGCGTCGTGGTGGTCTATGTCGTGCGTCACACCATCACGGGCACCGGATCCGATACCCGTAAAAAAAGCGGTGGCGACTCAGCACGGCACCGAGTCTGCCACGTTGCCTGGTGCGGCGTCCACCTGCTCACCCCGGGCCGGATCCTGCTTCTCAGCCATCCGGCGTACCACCCTGGTCAGCACGGTAAAGCCCAGCACGGACACCAGCACCGACATCATCAGCAGCGCCACCAGCAGGCCGGTGGAATCGTCGAGCTGCTTGCCGGTGCCGCTGGCCAGCACCCCGAGGGTGACGTAGAAGCTGGAGTAGACCAGCGCGCCGGTAGCGGTGAGCAGGATGAAGCGCCTCGGTGGCACCCGCAGGGTGCCGGCCAGCAGCGGGATCAGGTAGTTGAGCAGCGGCATGAACTGGACCATGGCCAGGGTGCGGCCGGCCGGGCCGCGCAGCAGCCGCTCCGCCTGCATCCACCGTTCGGAACCGAACCGCCGGCCCAGCCAGCTGCGCCGGATGGCGGGACCGCTCCAGCGGCCCATCGCGTAGCTGACGCTGTAGCCCAGCACGGTCCCGATCACCGCGCCCGCCACCACGATCAGTGCACCGGGCAGGCCCACCGCGGCCGCCGGGATCAGCAGCAGCAGGTCGCCTGGCAGTGCCGCGCCGATCAGGGCCAGGCTGTCTAGGAACATCACGACCACGACCACGACCAGCAGCAGGGCGGGCGAACCCTTCGCCATATGTTCAAGCCAGCTGACGGGATCCACGGCGCCTCCTGCGGCCTTATCCTGTTGGGTGACCTCTTCCAGAACTCTGCCCGCTCGCCGGATCGTCCGCTACATCTATGGATCGCGCTTTCAGCGGACTCTCAGCAATGCCCGGTCGGTCGGTGCCTCCCGGTACCGTGGTCGCCACCATGAGTGCCTCTGTTGCTAACCCTCCCGGCGCGGCCCCCGCGCAGGACCTGATCGCCGGACTCAACCCGCAGCAGCGTGCGGCGGTGGAGCAGGCCGGCTCCCCGCTGCTCATCGTCGCGGGAGCGGGATCTGGCAAGACCCGGGTGCTGGCCCACCGCATCGCCTACCTGCTCGGCCAGCGCGGCGTCGCGCCCGGCCAGGTGCTGGCGATCACTTTCACGAACAAGGCTGCGGCGGAGATGCGGGAGCGGGTCACCGCGCTGATCGGCCGGCGCGCCGCGGTGATGTGGGTGTCGACGTTTCACTCGATGTGCGTGCGGATCCTGCGCCGGGAAGCTGCTCAGCTGTCCGGGCTGACGTCGAACTTCTCCATCTACGACGCCGACGACACCCGCCGCCTGATCGCGATGGTGGCCCGTGACCTGGATCTGGACCCCAAGCGCTACCCCGCCCGCACGCTGGCGGCGAAGCTCTCGAACCTGAAGAACGAGCTGGTAGATCCGCATGGGGCCGCCGCTGCTGCGTCCGATGACCTCGATCGCCGGGTAGCCGAGGTCTACGCCGGCTACCAGCGGCGGCTGGAGACCTCGAACGCGCTGGACTTCGACGATCTGATCATGCGCACCGTCGAGCTGCTGCAGACCCTGCCCGACGTTGCCGAGCACTACCGGCGCCGGTTTCGCCATGTCCTGGTCGACGAGTACCAGGACACCAACCACGCGCAGTACGTGCTGATCCGCGAGCTGGTCGCGCCGCCGGCCGACGACGAGGGCCCCGCGGAGCTGTGCGTGGTGGGCGACGCCGACCAGTCCATTTACGCCTTCCGCGGCGCCACGATCCGCAACATCGAGGAGTTCGAGCGGGACTTCCCGGACGCCCGGACGATCCTGCTGGAGCAGAACTACCGGTCCACCCAGACGATCCTGACCGCCGCGAACGCGGTGATCGCCCGCAACCCTGGCCGCCGGGACAAGCGGTTGTGGTCGGCCGCGGGGGACGGTGAGCCGATCATCGGCTACGTCGCCGACAACGAGCACGACGAGGCCGCATTCATCGCCTCGGAGATCGACCGGCTGGTCGACAGCGGGGCCGCCCGGTTCGGCGACGTGGCGGTGTTCTACCGGACCAACAACTCCTCCCGGGTGTTCGAGGAGATCTTCATCCGGCTCGGGCTGCCCTACAAGGTGGTCGGCGGGGTGCGCTTCTACGAGCGCCGCGAGGTCCGGGACGCGCTGGCCTACCTGCGGGTGCTGGACAATCCCGAGGACACCGTGTCGCTGCGCCGGATCCTCAACACGCCGCGCCGGGGGATCGGGGACCGCGCCGAGGCGGTGGTGGCCGCGCATGCCGAGCGGGAGCAGATCTCTTTCGCCGCGGCGCTGCGGGCCGCCGCGGCCGGCCAGGAGATCCTGCTGCTCAACCCGAGATCCCGCAACGCGATCACGGCGTTCGTGGTGCTGCTGGACGAGCTGCGGGAGAAGGTGGTGGCGGGCGACGAGGTCGCCGACGTCCTCGACGCGGTGCTCGAGCGCACCGGCTACCGGGCCGAGCTGGACGAGTCGGAGGATCCACAGGACGCCTCCCGGCTGGACAACCTCACCGAGCTGGTGACCGTGGCGCGGGAGTTTGCCACCGATGCCGGGCCGGTGGTTCCGGTCGAAGACGGTGGCGCCGAGCCCGGGTCGCTGGCGGCGTTCCTGGAGCGGGTCGCGCTGGTCGCCGACGCTGATCAGATCCCGGACGACGACGGGTCATCCGGTGGTGTGGTGACCTTGATGACCCTGCACACCGCCAAGGGCCTGGAATTCCCGGTGGTGTTCGTCACCGGCTGGGAGGACGGGCTGTTCCCGCATCTGCGCGCGCTGGGCGATTCGGCCGAGCTCGCTGAGGAGCGCCGGCTGGCCTACGTCGGGCTGACCAGGGCCCGGCACCGGCTCTACCTGTCCCGGGCGATCACCCGGTCGGCCTGGGGGCAGCCGGTGACCAACCCGGCATCGCGTTTTCTGGCCGACGTGCCCGAGTCGCTGGTGCAGTGGCGGCGCGAGGAGCCCGACCGGGCCGGCCCGGTCGCCCGGACTGTCTTCGGCCGCCGCGGTGGTGACGTCACCGGCTCAGACTCAGCGCAGGCCGCGGTGGCGGCCGGTGGCCTGCGCTCGACCCCGTCCCGGGGCTGGCAGAACACTCCGGCGCTGGTGCTGGACGTGGGGGACCGGGTCACCCACGACAAGTACGGCCTGGGCACTGTGGTGGCCACCGACGGCAGCGGCCCCCGGGCCACCGCGACCATCGACTTCGGCTCGGCCGGGACGATCCGGCTGATGCTCATCGGCGGAGTCCCCCTGGCGAAACTCTGAGCGGTGCGCTTTAGGCCGAACGGTCCTTGATCGGCAGCGCTGCCGGCGGTTTCAATAGCCTGCATGGAGAAGCAGCGGCATGGATGCCTGACAGCGGCCAACGTCGTTTGCGCCATCGCACTGTTCCAGTGGCGTAAGTGGGGGTTCTACGGGTTCGTGGCTACCTCTGTTGTGGGCCTGGTAGTCAACCTGGCCATCGGGCTTAACCCTGTGCAGGCGTTGCTCGGATTGGTGGGCATTGCGATCCTCTACGGCGTGCTACAGATCGGGGGGACCGGAAGGGCTGGCCGCAGCTCGTTTAGCTCAGTCACGATGGCGTCGAAAAGCGGGGAAAGCTTGATCCGTTTGGTCAGGAAGGCTGCCAACTCGACGGCTCGGGCGCCCGGGGCGGTTCAGCGTGGGCTGCTCCGCCCGCTGCGCGTACTCGCCGATGTGCTCGTCTACAGTGAGGAGCAGGTCGACGAGTGGGGAAGTATCCCAGGCACCGTGCTGTTCGAGGCGCTCAACGAAGGCCGGGTTCTCTATGCCGCCGCCTGGCGGGGAAGGCCCGGCCGAGCTGCTACTCCGTAAGGCCGGTGACGATCTGACGGTCGTCGAGAAGATGGTGGACGGGAAGGGGTACCCCGTCGAGATCATCGGGTTTCATGCTCAGCAATGCTGTGAGAAGGCGTTCAAGTCCGTGCTCAGCCGCGGCGGCATCCGCCACCCCTACACGCCCATATTCTCCGAGATAATCGCGCGGCCGTCCCATCGCTCGCTGACCGACTCGACCGCGACGGAGACTATCTCCCATAATTTCCGAACAGACTCCCCCGGTAGTGGCAGGCATGCCGCCACTGGGGTCGAGCGCTGGTTCCCTGGCTCGGCTCCTCACTCCGGCCGGGCTGGGGGACCAGCATATTACTGATCGAATCGATGGCCACCGGGGGATCACACCCTGGGTCTGGTGGTTCGCCGCGCCAGCAGCACCCCCAGGGGACCCTGCGCAGTGCCAGGCACGGACAGGGTTGCGGCATGGGCCCCGAGAGCAGCGAGATCACCAGCCCCTGCTGCGGGTCGAAGCAGTCGATGTCCACGGCCGTGATCAGCCCATCGCCGTCATCGTCCATGTTCAGCAGGTGCACAAACCGGGCGCCTTGCTGCGGGTAGCGGGCCCTGAACTGGACTAGTTGCGTGATCAGCTCATCGAGGGTGATCGGCACCCGATGGTCAGCCGGGTGCATTACCGGTCCCGGTCGGCATCACCCGCAGTAGGTGTGGCCGGATGCTCGCGGGCTCTGTCTCGCCGTCGAAGCGGACACGTAACCGGAAGCCACGACCGCTGAGACCGCCGAGGCTGATCACGACACCGTGCTGGTGCAGCCGGATGGCCAGCGCGCTCACGAGTTCACCACCACCCGCAGCAGGTGGGGTTGGATGCGGGCCAGCCGGGTTCCCCGTTGAAGCGGACCACGAGCCGGGTGGCGCTGCGGCGCAGCACTTGACCTTGTTTGCCGTGCCGGGAGCGCAGCGCACCCAGCTCGGTGTCAATGCCGGTCTGTTCCACCACCGCACCCACGGGAGTAGGAGTGCCGTCCGCATCGAGCCACCGCTGATCGGGCGGCTGGATGGTCTCGTTCATCATGTGGTCCCGGTACCGGTGGCATCCGTGGTGGCCTGCCTGGGCTAGCCGCCCCCAGCAGTCGAGCAGGCGGGCCCGCAGCTGCCCGTCGGTGAGCGTGTCCACCTGGTCGGCGAGGGTGGTGATCTCGTGCAGCACCGCGCGGGCCGTCACCTCAACGGCGAGGTGATCCAGCAACGCCCGCCGCGCATGGGGGTTGACGATCGTGATCCACCACTGCTCGCCGCACTCCCCGCAACTCCACGCCCACACTCCCGGCTCGGTGTCGGTGATCGTCTTCACACCGCTGGTCCCCCCGCAGCGCGGGCATGACTCGATGTCGCCGGGATCGGCCGCGACGGACGGGCAAGGCCGGCCGGGGGTGCTCATTGCGCTGCCGCCAGGATCTTCTGCCCCAGCT
>JBOHFT010000188.1:0-8703 GCA_050699815.1 Pseudonocardiaceae bacterium | reverse complement strand
TGAGACGGCCCGCTATCGTGCCTCGTCTGCGCCACGGTAGGGCGGGTGGCTGAGCAGGCGGCCGTGCTGGCGCTGAGCGGCGTCGCTCAGCCTTCGTTAAGCGGAAAAGCGCTGGTCAGGAGCTGACGGTGGCCGGTGAGCACCAGATGTACCCAGGTGAGCTTGTCGATGACGAGCGGGCTGAGCACGAACGGGTAAAGGTCGTCTCGGCCCATGCTGCGGTTGACTGCGTTCAGGGCATAGGTCAGCGGCAGCCAGTCGGCCATGATCGACTCGAACGGTTCGCCGTCGACGTCCACCGCAGGGCAGGCGGACAGCGCCTCCTCACGGTGCTCGATGCGCATGCCGAAGGCGGCGGCGGTCTGCAGGGTGTCGTGGATGTGCAGGTAGTGCGCGAACGTCTCCGCCCAGTCCTCCCAGGGGTGCATTGTGGCGTAAGCGCTGACGTGCTGGGCTTCCCACCCGGCGGGTGCCCCCTGGGCATAGTGGCGTTCCATTGCCTTGCCGTAGTCGGCCCGCTCGTCGCCGAACAGCTCGCGGAAGCGGGCCAGCCACCCCGTCTGCTCGATCAGGACCGCCCAGTAGTAATGCCCGGTCTCGTGCCGCAGGTGGCCGAGCATGGTGCGGTAGGGCTCGCCCATATCCTGGCGGACGCGCTCCCGATGCGGGTCGTCGGACTCCGCCAGGTCGATCGTGACGATCCCGTCCTGGTGGCCGGTCACCACCTTCTCGTACCGGCTCGACAGCAGGTCGTAGCCGAGGCCGCCGGGCTCATCGATCCACGAGGTCAACGGCAGGCCGAGCTCGAGCATCTGGAACACCACCCGGCGTTTGGCCGCCTCGGCGTCGGCGAAGGCCAGCATCGCGTCCGCATCGGAGTCCGGGGGCCGCATCCGGGTGAGCCGGCACGACAGGCACAACGCGCCTGGGTCCATACCGGTCACCAGCCAGTTGCAGCTGGCCAACCGTAGGTTCGCGCACCGCCGGAGGCCCGTGCCGTCGTCGAATCGGATGAGCGAGCGCCGTTCTGTGACGAACCCCAGCTCAGTGCCGCACTGCAGGCACTCGGTGTTCTCGAAGAACACCAGCTGGTCACACCGGGGGCAGCGGAAGGAACGCATATTCCTCTTGTACCCGAAATCCCCGCAGCTACTCGGGCCCGTCTACCGGCCCGGCGTCGACGGTCACCCGCAGCTCGTATTCGTCGCCCTGGGTCGGGTTGGCCGGCGTCAGCCCGGGTATGCGCCGCAGATCCACGGTGTAAGGGTACTCACCACCGGGTGCAGGCAGCATCGCTGTGCTGGCCACGTCGACCGGCCCCGGCGTGTGGCCGTCGGGCCGGAACCGGCTGGCGCGGCGGGTCTCGGCTTCGCTGGCGTTCACCGGGAACCGGTCGTAGCCCAGCCCTCCGGGGTGCGACACGTAGTAGGTGCAGCCGCCGAGAGAGCGCCCATTCCAGCGGTCCATGAGATCGAACACCAGGGGAGCGTGCACGCCGATCGTCGGGTGCCGGGCGGAAGGCGGCTGCCAGGCCCGGTAACGCACTCCGGCCACGAACTCGCCGCGGGTACCGGTGGGCCGCAATGGCACGGCAACACCGTTGCAGGTCACCAGATGGCGGCCGTCGGTCATGCCGGTGACGAGCACCTGGAGCCGCTCCACCGAGGAGTCGACATAGCGGGCGGGGGCGGTGGCCGAGACCTCCTCGCCCAACACCGGCCACGGTTCGATCGCGGTGCGCAGCTCGATCGTGGCGTCGGCCACCGTGACCGTCCCGATCAGCGGGAAACGGAACTCCAGGAACGGTGCCAACCAGGCCTGCTCGAACGGGTAGCCGTGCCGGCGCAGGTCCCCGGTGACCTCAGCGATATCGGCCGCCACGAACGCGGGCAGCAGGAACCGGTCGTGCAGCTCGGTACCCCATCGCACCAGCGGCGCTGCGTAGGGATGCCGCCAGAATCGGGCCACCAGGGCACGCACCAGCAACGCCTGCACCAGGGCCATCCTCGGGTGCGGCGGCATCTCGAATGCGCGCAGCTCGAGCAGGCCGAGGCGGCCGCGTTCGCTGCCGGGGCTGAACAGCTTGTCGATGCAGAACTCCGCGCGGTGGGTGTTGCCGGTGACATCGACGAGCAGGTGGCGCAGCAGCCGGTCGGGCAGCCACGGCTGGGCGTCGTGACCAGGAGGAACACCGCGCTCCAGTTCGGCGAAGGCGATCTCGAGCTCGTAGAGCGCCTCGTCGCGGCCTTCGTCGACCCTGGGTGCCTGGCTGGTCGGGCCGATGAAGCGCCCCGAGAACAGGTAGGACAGCGACGGGTGGTGCTGCCAGTAGGTGATCAGGCTGCGCAGCAGGTCAGGCCGGCGCAGCAGCGGGCTGTCCGGTGGTGTGGGCCCGCCGAGCGTGACGTGGTTGCCACCCCCGGTCCCGGTGTGGGTGCCGTCCAGGTCGAACTTCTCGGTCCCGAGGCTGACGCTGTGCGCGTCGGCGTACAGCCCGCTCACGATGTCGACGAGCTGCGGCCAGCTCGCCGCGGGGGGCATGTTGACCTCGATCACCCCGGGGTCGGCGCCCACGACCAGGTGGTGCAGCCGCGGGTCGGCCGGCGGCGGATACCCCTCGATCACCACCGGCCGTCCCACCTCGGTGACTGCCGCCTCGACGAGCGCCAGCAGCTCGACGGCGTGCTCCAGGTACTCCAGAGGGGGGAGGAACACGTGTAGCCGGCCGTCGCGGCGCTCCACACACAGCGCGGTGGGCGGCGCCTCATCCGGCGGGACGACCGTGGCCGGCGGGACGGGCGTGGCCAGCTGGTGCGGCGGGGCAGGCAGCGGGCCGCGCTCCTCGAAGGTGGACCGTTCGGGGTCGCCGGGCACCGGCCGCCAGGTCAGCGACGCCAAGGGCAGCCGCAGGCCCATCGGCGAGTCGCCAGGACGGAGCATGAGGTACTTCCGGCGTAACGACCACATCGTGGTGACCCACCCACCGCTGTCACGGTGAGTTCGGTGCACCGGGACCGTCCAGCCCCGCGGCCTGCCGACGTCGGCGTCGAGCTCAGCGACGATGCGGGCCCTGGCGTGGGCGTCGGCCAGCGCCGGGTCGGTCGGGTCGACGTCGTAGGCCGGTGGCGGCCCGTCGGGCAGCAAGGCCTCGGCCGTCAACTGCTCCAGCGGGTCCTCGTAGGCGGGCAGGCAGTACTCGGGCGGGATGCCCAGCCGCGCGGCGATGGCCAGCATCAGCCGCTGCGCCGTGTCATCGTCGGCGTCGCCGTTGGCCCAGGGGTCGGCCAGCAACGCTGGTACCTGCCACAGCGGTTCGCCGTCGGCTCGCCACAGGATCCCGATCTGCCAGCGTGGCAGTGGTTCCCCCGGATACCACTTGCCCTGCCCGACCTGCAGCAACCCGCCAGGCGCGAAGCGGTCGGCGAGCCGGCCGGCCAGGTGCCAGGCGAGCTTGCGCTTGCTGGGGCCGTCGGGCGCGATGGTCCACTCGGGAGCTTCCATATCGTCGACCGAGACGAACGTCGGCTCGCCGCCCTGGGTGAGCCGGACGTCGCCGGCGGCGAGCTCGGCGTCCACCGACGCGCCGAGGGCGTCGACACGGGCCCACTGCTCGTCGGTGTAGGGCAGCGTGACCCGCGGGCTCTCGTGCACCCGACGCACGCTGTTGACGTGGGAGAACGTGACCTCGCACGGGTCCAGCGCTCCGGTGACCGGAGCCGCGCTGGATGGCTCGGGTGTGCAGGCCAGCGGCAGGTGGCCCTCGCCGGCGAACAGCCCGGACGTCGGGTCCAGCCCGATCCACCCCGCCCCCGGCAGGTAGACCTCGGTCCAGGCGTGCAGGTCGGTGAAGTCCTCGCTGGGCCCGGCCGGGCCGCGCAGCGGCGGCTGGTCAGCGACGAGCTGGACGAGGTATCCGGAGACGAACCGCGCCGCGACACCCAGCTGGCGCATGATCGCCACCAGCAGCCATGCGCTGTCCCGGCACGAGCCGCGCCGCAGCTGCAGCGTTTCCTCGGGGCTCTGCACCCCGGCCTCCATCCGCGTGAGGTAGCTGAGGTCACGCTGGAGCCGCTGGTTGATGCCGACCAGAAAGTCGTTGATCGGAGTGCCGTCGGCAGGTGGGGGACCCAGCCCGGCGAGCCATTCGCGCAGCAGCGGTCCCGGCGCGTCGGCGGCCAGGTAGGGCGCGAGGTCGCGGACCATGTCCGGTTCATAGCGAAACGGGTAACGCTCCGCCGTGGAGTCGACGAAGAAGTCGAACGGGTTGATCACGGTCAGGTCTGCGATCAGGTCGACGGTGATCGACAGGTGGTTGGCCGGCTCGGGGAACACCAGCCGGGCCAGGTAGTTGCCGAAGGGATCCTGCTGCCAGTTCACGAAGTGACCGTCAGGCTGGATCTGCAACGAGTAGGCCAGCACCGGGGTGCGGCAGTGCGCCGCCGGTCGCAGCCGGACGACGTGGGGAGCCAACCGGACGAAGCGGTCGAAGGAGTAGGACGTCCGGTGCTCGAGGGCGACGTGAATGGCCAATTCCGCCCCCCGTCAGGACAGCTCGACCATGGCCGGCGGCGCCGCCTCAAGCCGGAAATAGGTCTTCACCAGCACGTCGTGCAGCTTGCCGATGCCGGATTCCAGATCGTCGACGAGCTCGTGCAGCTCCCCGGGCGTCACGAGATCGGCGCTCGCGAGGTCATGCATCCTCGCCCGAACCTCCACACAACTGGCCAGCGGCAGCGCGGCTCGGGGCAACCGGAGCAACGCGCCGGAGGCTGCGGCCAGACAGAACTCCACTGACCTCGGGAACTGCGCGTCCTGCAACAGGAAGCGCAGCGCCGCCGGCCCGGACACCCCGCACCCCGCGCTGCGGCGGAACATCTGGTGGGCAGACAGCGACCGCAACACGCTCATCCAGGTCACATCGCGGTAGGCCGCGCCGTCGTCGGGCTGGCCGACGAGGATGCCGGCCTGGACGTCGAGGACCCGGCTGGTCATATCCGCGCGTTCGAGGTGGCGGCCGATCTGCAGGAATGCATATGCCTCGTCGTCGCACATGGTGCCGGCGAGCAACCCGGCCAGCAGCTGGCAATGGGAGATCACGCTGTCCATCCACTGCAGCCGGGTCCGCCGGTCGATCGCCTCCGCCGAGCTGACGGTGGCCCATCCGTGCAGGTCGTTGACCACCTCCCACGACGAGCTGGGCAGGACCACCCGGCTCACCCGCAGGCTGACCCGCGCCTGCGCGATGCTGGCCAGAATCGAACTGTGGTTCTTCGGGTCGGTGGCCAAGAAAGCCACCACGTCCTCCTCGTCGGGCCCGGTGTGCCGACCGAGGAATTCCTCACTGCTGCCGGTCACCGCCAGCAACGGCGACCAGCCCACACCCGCCGAACGGGGCAGGTCGAGATAAAGCTCGGTATGGACCTTGACCATCCGTGAGGTTGCCTCGGCGCGTTCGAGGTACCGCCCGGCCCAGTACAACGACTCGGCGAACCGGGATAGCAACATTGTGGGCTCCCCCCTGCCTCAAGTGGTGTTGTTGTGCCGAAGTCCGACCACCGTGGGGTCGAGGCCAGGTGTCCTTGCTGCCGCCACCTTGGGAGCTGTTCACTACCAGGGAAGCCTCCTTGAGAGCGACGCGGGTGAGCCCGCCCTGGGTCACGTAGGACCGCTCGCCGGAGAGGATGAAGGGCCGCAGATCGACGTGGCGGGGGACGACCCGCCCGGCACAGAGGGTCGGTGCCGTCGACAGCGCCAGGATCGGCTGGGCGACGTAGTTGCGCGGGTCGGCCTCGATCCGGCGTCGCACGGTCTCCTTCTCGGCGCGGTTCGCGGTCGACCCGATGAAGATCCCGTGGCCGCCGGACTCGTTCGCCGGCTTGACGACCAGCTCATCGAGGTTGGCCAGGACGTGGCTGCGCTGGGCGTCGTCGCAGCACAGGTAGGTGGGCACGTTCGCCAGCTTCGGGTCTTCGCCCAGGTAGTAGCGGATCAGGTCGGGAACGAAGGCGTAGACGGCCTTGTCGTCGGCCACTCCGGCGCCAGGCGCGTTGGCGATGGCGACCTGGCCGGCCCGCCAGGCCCGCATGAGACCGGGCACACCCAGCACGGAGTCAGGCCGGAACACCTCGGGGTCCAGCCACAGGTCGTCGATCCTGCGGTAGATCACGTCGACCCGGACCGAGCCACCGACGGTGCTGGCGTAGACGCAGTCATCGGCGTCGACGACGAGGTCGCTGCCCTCGACCAGGTAGGCGCCCATCTGCCTGGCCAGGAAGACGTGCTCGAAGTATGCCGAGTTGTAGACACCGGGAGTGAGCACCGCGATGGTCGGCCACTCGGCCTTGCGCGGTGACAGTGCGGCGAGCAGCTCATGCAGCCGGTTCGGGTAGCTGTCGACCGGATGGATGTCGAGGTCGCGGAACAGGTCGGCGAACACCCGCTTGGTGACCAGCCGGTTCTCCAGCATATAGGACACCCCGGACGGCACCCGCAAGTTGTCCTCCAGCACGTAGACCGTGCCGTCGGAGTCGCGGACCAGGTCGCTGCCGCAGACGTGCGCCCATACCCTGCCCACTGGGCGCACCCCGACGCACTGCGGCCGGAAGTTCGCCGAGGCGGCCAGCACATCGGCCGGCAGCACCCCGTCGGCGACGACCTTGGCCTGCCCGTACAGGTCGTCGATGAACATGTTCAGCGCGGTCAGCCGTTGCACCAGCCCTGCGGAGATCCCGCTCCACTCCTGCGTGGAGATCACCCGGGGGATCACGTCGAAAGGCCATGCGCGGTCGCGGTCGTCGGCGTCGGAGTAGACGGTGAACGTGATGCGCATGGCCTTGATCGCCAGCTCGGCCGCCCGTTGGCGGTCGAGCAGCTCATCACCCAGGGAGGTGAGGTAGTGCACGACACCGCTACTGGCCTCCCGCGCACGGTCGCCCACGAGCATCTCGTCCCAACAGCCCAGGCTTCGATACTCGTCCCAGCGCACGGTCGTTGCCCCGCCTGTGCCCGGGGCCGAAAGAGGTAGGCTGGCGTGCATTCGCCGGTCGCGGATCGACATCCCTCGAGTCACCTCCGTATCTAGCATCGGACAGACCTGTATCGGGAGGGTTTCGACGCGGTCACATGAGCTGCTCGTGAGTGGGAAACAGTGTTATGGCACTGAATGCCACTCACGAGCGGTTCGGCGAGTCGCCGAACCGCACCGGCTGCCCGGTGGCTTCCAGGACCGACATCCACAGATCACCGTGCGGGTCCACCTGGTTGCGTTTGCTGACGGCCAGCGCCATCGGGATGTGCACGAAACGCCGGCGCCACCGGCCGACGACCATCTCGGTGCGGCCAGACATCGCGGCATGCACCGCGGCCTGGGCGAGCCGCACGCAGTAGACGCTGTCGTAGGGGTTGGCCGGCCCGCTGCGGATGGCGTAGCTCGGGTCGATGAACCGGATGCAGGCCGCGATACCGGCCGCGGCGAAGTGCTCGGCGAACCGCCGTCGCAGCAGCGTGCTGATATCGCGCAGGCCGGCGTTGCCGGAGGCGTCGCTGGTGGCCTCTTCGCCGTCGAGCAGCTCCTGCCCGGCTCCTTCGGCGGCGACCACGACGGCGTAGTCGCGCTCCCGCACCCGGCGCTCCAGGTAGCGGAGCAGGCCGCCGTCGCCGTCGAGCTGGAACGCGACCTCCGGGATGAGCACCACGTCGGCGTCGTTGCGGGCCAGTGCGGCGTAGCAGGCGATGAACCCCGAGTGCCGGCCCATCAGCTTCACCAGGCCGATTCCGTGGGGAGTGGACTTGGCCTCGACGGTGACCGCGTGGATCGACTCGGTGGCCCGCGCGAAGGCGGTCTGGAACCCGAAGCTCTGGTCCAGGTAGGGAATGTCGTTGTCGATCGTCTTGGGCACCCCGACCACGGAGATCCGCGCTCCGCGTTCGCCGATCACGCTCGCGATCCGCATCGCGCCGCGCATGGTGCCGTCGCCGCCGATCACGAAAAGGATGCTGATGCCGAGCCGTTCCAGGCAGTCGACGACCTCGTGCGGATCCTGGTGCCCGCGGGAGGTGCCCAGCACGGTGCCGCCGTCGGTGTTGATGTCGCGGACGCTGCGCGGTGTCAGGTCCACCACGTCGTGCTGGTAGGAGGCGATGAAACCCTGGTATCCGTTGCGGAAGCCGACGATTCGCGGCACCCCGTAGTGGTTGGTCAGGTTGCGGACCAGGCCACGGATGACGTCGTTGAGACCGGGGCACAGCCCGCCGCAGGTCACGATCCCGACCCGGGTCTTGGATGGATCGAAGAAGATCTTGCGTCGGGGTCCGGCCGGCTCGAGGCTGGGCAGGTCGCCGACCGGGCCGCCCCGTGCCAGGACCATGCTCAGCGTGTCGTCGAGGAGCACCCGATCGCTCTCGTCGACATAGTGCTCGGTGGTCTGCCTGGTGTCGAGCAGCGCCCCCAGCGGGGACTCGATCCGGGCCTGCCCCAGAGTCTTGATCGACAGATCCGGGACGGCGCTCCGCTGGCGCGCGGCACGCCAGTCCGCGATCCCGTGTACGCCACTGGTCACCTGATGCTCCCCGCGCTTGAGCCGTGGTCAGCCCGCGCCGCTGAGAACGTGACCTTCTCTCAGCATGCACGCACGAGGCGGGCCGCGACAACCCCGCCGACCCGCGACAACCCCGCCGACCCGTGAGTGGCGATGCGAGTCATAG
>JBOHFT010000187.1:0-8759 GCA_050699815.1 Pseudonocardiaceae bacterium | reverse complement strand
CATCGCAAACTTCAAGACCTGGAGAATCATGCACACCGACTACCGTCGCCCCCTTGCAACATTCGCGACAACCATCTCAGCTGTAATTGGACTGCACTTCTACACGGCCGCCTGAATAATCCTCCATGCACCGACTGATCATCGCTGAGGGAGGTAACGACCTGACCATCGGCATTAACGGTTACCAGCTCGCGGAAGAGGTCGTCAAACACTGCATCATCAATAACGACAGCAGTCATAATGGCTGGGTTCAGCCCGAGCGCATGCAGCACAACGCCCAGAACATGGGCCCGCGGCTGCCCGGCTTCACGGGCGCGTTGCATGGCGCGGTAAAACGGCCAGCACTCGTAGTCCAGCGGTTGTCCGCTGCTGCCGTCATGCTCAGGTCGCCAAGCAGCTCCTCGCTGTATTCGCGCACAATATTGCGCCACAGGTCAAGATCATCCTGCATGCGGGCTGGAGCGATGCATGACGGCTGGAACTCACCGTTTCACGGAACCCCCAAGTCAAGCATTAAATGTTGGTTGCTATGCTTTTGTGTATGCTTTTTCGATGGGACTGGCCGAGTCCAGTGGTAACTGTTCCGTATGTTCCTACGCTCGGGCCGGTCGGGCCCGGCGCACTGTCCGCAGAGGTGTTCAATGCCGTGCTGGATGTCGCTGATACGGGCCGGTTTCTTCCTTGCGACAAAGACCGGCGCTGGTCGAGCACGAAAGACGAGCGAGCCATCGTCAATGAGATTATCCATGAACCGGGCCGCACCGTGATACCAACACTGTCCACCCGTGGGCGTGGCCTGGTGAAGATCACTACTACGGAGCCGGCACGCCGAGGCTGAGCGAGACAACCGAGTGGTCACGCGCATGGTGTGCCACCTCCGGCGTGGCGACCGGGCGGGTCATCTGGTTTCGCAGCACTCCCCATGGCGCACGAACGCGGCTGATGCTCAAGACTTTCAGCGACCAGGACAAGCGCCATTTCGGCCACGTCATGGACCTGCGGGACTGCGACGTCGCCGACACTTTCGCGGGCTTCGCAGAACGGCTCAGGGAGAATGGATTCGCCTTCCTCTACCAGCGGATCAAGGCCGGCCTGTCCGATGGTCCGATCCTCGTCACGGTCGACGGCCGGCACATCGTCGGGGCCATCGGCCCCCTGGGAATCCTGCTCGACGCCACCGGAACACCGACGCAACCGCCACAGTACTTCGCCGTGCATCCCGACTACCGCCACCGCGGCCATGGCAGGGCACTGTGGCGGGCGGCAATGGCGTGGGCTGCGGAGAACGGCGCCGAGTGCAAAATACTCCAAGCCGCGACCGGGAGCGCCTCTGGACGGCTCTACATATCTGAAGGCATGTCCACCCTCGGATTCGTGCGCAGCAAAGACCTATCGTCCCCATAGCGGGGTGTGTGGAACTCAATGTCGGCTGCCCAAATCACGTGACTTACGCCTCAGGTCACCGGTCCGGGTCCTCGCCCGGCGCGCGCCGGCCAAAGGGGTCGTTCCACTCCATCAACAGATCCCGGCCCCACCGGGCGATCGCCCGGTTCGGCGGCCCGGCGTTCGACCCGGCTAACGGGCACACCCTGACCTTCTTCGATGTCGACGCGTGGCACCGGCTACGTTCGGGCGTCATTGCGTGCTGTGGGTGGCGAACCATGTGACCCAGCTGCGCTGCCACGGGGTCTCGACGGCATGGTGGTGGTAATGCGTGCGGGTCCAGCTGACTGCCTCGCGTGGTGTGATGCCGGTCAAGACGGCCAGGCATGCGATCACCGTTCCGGTCCGGCCGATGCCGCCGTTGCAGGCGACCTCGACGTCCTGGCGTACCCGGCTCCGCTCGTGCAGCCGGGTGATGGTCTCAGCCGCTGCGCGCCAGTCCACGGGCAGCAGGAAGTCCGGCCAGCGAATCCATTCGTGTTCCCAGGTCAGAGCGGCCTCGTGACGGCGGCGAAGACCAGCGGAGCCGAGATAGAGCCCGAAGCCGGGGGCAGGACCGGCAGGGACCGGATTGCCGAGTCCGCGACCGCGGATCCAGGTGCCATCGGGCAGCTGGATCGCGCCGGTAAGCGAGGGTGTCGTCACGCGATCATCATCGCTTGTCGCCGGTGGATGCGGCCGCCATGGGACTTCACGGCGCGATTCACCCTCAGTCGGAGGTGAGTGAGATCGTCGCGGGCCGCCGGCGGGTGGAGAGCCATCAGGTGCTGGTGCATATTGCGGAGGGGTTCGCTATTCCCCGGGAGTTGATGGGCCTGTCCTGGTGGGGCCCCAAGTGAGCCGCTGGTGTGGAAGCCTCCCCTCATGCTGGCTCCAATTCGTTCAACATGACCGCGTCCGAAGGCGACTCGATCGGATCGCGGAGCCCCGCTGCCGCGCGGTTTCCACGCTGTCATCGGACGAGAGGTTGTCCACCACGACGACACGCACAAAGATGCCCTCCTGGCAGGTGAGCGAGTCAACGCAGTGGCACTGTTGTACTGAACCGGGCCAGCCTCGCGCCCTGGGCTGATCAGGATCGAGCACGCATACGACGAGTCGATACCCGCCGGTTCCCGCCTGTTGTGCTGTCTGGGTCTGGGCTCGGTGAAAATGCCTGGTGACGGGGTTGGCTCCGGCACGAGGTAGCGACACCTCAACGGGTCAGGCGGCGTGGAGTTGGTCGTGCAGGGACCGAACAGAGGCCGGGCGGTAGGTGGTTGGCAGGGCGGCGAGGTCGGCTTCCAGTCAGCGCAGCACCAGCGCGCAGCCGCTCACCCTCCAAGGCACCCGGCCCGAACCAGGTCAGATAGGGCGGGCGGCCCTCCAGCGCACCCGGGGCAAAGGAACTCGCCCGGATAGCCCATCAGGTCGCCGCAACGCGGGTGTAGCAGGGCACCGGACCGAAAGAGCCCTTCCCGCCACTCAAGACCACCGTCAGCTTGTGCCTCCGTAGCGCGGGGAAAATGGAGTGCAATCCCCATGGGCAGTGGGCGTGGGTCGAAGAGGCGCCCGATCACGACATGGCGAGCACTCGCGATCCGCGCATTGCCGTAGCGTGTCGTCATGAGCCGGACCCGGGAACTCGCCGCCGGTGGGCGGGCGGTGGAGGTGGAGCCAGAGCGGCTGGCCGGGTTCCTAGACCGGTTCGCTGCTGGGCACGGCGGGGCAGTGGTCACCACGGTCACGCCGCAGCAGGTGGACGTCACGGCCGTGGACGGCTGGACGGCGTCGGTTGCGGTGCCCTTCGGCCCGTTGTCGGCGCAGCCCGGTCAGCGGGCTGGTCTCGCCGTGGACGACTTGGTGGAGCACCTCATGGTGCCCCGCACGATCGGATTGCTGCTGGTGCGCCTGGGCGGGTACAGCGTCGGTGTCGCTCGCGCGGGGGTGGTGCTCACCTCCGGTACCGGCAGCCGGCTGGTGCACGGTCGCACTGCGGCTGGCGGGCAGTCCCAGCAGCGCTTTGCCCGGCGCCGGGAGGGCCAGGCCCGGGTTGCGCTGCAGGCCGCCGCGGACACCGCGGCGCGGGTGCTATTACCCCGCGCGGCGGAGCTGGACGCCGTGGTCCTCGGCGGGGACACCACGGCGCTGCGCAGCCTGGCCGCCGACCCGCGGCTGGCCGCGCTGCTGAAGCGGGCCGAGCCCGGCATGCTCGACATCCCCGAGCCGCGCCGGGCGGTGCTCGACGAGGCCGCCCACCGCGCCCGCTGCGTGGAGGTCCAGTTGCGGCCGTAGCCGACGTCGCCAGTCGACTGGTTGATCACCCTCGGCGAGCGCGAGCTGGGCCAGAACCTGACGGTGCGGCGTGCGCTCGCCGCTGGCACGGCCGGTCACGAGGTGCATCACTTCCGCAAGCGGGTTGAGCCGCGCCTGATCGACCAGCTCGTCTCGGCGCTGCTGGCTGATGCTGACCGGTTCACCCGTTCCCGGGTGATCGCACCCCGCCTGGCCCCGACCACGGATCGCCAGCCGGTTCAGGCCGACCCGTTCGCGTGGGAAGTGGCGCAGGGCCGGGAAGCCCACAGCACGACACAACCAACGACACAGCAAGGCAGGCTTCGTGACCAGCACCAACACCGCGCTCGCCGCGGCCCTGGCGGCCGCCGCCACGGGCGATCCCCGCCGGTATGTGATCACCGGAGGGCCGTCCTCGGGCAAGGACGACCTCATTGAGGCCATCCGGGCCGCGGGTATCCCCTGCATGGAAGCCGAGCCGGGCCGGGAGATATACCGCAAACACCGCAAGCAGCTGGGTCGGCACCTGCGTCGGGAGGACCGGCACGAGTACTCCCTGGAGGTGCTGGCAGCGTTCATCGCCGAGTACACCGGGCACAAGCACGGCATCTGCTTCTACAACCGGGGCATCCCCGACGGCTACGGCTGGGACCGGTTCTTCGGCCTCGGTCCCACACCGCAACTGGAAGAGGCCAGCCGGCTGTACCGGTACGACATGATCTTCGTGCTCGACCCGCTGGACACCTTCGAGGACCCCGACGACATCGTGTGGGCCAAAGACCGGGAGATCCGGCGGGTACACGAGCTGATCGTGCAGGGCTATTACGACGCCGGCTACGAACCAGTGTTCGTCGCCGCAGACTCGGTGGCGGCCCGGCTGGCCTTTGTCTGCGCCAACCTCCGTCTGCCCAAACCCAGCAGGGGAGCGTGACTGCCCCGACTCGCGAAACTGTTGTTTACCGTCAAGGAGCTTGGCCGTCTCATGACTGCACGACCCGCGCACCTGCCCACTCGCGCTCACGAGATGGGGATCTACAAGCGTTACTTCGACTTGATCGCCTCCGGCCGCAAGACGACCGAGATCCGGGTCAACGATTCCCGCCGCTGCAAGATTACCGAAGGCTCGCTGATTCGGTTCCGCTGCCGTGAGGAGGAAGTCCTCACCCGCGTCGCCCGATACCGCAGCTTCTCGGCATCGAGCTGGTCGACCCACCCCGATAGCAGTCATGGCCACCGGAGGTGTTCGTTGTGCTCGTCGCCTGGCGCAGCCTTCCTGGTGGGGTCCCGGTGGCACCTACTGTGGTGAGGTCCTGGTTGCTGAGCCACCGGAGGAGGGTGCGGACGTGCGTCGCCGGACTCTCATCGCCACCACCACGATGGTGGCGCTGGGTGAGGTGGTGCAGGGGCTGGGGGAGCTGGCCCTGCCGGCCGGCGAGTCGCTGCCGTTGCGGCTGGGCATGTCGCATGTGCACGCCGTGGCGGCGGTCACCGAGCGATTGCGCGGGGTGGTGCGCCAGTTCGGTGGGCAGGGCGAGTTGTTCGTCGCTGTCGCGCAGCGCTACGCGCGGTGGCTGGGGGTGCCTGGCGCTGAGGTGGTCAAGGCGCGGCTGGGTGCGGTGCTGGCGGAGTTGTATACCGAGGCGGGCTGGGCCTGTTATGACTCCGGGGTGGACGCGACAGGTTGTTTCACCCGTGCGCTGCACGTGGCCCATCAGGTTGGGGACGGCTACGGGATCGCCAACGCGGCCTGGCACGCCGGGATAACCCTGGTGCGCAGCGGGCATCCCAACGACGCGCTCAAGTGCTTCCAGCTCGGTGGTTTCCGGCTGGGAGAGGTTCAGCTTGATAAGTCCAGGCCGGCGATTTTGCGGGCCGACGACCCCCGGCTACCGACGCTCACCGCGTGGCTGAAACGTGACTCCGCGGTTGCCTATGCTCTCCTGGACGCTCCCGATCAGGCTAAGCGCTGTCTCGCCGAGGCACGCGAGGGCTGGGTACCCTGTGATGCGTTCGAGTGTGGAGAGATGGATCTTGTGAATGCGGGGATCCTGATCGACCTGGACCGGTTCGACACCGCGGAGCAGCTAGCCGCGTCGGCGATGCGCACCTACGGTGAGGGCCACCGCGCAGGCCAGACACATGCCGAGCTCATGCTCGCCGAGGTGCACGTGCGGGCCGGGGAGCCCCGCGGGCTGGTGCTGGCCCGGCAGGCCATCGAGGCGGTGAGCTCCTTGCAGTCTGTTGCCGTGCGGCGGGAGCGGCTCGTGCCGCTGGTCACCGCGCTGGAGGCCCGGCCCGGCAGCGACGCCAAGGAGATCGCCCGGATGGCCCGCCAGGTCGCCGCGACGCGGGTGTAGGTCCCGCGCCGCGCATCGCCGTGGCGTGTCGTGAGCCGGACCCGGGAGCTCGCCGCCGGTGGTCGGGCGGTGGAGGTGGAGCCCGAATGGGCGCGGTTCATCGACACCGCCTACCTCGCCGGGGAATGGGCCACTGCCTTCGGCGACATCGCCCGGCCGGTGGAGTCCACCCGCTTCGCCCGGCATTCGGCCGCTGAAGCCCGTAACCAGAACCGGGCCCGCCGTGGTGCGCTGAGCCAGGCCGCCCTGTCCCGGGCCGCGCTCGCCAGCGGCCACGTCGACTCGACGCCGCGGTGCACCACGCCCACCGGGCCCTGGACCGCGCCGTCACCGTGCAGTCGTCCCGCTGCACCCAAGCCATCACCGACCTGCGGGCCCGCATTCAACCGTTCCATACGGTGACGGTCGCCCGCTTCGGCGAACGGGCCCGTCTCGCCCTGGCAACCAGCCACCAGACCTGATCCGACCCAGGGCATCTCACCCAGATTGCCCAGTTCAGAGCAGGTCAACAACGAGGCGGACACCACAGTCGGTGTGGAATTCCTGCTCGTGGGTCCCCCAGCTTGGCGATGCTGACGGTTCCGGCCAAGAACGTTCACAGTGGACAGTAATGGACAGAGCTGGCCGCGCGGTCGTGTCGAGCGCTGTCCACCGGGGAATCGGTGGCGCCAGCTGGTACGGCATCGTCGAAGGCACCGAGTAGACCCCGCTCATCACCGCCCGCGCGATCTCCGGTCCACCGATCGGGTAGCTCATGGACATGGGGGCCGGTACGGCAAGTCGGGCAAGTATTGGTCCCACTCGATTTTGGTGATAGCGGGCCATGTGATGCTACAGATTCGAGCAGCGGCACTGTCGACGTTGGTTTCCCACAACCGCGCAGTTCTGTCCTCACTGCCGGTGGCGAGGGTGCGCCCGTCAGCGCTGAAGGCCACCGACTCAATGTCGCCGGTGTGGCCGGTGAGGGTGCTCAGCGGGTGGGGCTGGTGGGGGTCGCTGACATCCCACAACCGTGCGGTGGTGTCGTCGCTGCCGGTGGCCAGCGTGTGCCCGTCGGGGCTGACGGCCACTCCTTTAACGGCGCTGGTGTGGCCGGTCAGCCGGGTGGCGTAGGGGGTGGCAAAAGTGCTGAGCAGACTGCCGCGAGCTTCCGTGGTGGGAACAAGCCGGTACGCGGCCAGACTGAGTTGGGCGGCCAGGGCCGGGTTGGTGGCGCGCAGCTCCAGGGCCTGTGCCGCGACCCGCTGGGACACCGCGGCATTGCGTTGCTGTTCCGCGGCGCGCTGCGCAACGACAGCGAACACAGCGAGGGTGAGCAGCACCGATAAGACGGTAATGGTGCGTCTCCGCCGGTGGCGGTCCCGGTGGAGGCTGGTGCGCAGGAAGGCGCGGGCTGTTGGGCTGAGGTCGACGCGGTCGGTGACCAGGTCGCCGGCGTGGAGGTGGGCGCCGGTGTCGGCCACGGCGGCGGCGAGGTGGCCGCGTTCCCACAACCGGACCGGTGGACGGTCCGCGGTGTTCCATTCGGTGGCGGCCTGCTCGACAGCGCGACGGGCCCGCAGCGCCGACACGTTCTCCTTGATCGCCTGGGCCAGCGGGGGCCAAGCGGACAGGAACGCCTCGTGGGCCACCCCCACCACCACGCTGCCGTTGTCGGTGTCGGTGGTCACCAGCCGCCGTGCGACGAAGACGTCCAGCTCCCGGGTCACCGGCTCGGGCAGCTCGTCACGGGGGACTCGCCACCGGGTGGGGCGGCCCTGCTCATCGACGGTGACCAGCCGCAGCAGCCCGGCAATGACCTCCTCACGGCCCCGGCCACTGGCCGCGGCCGCCTCGGCCAGGGCCGTGTCGGCCTGCCGGGTCAGGGCACCTTGCACTCCCCCCAGCTGCTCGTAGCGTTGCTGGGACAGCCGCCCGCCGCGGCTGACCCCGTCGGCGAGCTGAGCGAGGGTGAACGCCAGCAGCGGTAGCGCTTCCCCGCTGTCAGTGTCAGTGACCAATCGGGCCACCAGGTCCTCGTCCACCCCGATCCCGGCCAGCTGGGCCGGGCCTTCGATCACGGTCCGCAGCGCCTCGCGGTTCAGTGGCCGCAGCGCGTAGGGGTGAGTGGACAGCACTGCCAGGTCGGTGTCGGCCAGGAGCTGGTCCAAGAACTCCGGCCGCAGGGTGGCGACCACCTGCACCGGGCCGCCCAGCGCCGGGCGCAGCAGGTCGGCGAACCGGGCCCGGTCCGGTGGGTCCGGTCTGGGTGAGCAGCTCCTCGAACTGATCCACCACCACCAGCAGGCGCCGCTGGGGACCGCCCGGGTTCGCCAGCAGCAGCTCGCCGGCCACTGCCACCAGACCGCGGGTGGCGAGCTGGTGGCAGACGTGGTCCATCGTCCAGCCCACACCGCTGCGCCGGGCGGCAGCGGCCAGCTCCCGGGCCAATGCCGCGACGGGATCAGCACCCGGCAGAATGGGTGGCAGTGCCTGCCAGCCCGGCTCGCTGGCCATGACATGCAGCAGCCCGGCCCGGACCAGCGAGGACTTGCCGCACCCGGACGGGCCTACCACCAGCGCCACCGCTGCTTTGGCCTGCTCGGCAGGGGATCGCAGCACCTCAGCAAGCTCCTCGGTCTCGCCACCCCGGCCGAAGAACACCCGATGCTGCTCGATGCCAAACGGGCGCAGCCCCGGGAACGG
>JBOHFT010000186.1:0-8770 GCA_050699815.1 Pseudonocardiaceae bacterium | reverse complement strand
CTATAGCGCTGTTCGCCACTCACGAGTACTACAACTGCTCGGTTTCGGCGTAGTCCTGGCCGTCGTCAGTGCTGTCGTCAGTGCCGTCGTCAGTGCTATTCTCAGTACCGTAGTCGGGACTGTAATCGGTGCTGTTGTCAGTCCCATTCTCGCTGCCGTCGCCCCAGCCGTCGATCGAGTACTCCGCTGCTGCGGCCGCTACTGAGGGGTCGAACCCGGGCGGGCTGTCCTTGAGCTGCAGGCCGAGGCCGGCCAGCTTCAGCTTCACCTCATCGATCGACTTGGCACCGAAGTTGCGGATGTCCAGCAGGTCGGCCTCGCTGCGGCTGACCAGCTCCCCGACGGTGTGGATGCCCTCCCGCTTGAGGCAGTTGTAGGACCGGACGGTGAGATCCAGATCCTCAATGGGCATCGCGAACGCCGCGATCGTGTCCGCCTCGGCCGGTGACGGGCCGATCTCGATGCCCTCGGCGTCCACGTTGAGCTCGCGGGCCAGGCCGAACAGCTCCACCAGGGTGCGGCCGGCCGAGGCCAGCGCGTCCCGGGGGGTCAGCGACGGCTTGGTCTCCACGTCCAGGATCAGCTTGTCGAAGTCGGTGCGCTGCTCGACCCGGGTAGCCTCGACCCGGTAGGTCACCTTCATCACCGGCGAGTAGATGGAGTCCACCGGGATCCGGCCGATCTCCGCGCCGGACGCCTTGTTCTGCACCGCGGGCACGTAGCCGCGGCCCCGCTCGACGATCAGCTCGATCTCCAGCTTCCCCTTCCCGTTCAGGGTGGCGATGTGCAGGCCGGGGTTGTGCACGGTGACGCCGGCCGGCGGCACGATGTCGCCCGCCGTGACGTCACCCGGGCCCTGCTTGCGCAGGTACATCGTCACCGGCTCGTCCTCCTCGGAGCCGACCACGAGCTCCTTGAGATTGAGGATGATGTCGGTGACGTCCTCTTTGACGCCCGGGACGGTGGTGAACTCGTGCAGCACGCCCTCAATGCGGATGCTGGTGACCGCCGCCCCCGGGATGGACGAGAGCAGGGTCCGGCGCAGCGAGTTGCCCAGGGTGTAGCCGAAGCCCGGCTCCAGCGGCTCGATGACGAACCGGGAACGGGTGTCGACGACCGGCTCCTCGCTGAGGTGGGGTCGCTGGGTGATCAGCATGGTGATGTTCCTCCTCTGGCGCCCGCTATTTGACGCCGTTGGCCGGGGTTACCCGGGATTACTTCGAATGTTGGCCGGGGTTACCCGGGATTACTTCGAATAGAGCTCAACGATCAGCTGCTCCTGCAGCGGCACGTCGATCTGGGCCCGCTCCGGCAGCCGGTGCACCAGCACCCGCAGCGGTGCAGCGACGACCTGCAGCCAGGCCGGCACCGGGCGGTCCCCGAGGGTCTCCTTGGCCACCACGAACGGCAGTGTGGGCATCGACTTCGGTTTGACATCAATGATGTCGAACTTGGCCACCCGCAGGCTCGGGACGTCCACCTTCCTGCCGTTGACCAGGAAGTGCCCGTGCGACACCAGCTGGCGCGCCTGACGCCGGGTGCGGGCCAGGCCGGCCCGGTAGACGACGTTGTCCAGCCGGGTCTCCAGGATCTGCAGCAGCGTGTCACCGGTCTTGCCGGGGCGGCGGTTGGCCTCCTCGTAGTACCGGTGGAACTGCTTTTCCATGACGCCGTAGGTGAAGCGGGCCTTCTGCTTCTCCTGCAGCTGCATGAGGTATTCGCTTTCCTTGATCCGCGCGCGGCCGTGCTGGCCGGGCGGGTACGGCCGGCGCTCGAAGGCCTGATCGCCGCCGACCAGATCGGTCTTGAGCCGGCGGGATTTGCGGGTCGCCGGTCCGGTGTACCGAGCCATCTGTAGCTATTCCCTCCCGCGCCGTCAGACCCGGCGCCGCTTCGGCGGCCGGCAGCCGTTGTGCGGCTGCGGCGTCACGTCCTGGATGGTGCCGACCTCCAGGCCGGCGGCCTGCAGCGACCGGATCGCCGTCTCGCGGCCCGAACCCGGCCCCTTCACGAACACATCGACCTTCTTCATGCCGTGCTCAGCGGCCTTGCGGGCGGCGTTCTCGGCGGCCATCTGCGCGGCGAACGGGGTGGACTTGCGTGAGCCCTTGAACCCGACGTGGCCCGCCGAGGCCCACGCGATCACCGCACCGGTGGGATCAGTGATCGAGACGATCGTGTTGTTGAACGTCGACTTGATGTGCGCATGGCCATGCGCGACGTTCTTCTTCTCCTTGCGACGCACCTTCTTGACGCCGGTGCCTGCTCGTGTTTTGGGTGGCATGCGGTGTGAACTCCTACGTCGAGTCTGGGTACAGCGGGTGGTTACTTCTTCCCGGCCTTCTTCTTGCCGGCGACCGTCTTCTTCGGGCCCTTGCGGGTACGGGCGTTGGTCTTGGTCCGCTGACCGTGCACGGGCAGCCCGCGGCGCCACCGCAGACCCTCATAGCAGCCGATCTCGATCTTCCGGCGGATGTCGGCCTGGACCTCACGCCGGAGGTCACCCTCGACTTTGTAGTTGTCCTCGATGTAGTCCCGCAGCCGGACGAGGTCCTCATCGGACAGATCCTTGGAGCGCAGATCCGGGCTCACCCCGGTGGCGCTGAGGATCTCGTGCGAGCGGGTACGGCCGATGCCGTAGATGTAGGTCAGCGCGATCTCCATCCGCTTGTCGCGGGGGAGGTCAACACCAGCGAGTCGGGCCATCCGGCGGTGTCTCCTGTCTCGTCGTCACCAGGTCTGCTCCCCGTCCGTCCCGTGGGCGGACTCGTCGTCCACGGGCCCCGGCCTGGTGTCCGGGGGAGGACCGATCCTTCGTCGTGACGGTCGAGCCGTCGGCGGATCGGCTGGCGCGGGGAGGTCTTCTCGCGCCGGTGGACCGGCGACATCGTGCCCTGCTCAACCCTGGCGCTGCTTGTGGCGCAGGTTCTCGCAGATCACCATGACCACGCCGTGGCGGCGGATCACCTTGCACTTGTCGCAGATCTTCTTGACGCTCGGCTGCACCTTCACGTATCTCTCCTGGTGCGCTACTTGTAGCGGTAGACGATGCGGCCACGGGACAGGTCGTAGGGCGACAGCTCCACGACCACCCGGTCCTCAGGCAGGATGCGGATGTAATGCTGGCGCATCTTGCCGCTGATGTGCGCGAGAACGCGGTGACCGTTCTCCAACTCCACCCGGAACATCGCGTTGGGGAGTGGCTCGACCACCTTGCCCTCGACCTCAATGGCCCCGTCTTTTTTGCCCATGTCCTCCGCGTTCCTGCTCACGTCGCCGGGCCGCCGGGTGGCGGCCGGGCCGCGGCGCAGGCACCGGCCAGTTCCACGACGTGGGGAGGCATCACGAGAAGTGCGGGACGCACTGCCGAGCAGGATACCTGCAGACACGATAGAACCAGCGCGATGCTCGCGCCGACAGCACAGTGTACGTCGAGGTCAGCGAGGGATCCACACCGGCCCTGGCATCGTTCACCGCGGAGGCAGGGGGGCCCGCACCCGCTCGCCGATCCAGCGCCCGAGCAGCACCGCACCCCAGGGGCCGGCAACCCAGACCCACCAGGGGTAGATCAGGCTCAGGGTGGCCAGCGACACGATCGCCCAGATCAGCAGGTTGATCACGCTTGCGCTGGCCCAGGCGGCGACCGCGGCCCGCCCGCGCCGGTGGGGTTGGCGCACCTCGTGGCGGGCCGCCGGGGCGGCCGGGCGCTGCGCCTGCGGCAGGTCGGCGGTGAGCGCCGCAAGCTCGCCGTAGGTCCGGGCCGCCCAGGCCTGCTGGACCCGCTCGTCGTAGTCGGTGAGGTCGAGGCGGCCCTCGTCGTGCGCCGCCCGCAGCTGCTCGGCGACCCATTCCCGATCGGTGTCCGCGGCCCGCATCCGGTCCCGCGGCGTGTTGTCATCCACAATCCCTATCGTTCCTTTTATCGCGTTCATGGGTACCGCCAGCTGGCTCCTCCTCATCAATTATAACACTGTTACAAACAGGCTGGGTGACGGTGGCAGGGCGAGTACTCAGCGTCCACACCCCGTCACGGGGGGCGCTGTCCGCGCCGGCATGCGGCTGCCAGACTGCACGTCGTCACGAGAGGGGTCCGCATGACCGAGGTAGTGCGGTTCGAGCTAGCGCAGGGCTCGACGGTCCTGGTGGAGGTCGGCGACGACAACGTCGGCATCAAGCGGGTCAGCCGGGGCCGGGACGGGGTGGTGGAGGCGGGCCATCGGCTGACGGAGGCGCTGGGCAGTGTGCGCGACGCGGCCCGGGAGTCGATGAAGGTGCTGCAGACGCTGTCCCCGGACCGGATCGAGCTGGAGTTCGGGGTGAAGCTGGCCGGTGAAGCGGGGGCGATCATCGCGAAGACAGCGGCCGAGGGCCACTTCACCGTGACGCTGACCTGGTCGCCCTACGCCGGGGCTGGCAACGGGGCGCAGGTTGGTTGAGCACCGGCCCTGGCAGGTGCGCGATGGCCCCGCCGTGGATGGTCGCTCGCCGGTGATGGAACCGGTAGCGGGCGGGCAGCGCGGACTCGATGCCGCCATAGTGCGCCTGCGCACCCCGGCCGGCGAGGTTGTCGGCAGCGGGTTCTTGGTCGCGGCGGGTCAGGTCGTGACCTGCGCCCACGTGGTGGCGCGGGCGCTGGGCAGGGAAGCCCCAGCCGAGACCGACACGGTGCCGCTGGACTTCCCGCTCGTCGCCGAGGGGGTCATGGTGCCCGCCCGGGTAGCGGTATGGCACCCGGTCCACGATGACGACAGGGGTGACATCGCGGTTCTCGCGCTGGTAGGCGACCCCCCAGCGGGAACCCTCCCCGTCGCTCTGGTGGCCGCGGAGGATTTCTGGTCGCACCCGTTTCGCACCTGCGGCTTTCCCCGTGGCTATGACCACGGCGTGTGGGCCTCGGGGGTCCTCCGGGCCCGGCAGGCCACCGGCTGGGTGCAGATGGAGAGCAGCCCATCGGGATACGCCGTCGAGGCCGGTTTCAGCGGTGCCGCCGTCTGGGACGACGAGCTGGCCGGCGTGGTCGGCATGACCGTGGCCGCGGACGCGCGCAGTGACCGCAGAGCTGCCTACTTGATCCCCACTGCGGAGCTGATCCGGGCCTGGCCAGCGCTGACGGGCCGCACCGTGCCGCCGTGCCCGTACCGCGGTCTGCACCACTTCCGGGAACAAGACGTGAGTGTCTTCTACGGCCGACCGGAACTCACCGGCCGGCTGGTCACGGAAGTGCAGCGCAGGCCGCTCGTTGCGGTGGTCGGGCCGTCGGGCAGTGGCAAGTCGTCGGTGGTGTTCGCGGGCCTGCTGCCGCAGCTGGCGCAGCAACAGGGGTGGCTGAGCATCAGCATGCGCCCCGCGCGCGGGTCGTCACCGCTGGCCGCCCTGGCTGGCGCGCTGCTGCCCGTCCTGGAACCCGATCAGGCCGAGACCGAGCGCCTCACCAAACTGGGCCAGCTCGCGGCGCTGCTGCGCGACGGGCATCTGCCCGACGTCATCGACAGGGTCCTGGCGCGGGCAGGCAAGACCGACGTGCTGCTGGTGGTGGATCAGTTCGAGGAGCTTTTCGCGCGCGAGGGGAGGGCGCGAGCGAGTTCAGCGGTGTCCTGCTGCCGGCGCTGCACGCCCGGCGCGGCGTCCCACCCCGGGGCCTCACCGTCGTGGTGACCCTGCGGGCCGACTTCCTGGGGCAGGCGCTGGAGGTCCCGGCGCTGGCGGCGGCCCTGGAAGGGGCGGTCACCACGATCGGGCAGATGGGTCACGATCAGCTCCGCGCGGTCATCGAGGGTCCGCTGCCTCCAGGAGTCAGCTACGAGGCCGGCCTGGTCGAGCGGATCCTCGGCGACGTCGGGGAGGAGCCGGGCAGCCTGCCGCTCCTGGAGTTCGCCCTGACGCTGCTGTGGGAGCGACAGGATCGGGCAAAGCTGACCCACTCGGCGTATGAGCAGCTCGGCGGGGTCAGCGGGGCCCTGGCCAGCTATGCCGAGCGGGTCTACGTCGACGAGCTGTCACCGGACGACCAGGAGCAGGCCCGCCGCCTGCTGATCCAGCTCGTCCGCCCGTCGGAGGTCGGGGCGCCGGTGCGCCGGGTAGCGCGGCGCCCCGAGCTCGGCGAGCCACGCTGGCAGCTGGGCCAGCGGCTCGCCGCGACCAGGCTGCTCGTCGCTGACCGGGATCCGACCGGGGTGGAGTCGGTTGAGCTGGTGCACGAGGCCTTGATCGGCGGGTGGTCGCGGCTGTCCGCGTGGTGTGCCGCCGACCGCGCCTTCCGCACCTGGCAGGAACAGCTGCGCGGGTCGGTGGCCCAGTGGGAGACGGTGCGGCGCAACGAGGGGGCGCTGCTGCGCGGAGTGCCGCTGGCGGAGGCGGAGCGCTGGCTCACCGAGCGCCCCGACGACCTCGGTGCCCCGGAGCGGCAGTTCATCCAGGCCAGCCGCGCGCTGCGGACCAGATCCGTGCGCCGGTTGCGCGCTGCGGTAGCGGTGCTGGCCCTGCTGGTCATGGTGGCCTCAAGCCTGGGCGGGGTCGCCCTGTGGCAGCGCAACGAGGCCACTGAGCAGAGCAAACTAGCCCAGTCACGGGCGCTGGTGACGCAGGTGAACTCGCTGGCTGATTCCCAACCGGATGTCGCGATGCTGCTGGCTGCCACCGCCTACAAGATCGCGCAGACCAGGGAGGCCGTTGATGCGCTGACGAGCATGGCCAGCCGGTGGCGTCACGCCGACAGACTGATCACCACCGGCCTCGGGGGGGCCAATGACCAGATCACGACGGTCAGTCCCAGGGATCCAGCGATGGTCGCGCTGAGCAATGGCAATAGCATCGAGGTGCGGGATATCGAGGGAAATATCCTTCACAGTCGGAGCGATGCAGGCATAGTCGGTAGCCGAGCCTTCAGTCCGGACAGACGCATCCTCGCCTACACGCAGCACACCGACCAAGGGGACAAAGTGGTTCTGTGGTCCCTCACGGAGGAACGACCACAGGAATCAAAGGAGATAATCACCCCCGGCGAAAACATAGGAAGCCTGGCTTTCAGCCCGGACGGCGAGTTGCTCGGCACCTGCGTCGCACAGCGAACCCCCCAAGGGCGAGCCGGACAGCAAAGAATCCAGTTGTGGTCCGTGGAGACTCGCCATCCTCTCAGTCCGGTACCGCTGGCTCATGACACTGGGTGCGCTTTCGGTTTCAGAGACGAAGGCCGCAAGTTAGCATACACCGACGGTGATGATATCATCACCCGGGATATCGCCACCGGCGCGGAACTCGCGAGAAACCAGCCAGTTCCACCCCAGAGAAGGCGGCCAAGTTTACCGTCAAGCACGGGCAGCCAGCCCTTCTTCGGCAGCGGCTCAAACTTTACCGTCGCACCGGACGGGCGATCCGCGATATACTCAGGCCAGATATATGCAAGAGATGATTCGAGTTCGTACACCCTCCGCGGCGGGTGGTGGGACTTCGATCACCAGAAGGCGCAAAGTGTTGAGCTGTTCAACATGTTCGATCACCAGGCGTCCTTCGCTTCTGATAGCCGCCGCGTGGCCATATCATCTCAGTACAGTGGGATAGCAATTTTCGACGCGGTACGGCGGACGCCGATCGCCGCCTACCCCACGCTGGGCAGTACCGCGGCTGCGCTTAGCCCTGACGGGCACACGATTCTCGCGGCCGACGACGGCAGATTCTACGCAATCTCACGCATGAACACCGGCTCGCACGGCGGAATCCCCATCATGGCAGGCCGGGTCGCGATCCGACCCGGCAGCGAATACCTCACCGCCGTCTCCTCCGGCAAGGCCGCCATCTATCCGATCGGGCATCCCGAGCCGATCATGGAGCCAGAACCTGCAGACGACAGGCCGACCAACACCAGAGTCGAGGACCTCAGCCCGGATGGCCTGCATTACGCCTTTACTACGGACAAGGGGGCGCGCACAGTGAGCCTACTGAACGTCCCGTCTCAACCTGCCCCGGAGGTACCCCTTGAGGGGAACCATAGTGACGTGCTCCAGCTCTCGTTCGACCCGCGCAGCGAGTTCTTGGCATGCGCCGATAAATCCGAGATCATCGTCTGGTCCACCAAGACCCGCGCCGAGGTATCGAGGATCCAGCTCCCCCTGGGTTACACGACAAACAAATTAGCGGTCAGCCCAGAGGGTCGATATGTTGCCGCGACCACTCAGGCCGGTGAGACCCGGCTGTGGGACACCACTTCCCCTGATCACACCAGCGTCCCTCTCCCGTTCGGCAATGCACAATCGATAAGCTTCAGCCCGGACGGAACCCGGTTGAGCATCGGAGACCAGAACGAGATCAAGCTATGGATCCTCGACGCAAAGAGATTTGCCGATCAGCGAATTCCGGTGGGTGGCTCCTTGGTGAGGTTCAGCCCAGACGGCTCCCGCCTCGCGGCACAGGAGACCGACTCCGGCGACATATCAGTGTGGCGGTGGAATATGCGCGACCCGCTGCTCGAGGGAAGAACCGTGAGCCAGCGCGGCGATGATTTTGTGTTCACCTCCGACAGCAGCAAGCTCGTCGTGGGCGGCGCAGGCGTCTTCGTGGTGCCTTTCGACGCCCCGTGGGCGCTGGATCATGTCTGCCGCATCGTCGGGAAGGATCTCACCCGCGAGGAATGGAGCAAGTACCTACCCGGGTCTGACTACGAACCCACCTGCCTGTCCTGACACGAGCAGGTGCGGCACACCGACGGCGAATCGATCTTCGAGTACGCCGCCGGATGCGGCGGCTCCCACGTCGCCATCTTTCGCGACCGCAGCCT
>JBOHFT010000185.1:0-8852 GCA_050699815.1 Pseudonocardiaceae bacterium | reverse complement strand
GCGGGACGCGGTAAGGCAACGGACGTCGTGTCGGGCAGATCCCCCGGCCGTCAGCGGGCAGCTCCCATGTCCGCCAACGGGCAACTACGCGGCCGTCTCCGAGCAGTTTGTCGCGGCCGTCGTCAGAGTTCACCCGAAAACCTGCCGTGCTCGCCACCGGCATCCTGGTGGCGCTGTGCGAGTGGCCTGCGATGGACGCGCTGCGCCGGTTCATCGGTGACGATGAGGACAGCCTGGGCACCAGGGTTTCCCTTTCCCATCAGGCGCCGGTGTGCGCCGGCGCCACGCTGACCGTCACCGCGCGGTGTGTCAGCGTCGACGGCCGAGCCAGCCGCTGGGATGTCTGCGCCCACGACGGGACGCGGACTGTCGCCCGCGGGTGCGTGGAGTTCGCGGTGGTGCGTACTGCGGCATTCCTCGAGCGGCACATGATTAATCCGGCCAACGGTCCGGTCGTGCGTATCTTCAGATACCAGCCGAATCAGGAGCACGTCAGAAGCGACCGGGACCTGGCGATCGCCCGCGGTGCCGGAACATCCCGCCCAATGGCCTGGACGTAGCGGGTGGGCGAGGGGCACGGCGTGATCCTGCCGCGGCCCACCGGCGGGGCGGAGCGCGTGGGTGCCGACTCCGGGTCGCTGCCGGGGCGGGGGCTATAGTTGTGCGCACCAGTCGAGGTGCAGCGCAGAAAGGGGGGCCACTCGTGACGGAAGGCTCACCCGCGGCCGAGCGGAAGCAAATTCCGGATATCGATACTACGGTTCCGCGTTCGGCTCGGGTCTGGGACTACTGGTTGGGTGGTAAGAACAACTACCCGGCCGATCGCGAGTCTGGTGAGCAGATGCGTGTCGTTATGCCGGGCATTGTCGACACCGCCCGCGCCGTCCGGAGTTTCCTGAACCGCGCGGTCCGGTACGTGGTCGGTGCGGAAGGGATCCGCCAATTGCTCGACATCGGCACCGGCCTGCCCACCGTGAACAACACCCACGCGGTTGCCCAGGCGACCGCGCCGGAGTGCCGCATTGTCTATGTCGACAACGACCCGCTCGTGCTGGCGCATGCGCGCGCCCTGCTCACCAGCACGCCGGAGGGCGTCACCGACTACATCGACGCCGACCTGCGGGACACCGACAGGATCCTGCGGGAAGCCGCCAAGACGCTGGACTTCACCCAGCCGATCGCACTCATGCTGCTGGGGATCCTCAACCACATCATGGACACCGACGAGTCGAACGCGATCGTGGACCGGTTGCTGGCCGCCTTGCCCTCGGGTAGCTACCTGGTGATGTCGCACTTCACCTCGCTGCTCGACACCGAAGCGGTGGAAAATGCCTTGCGGATCTACAACGAGGGCGGGGGCACCCCGCAGGTGCGGGGCCGCAGCCGCCAGGAACTCCTCCGTTACTTCCACGGCCTGGAGCTGCTGGAACCTGGGCTGGTCTCGGTGGCGCTGTGGCGCCCCGGACCCAGTGACCTGGGTGTTCCGGTCGAGGTGTATGAATTTTGCGGGGTGGGGAGAAAGCCCTGATCCCGACTCAGAGCTCTTTGAGGGTGCTGTTGAGGAACCTGGTCGTCTCGGCCGGGGATTTTGCCTGGACGCACAAGCGATCCATGACCACCAGATAGTGTTGGACATCCGGGGGCTTGTCCAGGTAGAGGGCGCTGGTGAGCTGCTCGAGATACACGATGTCTGGCAGGTCGGGTTCGGAGAAACGGAGGATCGAAAATGGTCCACTTATTGCCGCGTACCCTCCGGAGTAGAACGGTATCACCTGGATCGTGATGCTGGGCGACTCGGCCATATCGATCAGATGCTGAATCTGTGCCCGCATCGCCGAACGCTCGTCGAACCGCCATAGTGCCGCCTCGTCGATCACGGCCCACAAGTTTGGTGCGTCGGGTCGGCCGAGGATTTCCTGACGTGCCATCCGCAGTGCGATTCGGCGCTCGATGTCGTCGGCGGATTCGTTCGAGTGGCCGAGCTTGAGGACAGCGCGGGCACTCTCCTGGGTCTGCAGCAGGCCGGGCATCAGCTGGGGCTCATAGGTGCGAATGACTGCGCAGGCCTGCTCCAGGCCGATGTACATCTCGAACCAGTCCGGCAGGATGTCGCTGTAACGGTGCCACCAGCCGGGCTCGTTGGCCTGCCGGGCGAGCGCCAGGAACGGCTCTTGTTTCTGCTCGTCTGTGATGCCATAGAGGGTGAGTAGATCGGCCACGTCGCGTTCCTTGAAGCCGACCCGGCCGAGCTCGATACGGCTGATCTTGGCGTGGGACGCCCGGATCGCGTACCCGGCCGCTTCGGCGGTGATCCCGCTCGCTTTGCGGAGCCGGCGCAGCTGCGCGCCCAACGCGATGCGCAGGACAGTCGGTCCCTGCGCCCGGACCGGCGCGGGGACACCGATCGGGCCCGCACTCCGCTGTGCTTCCCTCACCGTGCCTCCTGCGGGTGAAAATAAGAGCTAGCATGCCCATAGTAAGGCGTCATAGGCAATACCTGGGACGTCCTGGAGGGCCAGGCGCAGGATGAGTTGGTCGAGCTAGCCAGGTATTGTAATCAGTTGCTGCACGCAGCGTGACGATCTTGACGTTGTCGTGGCGAGATGCCCCGGCTGGCTCGCAGCATGTGTTGGCTATGGAAATAGGTTTCGAGCCTAGCTAGAAATGTCTGGCACTCGCCACTCCTAGTCGCGGGGCCTGCGGTCCACGAAGAAGCGCACCTGTTCCTCTTCCTCGTCGCCACCGGCGGGTTCGACGTCAAGCTGCTGTTCATGAAGATCATAGACCACGGTGGACGCGAGGAAGACCTTGGCGCCGTTGACCTCGAGCACGGTGTCCTCGGCGGCCGGGGCTGCCGTGATGGACAACCCCAGCCCTTCCGACCTGGTGGTTTCACTCTGTGGTGAGATCCGCAGGCCCGAGCCCTCCGGCATCTGGTTCTTGGTGACGAGCGCGGTGATGGCCCGAGCAGCTGCGTCGGTCACTGTCAGCATGCCGCTACCGTAAGGGGCATCTCCTCCGCAGGCGTCAGCGGGAGGTCTTCGCGGCACCTGCGTTGCCTGCGCGGGCAGGTCACTGTTCGCCGGTCACCTCCCCAGCGGTCAGCGCTTCGACGGTGTGTTCCCGCACCGGTCGCAGCTCGAACTCCCCGAACTGGCCGCGGCGAACGGCTACGGCACTCATCGGCAGGGGCCGGCTCTGCCGGTGGCGGGGAGCGAGGGTCATTCCGGCCCGCGGTCGGCGGTCGGAGACAGGCGTGCGCATGTCGTCCTTCTTCGTTCTTCGTTGTGGTCGTGCTGGTGGCCGTCAGCCGGGGCGGGAGCGCAACGCGCGCGCAGCGGGGTGAACCCGCATGTTTCGGACGCCCCCCGGTCATCGACGGATCTGCTGGTCGTTCCGGACGACGGCCAGCACAGAACTGCCCCGGGCCCCCGTCCGCGGTGAAGGGTACTCCCTGCGCTCACGATGGCATACCTGCGAACGGATGGCACCCATCTGGGTGCGGGCGGTTGGCGCCTTTTGCGCATGCCGGGAGGTCTCTGGAGGCCATGCGACCATCCGCCCAGTACGCTTCCACAATATTCCGGTCGTGGGCCGGGTAAGGGACAGCCACCAGTGCGAGGGAGGCTCCCGGTGGAACTCGATGATCAGGCTCAGGGCTGCCGGTGAGTACCCAGGAGACCGGTGAGTGGCTGGCCGGCGAGACCGTGACCCGCCGTGCGGCGCTGGTAACGAGGATGCTCGCCTGGTCTGGCGTGGGTGCGCCGCGGCTGGAGGCGGCGCGGGTGGTCCTCGGCGAGCGCAGCATGCGGGCCAGTGGGTCAATGGTCAATGCCCGGCACGAGGGTGCCGAGGCGTACTCCGCGTCCTACTTGCTGGCCACCGACGAGGTTGGCGTGGTCCAGCGGCTGGCCGTCCGCACCACGTGGGTCCAGGGCGAACACCACGTCACCCTGACCCGCTCGGAGGAGGGCATCTGGCTGATCGACCACCTGACCGGCCAGGGTGCGGGCACTGTGCGCACCAACTTCGGCGGCGCCCTGGACGTCGATCTGGCGTTCAGCCCGCTGTTCAACGCCCTGCCCGTGCGCCGGCTGGGCCTGCACCGTGCCGCCGCTGAGCACGACCTGCCAGTGGTGTTCGTCTCGTTGCCGGGCCTTGAGGTGGCCTGTGTCCGGCAGATCTACCGCACGGCAGCGGTGGGCGAGACGACGGTGGTGGGCTTCGGCAGCGACGAGTTCATCGCCGAGCTGACGGTGGACGCTGACGGTCTGGTGCTGGACTATCCCGGATTGGCCCGGCGCAGCTGAGCCCTGCTCAGGTGAACCCGGCGGCGATCCGGGCACCGGCGGCGAGCACCGCCTGCTCCCCGCCCCGGACCGCGGCCACTTGGACCCCGGCCGGCAGCCCGGTCACCCCCGGTGCGGGCACCGACACCGCCGGCCAGCCCAGCAGGTTGAACGGCAGCGTGAGGGACAGCAGGGCCGGCCCCACCTCGACCTGGGTGCCGTCCGGGGCAGCCACCTGCCGGGCGCCGATCAGGGTGGCGCGCAGCGGGGTGGTCGCCAGCAGCAGCAGGTCGATTCCCTCGTCGAGCATCCGGGCGGTCAGCTCGGCGGCCAGCCTGCGGTGGGTGCGCTGGGCGGCGAGGTAGTCGGCGGCGGTGTACGCGGCGGCGGCCTGCAGCCGCGCCGCCGTGGCCGGCTGGTAGTCCCCGGGGCGCTGGGTCAGCCATCGCTCGTGGGTGGCGTAGGCCTCCACGCCGACGATCACCGGGTAGGTGGCGGCAAGCTCCTCGATCCCGGGCAGGCGGATGTCGCGCAGGATGGCGCCGGCGGCACTCAGCGCGGCGGCGGCGCGGTCCACCGCGGCGGCGATCTCCGGGTCGTGCACCCGCCAGTACGAGTCGGTGGGGCGCCCGACCACGGTGGCGTGCAGCGGCGTGGACAGGTCGATCCGGCGCCCGGTCAGCGCGCCGAACGCCACCCCGACCGGGTCGACGTCGGCGCCCAGCAGCCCGACGTGGTCCAAGGTCTCCGACAGCGGGAAAACCCCGGTGGTGGGCAGCGCGCCGCACGCCGGTTTGAGCCCGACCACCCCGCACAGCGCGGCCGGGATGCGCACCGAGCCGCCGGTGTCGGTGCCCACCGCCAGCGGCACCAGTCCCGCGGCCACCGCGGCCGCCGACCCGCTCGACGAGCCACCGGTGATCCGCTGCGGATCGTGCGGGTTGCGGCACGGGCCCTCGGCGGCGACGTCGCCGGTGGGGCCGTAGGCGAACTCGTGGGTGTGGGTCTTGGCGACCACCACGGCGCCGGCTGCCCGCAGCCGGGCCACCACCGCGGCGTCGTGCCGCGCTGGGGCGGCGCCGGCCAGCACCGCGCTGCCGCAGCGGGTGGGCAGGCCGACCACGTCGATGAGGTCCTTCACCGCCACCCCCCACCCACTCAACGGCCCGTCGCCCGGAACCCCCGCGACCACCTGCACGATCGCGTTATGCGGGTCGGGTCGTTGCGCCAACTTAGCGGTGTCCGGGGTCACGGGTGACGTGGCAGCGGGTGCCGTGGATGGCGATGATGCGGCCGCCTGATCGGCCGATGTCGCGGAGCTGCTCGAGGGCGCCGGGAGCGGTCAGGTCGATGTGGGCCGGGTCGCCGGGTCCCGTGTCGCCGGGTCCCGTGTCGCGGGCTGCGTCGAAGGCCCGGCGGGCCAGGTGGCCGGCCCGGATGGTGGCGTCCAGCGCGCCGGTGGACGCCAGCGAGCCGCGGGCCGCGCCCAGCCGGCCGAGCGCATCGTCCACCGCCGCGAGCAGCGCGCTGCGGTTGCCCTCGCACATCGCCCGCACCAGCTCGGGCCGGGAGGAGGCCACCCGGGTGCCGTCGGTGAACGAGCCCGCGCCCAGGGCCAGCGCCAGGGGCCCCCCGTCGGCGCCCACCGAGGCGAGCACCGCGGCCAGCACATGCGGCAGGTGTGATATCCGGGCGACCGCGCAGTCGTGGTCCCCAGCGTCGGCTGGCACCACGTGCGCCCCGCAGTCCAGCGCGAGCTGGGCGACCTGCGCCCACACCACCGGGTCGGCGCCGTCGTCGGTGCCCACCACCCAGGGTGCCCCGGTGAACAGCGTCGCCGACCCGGCCGCCCAGCCCGAGGCGGACCTCCCCGCCATCGGGTGCCCGCCGACATAGCGGGCCGACGGGGCGTGCCGCGCCACCGCTGCCGCCATGGGCTGCTTGACGCTGACCACGTCGGTGAGCCGGCAGTGCGGGGCGTGCCGCGCCACCACCGGCAGCACGTCGGCGACCGCGGGCAGCGGTACCGCGAGCACCACCAGGGCGTCGTCGCTGGCTCGCAGCACCTCCTCGATCGACGGCGTGACGTCGAAGCCGGCTTGCCGGGCACCGGTGACGTCGGCAGCGCAGGCCGCGGTGCCCCGGACCTTCCACCCGGCACCGTCGGCGGCCCGCAGCAGCGATCCGCCGATCAGGCCCAGCCCGATGACGCACAGCGTACGGTCGCTCATGGAGTCAACGCCTCCAATGCGAAGCCGGCGTAGAGGGCCACCCCGTGCGCCATCGCCGGCTCGTCGAACACCACCCGGTTGGAATGGTTGGCCGGGGCCGTGCCCGGCTGGTGGCCGGGCGGGCAGGCGCCGAGGAACGCCATCGCGCCGGGCACTTTCGCCAGCACGTAGGAGAAGTCCTCGGCGCCCATCAGCGGATCCGCCATGAGCTCGGCGTGGCGTTCACCGAGTAACCGGCGGGCCAGGTCGAGCACCTGCGGGCTCACCTCGCCGTCGTTGACGGTGACCGGGTAGCCGTGCTCAATGTGCACCGTGGCGACGCAGTCGTGGGCTGCCGCGACGTGCTTGCAGACCCGGTGCACCTCCTGGTGCACCGTGACCCGGGTGTGCTCGGACAGCGCCCGGATGGTGCCCTCCAGCTCCGCGGTCTCCGGGATGACGTTGGTGGTGGTGCCCGCGACGATCCGGGTGATGGTGATCACCGCCGGGTCGAACACGCTCAGCGTCCGGGTGATCATCGTCTGGAGCGCGCCGACCATCGCGGCCGCGGCGGGCACCGGGTCCAGGGCCTTCTGCGGCGCCGAGGCATGCCCACCTCGGCCGGTGACGGTCACCCGCAGCCCGTCCGCCGACGCCATGATGGCGCCGGGCCTGGTCTGCACCACCCCGCGGTCCAGGGTGGACGTGATGTGCACGGCCAGCGCGCGCTCCGGGGGGCCGGCGATGTCCAGCAGGCCCTCGTCGAGCATCTGCCGTGCCCCGTGGAAGCCCTCCTCACCGGGCTGGAACATCAGCAGCACCCGGCCGGCCAGCTCCTCGCGCCGCCCGGCGATCAGCCGCGCGGCCGACGCCAGCATCGCGACGTGCGTGTCGTGCCCGCAGGCGTGCATCGATCCCGGCAGCCGCGAGCTGAACGGCACCCCCGACTGCTCGGCGACCGGCAGCGCGTCCATGTCAGCCCGCAGCAGGACGGTCGGCCCCGGCCGGGCACCCTCGATCACCCCGATCACCGAACTGGCGCTGCTCCCGGTCCGTACCTGCACGGGCAGGTCGGCCAGCGCGGCCAGCACGGCCGACTGGGTCTCGGGCAGGTGCAGGCCCTGTTCCGGGTGCCGGTGCAGCGCGCGGCGCAGCGCGACGGTGCGCGGCTGCAGGGTTCTGGCGGCGGACACCAGGCTGCTCGCAGTGGTCGGACACGGCCGGGATCGGCTGCTGGCGTTCCGTCGGTGACGGGGTGCGGGCGTGCTCACAACCCCTCATCCTCGCACCTCATCGGGGCGCCGGGAGGTGGGCCACGTATTGTGCTTCCGTGCAGTCTCAGACAGCGCATACTGGAGGCATGACGGTCACCGGCTTTGCCGTCGCTGTGGTTCGCGAGGACGGGCACTGGCAGTGCACACCACTGGACGCTGCGGCCCTGCGAGATCTCGACGCGGCCATCACCGAGCTGCGCGGGCAGCGCTCGACGGGCGCCATCTTCGGCCTGCTCGACGTCGATGACGAGTTCTTCGTCGTGGTACGGCCCGTGCCCGGTGGGGTGTCGCTGCTGCTGTCCGACGCCGTCGCGGCGCTGGACTACGACATCGCCGCCGACGTGCTCGACCTGCTGCGCGTCGAGGTCCCCGAAGAGGACGCGGTGGACGCGGACGACGTCTGGCCCGAGGGTGACCTCGGGCTGCTCGCCGACCTGGGGCTGCCGGCCGCGGAGATGCAGGTGATCATCGATGAGGTGGACCTGTACCCGGACGAGCAGCTCGACATGATCGCCCAGCGGTGCGGGTTCCGGTCGCAGCTGTCTGAGTTGCTGGAGAAGCAGCCGGGGTGACGGCGGCGGCTGGCGCCGACGAGGCGCTGGTCCGGCGTGCCCTGGAGGTAGCTGGTTGGGCGGCGGCCACCGGGGACATCCCGATCGGGGCGGTGCTGGTGGACGCCGACGGTGCCGAGCTGGCCGCGGCCTGCAATGCCCGGGAGGCCACCGGGGATCCCACCGCCCACGCCGAGCTGCTTGTGCTCCGGGCCGGCGCCGCCCGGCTGCAGGGGGGGGCCGGGCGGGATGGTGGCTGGCGGCTGACCGGCTGCACCCTGGCGGTCACCGTGGAGCCGTGCACGATGTGCGCTGGTGCCCTGGTGGCGGCCCGGGTGCACCGCCTGGTGTTCGGTGCCTGGGAGCCCAAGACTGGTGCGGTCGGCTCGCTGTGGGACGTGGTCCGGGACCGCCGTCTGAACCACCGCCCCGAGGTGGTTGGCGGTGTCCTGGCCGAGGAGTGCGCTGGGTTGTTGACCGGGTTCATGCGCCTGCGGCGCCCGTGAGTGGCGATGCGACCTGTAGGTC
>JBOHFT010000184.1:0-8935 GCA_050699815.1 Pseudonocardiaceae bacterium | reverse complement strand
GAGCACGCGTTCATCTTCAGCAACCAGCACCCGCACGGCAACCCTTCCTCCTCCTGCGCTGCGCCCAGCCCGCCAGTGTGCCCCAGCGGATGTTTCCGGAAGATCTCCACGCGCGGAAACCACGCAGAAACACCCCGGGCCCGAAGCTTGGCACATGGCCGGCCACCCGCCAGCCGACAGTCCAGCAAGGAGAACCAGTCCATGAGATCAACCACGAGATCAACCATAAAGAGATGGGCAACCCGGGGCAGTGTCGCGGCCGGGACAGTCCTGGCCACCATGCTGCTGGCCGGATCCCTCAGCCAGGCCTCGGCGAGTGTGCCGATAGCCAGCGCGGCCAGCCAGCCCATCACCGCTAACAGCCCGCACCACCCAGGCCCGCACCATCCAGGCCCGCACCACCCGGGCCCGCACCACCCGGGCCCGCACCAGCGCTAGCGCACCTAAAAGCTGCGGAACTGACCGGAAGATCACGGCATCACCCTGGCCGGCGAACCACACGAGCAGAAGAGAGACGCGGCCAAGGAATGCCACCCGGACATGGCACCCAGGTAGCGAGCGGAAACCATCCAGAAACATGAGCAAGCCTGACGCCGACAACGCTGGAGGTAGCCAAACCAGACGCATGACGGAAGACGTCGGGCAGGCCCACACCGCGGGCCTGCCCGACGGGCCACTCACGAGGCGGAGATCTCATCGAGGCATGGCCGTCACCCCAGTAATCCCGACCGCGTTTCATCTACGGGGGGCAGTCACCCGGCGATGAAGGGACGATGGGATGCGGCGTGCGCTCGCTCTCCCGGCGGTGGCACTGGCGAGCGTGCTCGCCCTAGCCGGCTGCTCCGCCATGGTTCAGTCACGTGCAGGGCCAGGTGCGGCCAAAGGTGTCAGCACCGACTTCGGCGTCACCCGCTCCGACATCACCCTCGGTGCGCTGACCGACCACTCCGGCCCGTTCAAGGAACTCGGCCTCGGCACCGTCCAGGGCAACCAGATCTGGATCAACGAGAGCAACGCCGCGGGCGGGATCTGCGGGCGAAAGATCAAGCTGGAGGTCCGCGACCACGGCTCCGACGCGGGCCAAGCGAAGATCCAGTACCCCGAGCTGGAGCCCACGGTGCTGGGCTTCATGCAGATCCTCGGAGCCCCGGTCACCGCGGCCCTGCGCCAGGAGCTGATCGACAACGAGACCACCGCGGTGGCACTGCCGGGGTCCTCGGAAATCCTGGACAACCCGTACGTGATCATCCCGGGCACCACCTACGACCTCGAGATGATCAATGGCCTGTCCTACCTGATGGCGCAGGGCAGGATCCGTGACGGCGACACCATCGGCCACATCTGGATCGACGATGCTTACGGCGCCAACGGCCTGCGCGGCACCCAGTACTTCGCCCAGCGCCACCGCCTCACGGTGCGCGACGCCAAGGTCAGCTCCACGGCCTCGGACCTGCGTGACACCGTGGCCGCTCTCGCCGGTGACCCCCGGGTGACGGCGATCGCCCTGACCACCACGCCCGAGCAGGCCGCGTCCGCCGCCGTGGCCAACCAGCAGCTGGGGCTCAACGTGCCGATGGCCGGCAACAACCCGGTGTTCACACCGCGGCTGCTGGACGGCCCGGCCGCAGGTGCCCTGGGCAACCTCACCGTGCTGGCCAGCTCGGTGCCGTTCTCCTCCGACGTGCCCAAGGCACAGGACATCGCCCGGGTCTACCAGCAGGGCGGCTACCAGGGGCTACCCAACAGCGGGGTGCCCTATGGATACGCCATCGGCAAGATCTGGGGCAAGCTGCTGCTGCGGGCGTGCACCAACGGCAACATCACCCGGGCCGGGATCCAGGAGGCGCTGCGGCAGAGCACCGACATCACCACCGACAGCCTGGTCGCCGACCTGGACTTCACCAAACCGGGCTCCCCGGCCACCCGGGAGGTCTACGCCGGCGTTCCCGACGCCGGCGTGCCAGGCGGGATCCGGCAGGTGACGCCGCTGTTCGCCGCACCGGACACCCAGACCTACGTCGCCCCGCACCAGCGCGGCGCCTGACCCCAGGCCGGTCCGAGGAGTCACCGGCAGTATGATGTTTGTACGAAGAAGTGCAGGGTCACGCTGAATCTCGATGAGGACGTCGTCGAGGCGTTGGAGGCGGTCGGCGGCCGGAGCATGTCGTCGGTCGCGAACGACGCCCTGCGCGAGGCGCTCGAGCTAGCAGCCCATCGGGTGGCGCTGCGGGAGTGGCTGGACGAGCTGGACGACAAGCACGGCGCACCCTCCCCCGAGCAGCGTGCGGCCGCGGAGGCCCTTCTCGACGCCGTCAAGCACGGTGAGATGGACGGGACGAGCGCCGCGTGAGCTTCGCGGTAGTCCTCGACGCTGCGGCCTTTGACATCCTCGACAGCACACCGGCGGCGGGCCTGCGGGCCCTGCTGCGCCGTGCGATCGACGACGGGGGCGAGGTGCGCTGCGCGGCGGTGACCCTCGCCGAGGTCTGCCGCGGGGTGGCGCGCACCCGCCAGGTCGAGGCCGCCCTCGCCCGTCGGCGCGGTGGCCAGCGAATCAGGATCGTGCCGACCGACGAACGGTTCGCCAAGCTGGTCGGCGCCATCCTGCACGACACCGGCACCCGCAACCCCCACTCGCCCCTGTAGCCGCCCCCATTACCGCGTTCTGTCTCCAGAACGCGCTCCTGCACCCCCCGATTACCGCGTTCTGCCTCCAGAACGCGGTAATCGGGGGGTGCAGGAAACAGGGGCCGGGTCCTCGTGGGAGGAGCCGGCCCCTGTTTCGCGCAACTAGCGAGTTAGAAGTCCATGCCGCCGCCGTCGGGCATGCCGCCGCCCGCCGGTGCCGGGTGCTTCTCCGGCTTGTCCGCAACCACGGCCTCGGTGGTGAGGAACAGGGCCGCGATCGATGCCGCGTTCTGCAGCGCCGAGCGGGTGACCTTGGCCGGGTCGATGATGCCGGCCTTGATCAGGTCCTCGTACTCGCCGGTGGCCGCGTTGAGGCCGTGCCCGGCTTTCAGGCCACGCACCTTCTCGGCCACCACGCCGCCCTCGAGGCCGGCGTTGATCGCGATCTGCTTCAGCGGAGCCTCGAGCGCCACCCGCACGATGTTCGCGCCGGTGGCCTCGTCGCCACTGACCTCGAGCTTCTCGAACGCCAGCGCGCCGGCCTGGATGAGCGCCACGCCACCGCCGGGGACGATGCCCTCCTCGACGGCAGCCTTGGCGTTGCGCACCGCGTCTTCGATGCGGTGCTTGCGCTCCTTGAGCTCGACCTCGGTCGCCGCCCCGGCCTTGATCACCGCAACGCCGCCGGCCAGCTTGGCCAGCCGCTCCTGTAGCTTCTCGCGGTCGTAGTCGGAGTCCGAGTTGTCGATCTCCATGCGGATCTGGTTGACCCGGCCCTGGATCTGCTCCGGGTCACCGGAACCCTCGACGATGGTGGTCTCGTCCTTGGTCACGACGACCTTGCGGGCCCGGCCCATCAGCGACAGGTCGGCGTTCTCCAGCTTGAGCCCGACCTCCTCGCTGATGACCTCGCCACCGGTGAGGATGGCCACGTCGGCCAGCATCGCCTTGCGGCGGTCACCGAAGCCGGGCGCCTTGACCGCGACCGACTTGAAGATGCCGCGGATCTTGTTGACGACCAGGGTGGCCAGCGCCTCGCCCTCGACGTCCTCGGAGATGATCACCAGCGGCTTGTTGGACTGCATGACCTTCTCCAGCAGCGGGAGCAGGTCCTTGACCGACGAGACCTTCGACGCGACCAGCAGGATGTACGGGTCGTCGAGGACGGTCTCCATGCGCTCGGGGTCGGTGACGAAGTAGGGCGAAATGTAGCCCTTGTCGAAGCGCATGCCCTCGGTGAGCTCGAGCTCCAGGCCGAAGGTCTGGCTCTCCTCGACGGTGATGACACCTTCCTTGCCGACCTTGTCCATCGCCTCGGCGATCAGCTCGCCGATCGACGGGTCAGCAGCGGAGATCCCGGCGGTGGCCGCGATCTGCTCCTTGGTCTCGACCTCCTTGGCCGAGTTCAGCAGCTGCGCGCAGACGGCCTCGACGGCCTTCTCGATGCCCCGCTTGAGCGCCATCGGGTTGGCCCCGGCGGCAACGTTGCGCAGGCCCTCGCGCACCAGCGCCTGGGCCAGCACGGTGGCGGTGGTGGTGCCGTCACCCGCAACATCATCGGTCTTCTTGGCAACTTCCTTGACGAGCTCAGCCCCGATCTTCTCCCACGGGTCTTCGAGCTCGATCTCCTTGGCGATGCTCACACCATCGTTGGTGATGGTGGGGGCACCCCATTTCTTCTCCAGGACGACGTTGCGGCCCCTGGGGCCGAGCGTCACCCTGACGGCGTCGGCGAGCTGGTTCATCCCGCGCTCGAGACCGCGGCGGGCTTCTTCGTCGAACGCGATCATCTTGGCCATTGCGGTGTGGTCCTCCGGTCATGGGCGCCGCGGGGTGTCCGCGGCAAGGACACAGTGCTCGGCCAGGCTCGGTGCCCGCGACGGACGTCCGGCGTTCGCCGGACTCACCGTCCCGACCTCAGTGGTGTTGCTTGGTGCAGTTGGCACTCGAAGGGGTCGAGTGCCAACCCCGTGTTTAGCACTCGCACCCAGCGAGTGCAAGCCGCTACGCCGGCCGACGAGCCCATCGAGTCCGGTCTACTCCCCGCCGAGGCCGACCCCGATGACCAGCACGACCAGCAGGAGCACGGCGGCCGACGCCAGTGCGGCCGGGATGATCCAGCGGTTGAGACGGCCACCAGCAGTGGCGAACGACGCGGGCTGGGCCGGCAATGGATCGCGCAGCCGCACGGGCGGGCCAGCACGGGACAGCCCAGGACGGGACGGCCCAGGATCGGACGACAGGGTCAGGCCAGGCCAAGGTTCGGGTGCTGGCCGGCCGGGCAGGGGTACCGCCGCCGGCGGCGCGGTGGGGCGACCGGCGAGCGCCCCGCGTGCGGCGGCCACGAGCGCACCGCAGCTGCCGAATCGGGACCCGGGATCCGTGGCCATCCCACGGCTCAGGACGTCATCCACCGCCGACGGCAGGGACACCAGCGCACTGGCAACGGGGACCGCACCGCCCAGGTGACCCTGGATGACCTCCGGCACGGTGCCGCGATACGGGGCGCGCCCGGTGAGGCAGGCGAACAGCACGCAGGCCAAGGCGTATTGATCGGTGCGCGGGTCCACCGGCTGGCCGCGCAGGTGTTCGGGGGCTGCGTAGGTGGGTGAGCCGAGGAAGTCCCCTGAGGAGGTGCGGTGCCCGGTGGCGCCCCGCCGGGTCAACCCGAAGTCGGCGAGATAGGCATGCTCGGAGCCGGCCGATTCGCGGGTGGTCACCAGCACGTTGGCGGGCTTGACGTCCAGATGCACCAGCCCCCGGCCGTGCACCGAGTCCAGTGCCTCGGCGACCTGACCCAGCAGGGCCAGCGCCCTGGGCGGCGCCAGCGGCCCATCCTTGATCAGGCTCGCCAGATCGGGTCCCTCGACGTAGCGCATCGCGATGTAGAGCAGCCCGTCGGTCTCGCCGAAGTCATAGAGCGGGACGACGTGCGAGTGGTCGATCGCGGAGGTGCTGCGAGCCTCGTCGACGAAGCGCTCCCGGAACTCCGGGTCGCCGCTGAGATGCTCGGCGATGACCTTGAGCGCGACCTTGCGGCCCAGCCGCACGTCGGTGGCGCGGTACAGGACGCTCATCCCGCCCTTGCCGATCACCCCGTCGACCCGGTAGTGGCCGACCCGGCGCCCGGTGAGGTCGTCAGACACGCGGTGCAGCCTAACGGCGGTGCAGCTTTCGGCTGCTCGTGAGTGGCTCTGCTGGTTGCCGCGTCGGCTAGGCGCGGCTCACCAATACCGGGCAGTATGTTGTGAGTGGCCTTAGCACAGAGACCCCGATCCGTCGATGAGCACGGCCGGGTGGTGGCCGCCCTGCTGGCCGGCACCCCAGTGGTCCGGCTGCCCCTGGCCCAGTGTGCCGGTCTCGCCCTCGCCGAGCCGGTCCTCTCGTCGTTGCCGCTACCGCCGTTCGACAACTCCGCGATGGACGGCTACGCGGTGCGGTCGGTGGACGTCGCCGGCGCCACCGCCGGCACGCCGGTGCAGCTTCCGGTCACCGAGGACATCCCCGCCGGGCGCACCGACTCGCCGACGCTGCGGCCCGGCACCGCGCACCGGATCATGACCGGCGCGCCGATGCCGCCGGGCGCCGATGCGGTAGTGCCGGTGGAGCTCACCGACGGGGGGCGGTACCGGGTGCAGATCTTCGGCCCGCGCTCCCCCGGCGACAGCGTGCGCCGGGCGGGTGGTGACGTGGCGGCCGGGGACGAGGTGCTCGCAGCGGGTGTGGTGCTGGGAGCAGCGCAGCTCGGCGTGGCAGCCGCGGTCGGCCGGCCCGAGCTGCCGGTGCACCGCCGCGCCCGGGTGCTGGTGGTGGCCACCGGCTCCGAGCTGGTCGCGCCGGGTGCGCCGCTGCTGCATGGCCAGATCTACGAGTCGAACGGCACGATGCTGGCGGCCGCGGTCCGGGAAGCCGGCGGCGAGGCCGAGCTGCTGCACTTCGTGCCCGACGACGTCGACGCGCTGGACGCCGCGCTGGCCCCCCGGCTGGCCGGGGTGGACCTGCTGGTGACCTCCGGCGGGGTCAGCGCGGGAGCTTACGAGGTGGTCAAGAGCGCCATGACCGGGCACGGCGTGGAGTTCGGCAAGGTGGCCATGCAGCCCGGCGGCCCGCAAGGCGCCGGCCGTTACCGGGGGGTGCCGGTGGCGACGCTGCCCGGCAATCCGGTGAGCGCCGCGGTGTCCTTCGAGATGTTCGTCCGTCCCGCGCTGCGCGCCGCGATGGGCCTGCCCACCCAGCGGCCCCGGGTCACCGCGCGGCTGACCGGGGCGCTGGAGTCACCCTTGGGCCTTCGGCAGTTCCGTCGCGGTGTGCTGGACCCCGCAGCCGGCCTCGTCGCCCTGATCGGCGGCCCGGCATCGCATCTGCTCGGCGCGCTGGCCAGGTCGAACTGCCTGATCGACATTGCTGAGACCGTCACGCACCTGGCAGCCGGCGACGAGGTCGAGGTACTGCGTACCGCCACCTGGGGTATGTGAGAAATCCACGACCGCCCGGTCGGGCCTTGTGATCGCGGGTAAGCCGCAGCACACTGGCTGTAAGCAAAAGCTCGGCGAGCTGTTGCATCCCAGAGACGTGGTGTTCCTGCGTCGTCGGGGGGCGCAGGGGCGCTGGGAGGGGGAACCGTTCGGGAAGCTGGGGAGCGGTCGAACGGTTGACGGGCACCGGGGATCCTCCGTCGGGTGACGGCGGATCCCCGGTGTCTTCTACAATGACGGTACCGTGGAGCCCCGATGGCGTGCACCGGACCCGTCCATCACCGATTCGAGGACGCCCACACCGCATGGCCTGCCCCCGCCCACCCGCCGCGCTGCGCCACCTCATCGACCTCACCCGCGAGACCCTCCCGCCGATGCATCCCGCCGGAAGGCCGTTCGTGGCCGGGGGTGCGGCCGCGACACTGCTGCTGCGCGCGCTGTCCCCGACCGCGGGTGCCCTCGGCGCCATCGCCACCGCGTGCTGTGCCGCGTTCTTCCGCGAACCGCGCCGGGTCCCGCCGCAAGACCCCGGGCTCGCCCTAGCGCCGGCCGACGGCACGGTGACCAGCGTGGCGCCCGCCCCGCCACCGGCTGAGCTGGGCCTCGACAGCCAGCCGCGGCCACGGGTCAGCGTGTTCCTGTCCGTGTTCGATGTGCACGTGCAGCGCATCCCGGTGGACGGCGAGGTCCGCCACGTCACGTACCGCCCGGGGAAGTTCCTGTCGGCCGACCTGGACAAGGCCAGCGACGTCAACGAGCGCGCCAGCGTGCTGGTGCGGTCGACGGCCGGGCACGATCTCGCGGTGGTGCAGATCGCCGGGCTGGTCGCCCGCCGGATCGTCTGCTCGGTGCGCCCCGGCGATACAGTGGCGGCCGGATCCACCTACGGCCTGATCCGCTTCGGGTCCCGGGTGGACCTCTATCTCCCGCCGGGCAGCGCGGTGCTGGTTCACCCCGGGCAGCGCACCGTGGGCGGGGAGACCGCGCTGGCCCGGCTTCCCGCCGCCGGGGGGTCCTGAGCCGTGCCCGGCGCGGGGGTCCGGCTGCTGCCCAACGTGATCACCGTGCTGGCGCTGTGCTCGGGCCTGTCGGCCCTGAGGTTCGCCCTGGACGGCAACAACGCGGGTGCGCTCGCCGCGATCGCGCTGGCCGCGCTGCTGGACGCGGTTGATGGCCGGCTGGCCCGGCTGCTCGATGCCACCTCCCGGATCGGCGCCGAGCTGGACTCGCTGGCCGACTGCGTCTCCTTCGGCGTGGCACCCGCTGTCGTGCTGTTCGTCTGGGCGCTGGACGACATCCGCGCCGGGTGGCCGGTGGCGCTGGTGTTCACGGTCTGCGCGGTGTTGCGGCTGGCCCGGTTCAACACCCTGCTCGACGACACCGAGGCGCTGCCGTTCGCCAAGGAGTTCTTCGTCGGCGTCCCGTCCCCGGCAGGAGCGCTGGTCGCGCTGCTCCCGCTGACCGTCTTCCTCCAGTTCGGCGCGGGCTGGTGGTCCTCGCCGCTGACCGTGGCCGGGTGGACGATCACGGTGGCCCTGGCGATGGTCAGCCGGCTTCCGACACTGTCGGCCAAGACCGTGCAAGTGCCGCCGCGGGCGGTGGCGCCACTGCTCGTGCTGATCGCCGGGCTGGCCGCCGCGGTGATCACGTTCCCGTTCGCGTCGCTGGGCGTGGCGCTGCTGCTGTACGTGGCCCACGTGCCCTACGCGGGCTACCGCTACCGCTGGCTGGCGCAGCACCCCTCGGCGTGGGATGTCCCGGCCCGCCAGCGCCGGGCGATCCGCCGCACCGCGCGCAGCCTGCGCCGCCTCGGGCTGCGCCCGCCGCTGCGC
>JBOHFT010000183.1:0-8947 GCA_050699815.1 Pseudonocardiaceae bacterium | reverse complement strand
GGCCTGGGCGCCGCGGCCACCTCGAGCACCGCCCGGCAGCCGCTGGCTTCGGCGAGCATGCCCAGCGTGCCGGCGATCCCGGCCATCGAGACGTCCTTGGCGGCGGCCGGGCGGGCCACGGCCACCGAGCCGAGCATCGCGCGCAGCTGCGGGGTCCGCCGGTGCGAGGTGGAGTCCCACTGGCGGCCGCGGTAGCCGGGCCGCCACCCGCCCGCGGTATCCACGGTGAGCCGGAGGCGATGGCCCGGACGGCCACCACCGCCACGGACCGGGTGCGCCGTGCGGCCCAGCGCGGTCACCGCCAGCGCGGCGGGTACCCCGAGCTGGGTGTGGCCGCCGAGCACCGGCACGTCATAGGCCTGGCTGGCCCGGCGCAACCCGGCCAGCACCCGGCTGGCGAACGAGGCGTCGCGCGCGCCCAGCGCGTCGAGCAGGCCGACCGGTGCCGCGCCCATCGCGGCCAGGTCGTTGACGTTGACCAGCACCGAGCACCAGCCGGCCCACTGCGGGTCGTGTTCGACCATCGACGGCAGGATCGCATCGCACGCGGCCACCAGGTCGCTGCCGGGTACCGGCGCGCCGTCGTCGCCGAGGTAACCGGCCCCACCCAATCCGAACTCGCCCAGTGCCAGCCCGGCCAGCAACCCGCCGAGCTCGGACTTGGTGGCGGCGACCAGCGCGGCGATCCGGCCGATCGGCCAGCGCATCAGCACGTGCGGGGTGCCGGCCACGGATATCGGCCGCACCGGGGTCCAGCCCAGCCGGGTGAAGAACACCTCGTTGCGGGCCTGCACGGTGGCCTCGAAGCGCAGCACCCCGGCGCCCTCCGCGTGCGCGCAGGCGGCCCGGACCAGGGCAGCGCCGGCGCCCCGCACCGGGCAGCCCGGGTTCACCACCAGCCGGCCGCCGTACCACCAGCCCAGATCCGGGCCACCGTCGATCGGGCCGAGCCGGACGCCGCCGAGCACGGTGCCCTGGTGGTCGCGGGCGACCAGGACCAGGGTGCGCGGGTCGTCATCGCGTCCGTCGCGGTCGTGGCCGGTGAACAGCCCCTGGCGGTGCACGAACTCCTGGGTGCGCAGCGCGTGGTAGGCCACCCGCGCCGCTGCGTCGGCCAGCTCGATCTGGAAGCCCGGCCGCGCCGCGGGCTGGCCGAGCAGCACCTCGCCCAGGCCGCTGGTGGCGTTCATGATCAAGCCCCCGCCGCGGACAGAGCGCCGCACGCCCCGCAGGCAGCGCAGCCGGCCTGCTGGTCGGCGCCGATCATGCCGGCGTCGCGCAGCGCGGCGGCCACCCGCTCGGTGACGTACCGGACCAGCGCCGCGGGCGGTGCCCCGATGCCGTCGCGGCGGGCCAGCGTGCCGGCCATCGGGCGCAACGGCACCACGAACGGGTACACCCCGCGCTCGATCAGCCGGTGCGCGCCGGTGATCATCTCGTCGGGGTCCTCGCCCAGCCCTACCAGCAGGTAGGTGGACACCCGGTTGCGGCCGAACACCCGCACCGCCTCGTCCCAGGCCGCCTCGTAGTCGGCCATCGGCACCGATCCCTTACCCGGCATCCACCGCCGGCGCACCTCGTCGTCGAGCGATTCGACGTGGATCCCGATCGCAGTCACGCCCGCGTGGCGCAGCTCGGTGAGCACGTGCAGGTCGCCCGGCGGCTCGATCTGCACCTGAATGGGCAATCCGGGCACCGCCTGCCGGATCGCGTGCACGCAGCGGGCCAGGTAGCGGGCCCCGCGATCGGGACCAGCCGTGGTGCCGGTGGTCAGCACCATCTGCCGGACCCCGTCCAGCGCGACCGCCGCCTGCGCCACCTCGGCCAGCTGGGCGGGGGTCTTGGCGGCGATCGTGGCGCCGGATCGCAGCGACTCCTCAATGGTGCAGAACCGGCAGCGCTGGCCCTCGCCGTAGCGGATGCAGGTCTGCACCACCGTGGTGGCCAGCACGTCCGCGCCGTGCAGGCGGGCGATCTGCTCGTAGGGCACCCCCTCGGCGGTGGCCAGATCGTAGAACCGCGGCCGGGCGACGAGCTGCAGCGACAGCCCGGTGTCGTGCTCGCCGAGGAAGATCCGGCCGTCGTGGAGCCGGTAGGGGCTGCCGGGGTTGCGGGGCAATGCGGCATTGGCACCGTCGACGAGCACGTGACCGTCGTCGCTGGGCCCGGCCCCGTCCGGGCGGCTCACCGGTGCGTCCATCCGCACGCCGCGCAAGGCGATGTCAACCCGGGTCGCGAGTCTCTCGGTGCCAATGCGCACAGCCGTCTCCTAGAACATATAGGTGGAGTTGATGATCGCGCCCTTGCGGGTGTAGTGGATCAATGCGTCCTGCACGTCGAGCGGGTGGGTGGGGATGACGCCGTCGAGCAGGTCCTCTTCGCGGGCGCCGTGCAGAGACAGGCCGAAGCGGCAGCAGTACACCTTGCCGCCCTCTTTCATGAACGTCTTCAGCGAGTCGTTGATGTTGTGCTCGCCCGGGAACGCCGAGTTCCCCGTGGTGGGGAAGCCGCGGGTGGCCAGGCAGTTCAGCGCCCCCGGGCCGTAGAAGTAGATCGCCGACTCGAAGCCCTTCCGCAGCGCGCGGGTGGCCTGCAGGATCGCCACGAAGCTGACCGAGGACTCGTGCGCGATTCCGTGCACGAGGGTGAAATACACCTCGCCATTCTCGGCCTGGTAATCCGGGAAGACCTTGGTGGCGCCGTAGATGCTGGACCCTTCGGGCAGCGACGGGTGCGGGATCTCCTCAAGGCTCTGCTTCTCGATGTCGGTCAGGTCGGCCATGTGACGCCTCCTCATCAGTGGGACTTACCCGTAAAGCTCCTCGAACGTGCCGCGGAACACCCGCCTGGCCAGCTCGCCATCGCCGGTGGCCGCTTGGAGTTTTGCCAGCTCACCGGCGAAATCCCCCCACGGCTGGTCGCTGGCGAACAGGATCCGGTCGTGGCCCAGCCCGCGCCGGTCGATCTCGCGGAAAAGCCAGCGCGGGGCGAATCCGATGGACCAGGACAGGTCGGTGTAGACGCGTTTGCCGGCGGCCACCCAGTCGAAGAACCGCGCGCCGATCAGCTTGATGTGGCCGCTCATTCCGCCACCGAAATGCACCAGGTGGATTGCCACCGTGTCGCCGTAGGAGTCGACCAGCCGGCCCACCTCGTCGATGTCCGAGGCCCCGCCGGGGGAGGTGTGCACGTGCACCACGAGATCGTGGCGCCGCGCGACGCCGAAGATCTCGTCCAGCTGCGGCGCGCATTCCTCGTCGGTCACCCGCCCACCGAGCAGGAAGCTCAGCTTCAGCGCCCGCACCCCGGGCTCACCGGCCAGTGCCAGCGCCTTGGCCGTCCGGCCGGCGTCGGTGGGCTTGGGCGAGACCCATAGCGCGGCCCTGATCCGGTCGTCGGTGCTGGCCGCCTCAACGACCAGCTCGTTGAACGAGAATGCGATGTCCGGGTCGGGCACGCCGTAGTTCGGGATGACCAGCGCGCGCTCGGTGCCCTCGGTGTCCAGATCCGAGATCAGCTGGGAAATGGTGGCCCTGGCGGTCGTATCAGGGTTGACCGGCGGGCCACCGTAGAACGGGAACGCCGGCAACACTCCCAGATGACGATGAGCGTCACAGACCCCGGGCATGGTTTTACGCCACCGTACGGGGGGCGACCCAGTCGCCGTCCCGGGGATAGGTGCTGGTCGAGGTGCCCGCGATCCACCGGAACCCGTGGTCGGGGCCGGTGGCGATGCACTGCGCCAGGTACCCGGCGTCGTCGGCCACCCCGGACAGCCGCCCCGAACCCCAGGTGTGCTGCCAGGGCAGCCCGAGGAAGTACAGGCCCGGGCTGCTGGTCACGCCCCGGTCATGGGTCGGGTATCCGCGGCCGTCGAACACCGGTACCTCGATCCACCGGTCGTCCCGGCCGAACCCGGTGCTCCAGACCACGGAGGTGACGCCGGTGTCGCGCAGATCCAGCTGGGCGGGCTCTCGCCCGGGTGTCCACACCGGTGTGTAGCGCGGCTCGGGCGGCGCTGTGCCGAGGTAGCTGTCGATGGAGTCCTTGATACTCTCGGCCACCGCGTCGGCGTTATCCAGATTATCTTCAAGGTCCGGTGCGAACCGCAGCGTTGTGTTCGCCACCGTGGTGAGCCGCCCGTACAGCCGCATGCCGTCGCGGGCGAAGGCCCGCAGGTCGATGTCGCGCCCACCGCCGCGCCCGGTGACGTAATGGTTCGCCCGGAAGCGCACCGCGTCCGCGTCGGCGAATTCGCTGACCGCCTTGCGGTAGTAACCCATGTCGGCAAGCCAGGCCACCACGTCGCGGCCGCGGTAGAACCTGGCCACCCGCGGCGCGCTGCCCACCGCGAGGTGCACCTGGCGGCCGGCCAGGTGCAGGTCCTCGGCGATCTGGCAGCCGGACTGCCCGGTGCCGACCACCAGCACGTCACCGGGCGGAAGCTGGCCGGGGCTGCGGTACTGCGAGGAGTGGATCTGCGTCAGCTCATCCGGCAGCCGGTCGGCCAGCCGCGGGATCAGGGGCACCTGGTAGGGGCCGGTAGCCAGCACGACCTGATCGGCGATCAGCTCGCCACGGCTGGTGCCGACCAGGTAGTGGCCTCTCCGATCGCGGCGCAGCCGGGTCGCCGCGACCCCCTCGATGACCGGCGGATCGAACGACTTCGCGTATTCCTCGAGGTAGCCGACGATCTCGTCACGCGCCATGAAGCCGTCCGGATCACCCCCGGCGTACGGGAAGCCGGGCAGCTGGCACTGCCAATTCGGCGTCACCAGGCAGAACGAGTCCCATCGCCGGTCCCGCCATTCATGGCCGACGCGGTCGCGCTCCAGCACGACGTGATCCACGCCGCGCTGGGTGAGGCAATAGCTCATGGACAGTCCGGCCTGCCCGCCGCCGACGATCACCACCGGACGATGCAGGCCCGCAAGGTCGCCGGGAGCGCCGTCCCCCGTCGAGGTCTTCGCGCTCAGGGTCATGACAGGAAACCCTCCCCAGGGAGTGCCTGACAGCTTCGGTCTTACGAGAGGTATCAGGTATTCTTACGCTATCCAGTGCAGCGGGCGATCATTTCCGATCTGTTGCATCCGGAATATCGGCATGTTGCGATAAGCGCCGAATGTAACAGAATTGTGGACCGAATCCGACAGTGTGCGCACCACGTTTGATTCCACGCCAAACGCCGGCGACAGGCTTGCAGGACGCGCGGCGGGCAGTCAGTGGTCGGCGCCGTGAACTCTGCGGGACCGGACCGCAGTCATCGCCGAGCACGCGTGTCGCTGCGGTGTGCAGCACGGGATCGGCGTAGATCTCGGCTGTGTGCCGCCACTCCACCAGCAGTTGCGAGACCGGCCAGTCCAGCATCGCGGTGGGAGTGGTCTGAGGGCGCCCCCTCCGATCAGTCGGCGGCGAGCACCGCTTCGACGGTCCGGTCCAGGTCCAGGTCAGAACTGTCGACCCACCGGCCTTCCCCGGCCAGCTCGACGCGCAGCGCTTCGTCCAAAAAGGACCAGTCGTCGGCCAGCACCTTGCCCCGCGCGGCGATGCGCTGCCCGGCCACCGCGGGCGAAGGCGCGAGCACGACGAGGCGTAGCGGCAGGCCGGCCAGCTGCTCGCGATAGAAGTCCAGGTGCGCGCGGCGCACCACTACGTCGTCGATCACCGGCACCACCCCGGCGTCGTGGAAACTCCGCGCCAGCAGCGCGGCGTTACGAGCGCGCAAGAACAGCTGACGGTCAGCCTCCGGATCCGGTTCCGGCGCGGGCCAGCGGCCGCCGGAGACCACCAGGGACTGCAATCCGTCCGCCTCGATGTGCGCTCCCAGCGGGAATCTCCTGGCCACCGTCGCCGATACGGTGCTCTTTCCGCTGCCCGGGATGCCCACCACGAGGAAGACCACCGGCGCGGGCCCGCTGTCCACGGCCACTCGCTGGAAAGACGATTCCGTCACACGAACACCCTTCCGATCTCGGCACAGCCAACAGCGTCCGCTCTACCAGATGACCGACCGGCCGGCCGGGCGCACCTCCTGGATCACCCGGGCCGGTAAGAACAGACGGTGTCGGACAGCTGATTCACAGGCAGAGCGGTGCAGCGCGCAGTGTTGGTCGGAAGATCGAACCCCAAGCCGGTGGGCTGGCGCCGTTCAGGCTGCCTGGGGTTGCTCCCAATGGACCTGCGCCGATTCGGCACCGCTGGCAAGCAGCCGGTCGAAGAGAGCATCCAGGCGCTTGGCGACCTCCATCGTGAGCCATACCTGCCCGCACGCGGGGCAGACCTCGACGGGAACACCAAGCACCAGCGCGGTCCGGCCATCACGCTCTGCGAGCCGCGCACGACGGGCCGGGCGCCGCTCGCCATTGTCGCAGTGATCGCATCGCATCAGCACCTCCGCCTGCGGTAATCGTGGCTCCACCGGTCGGGATCCGGCTCGTACACCGTGACGATACGCTCCTCTTGCCGGGCAGTGTCGATGATGACGACGACATGCAACGGGCTCTTCCACTCGATCACCAGGACGAGTTCTTTCAGCTGACTGGGCTCAGCCGCACGCTCGTCGATGACCTCCCCGCAGCCGAGGAGTTGCTCGAACTCAGCCAGGGCCATATCGATCGAACGGATCTTGTCGAAGACGTGCTCGGTGAGCACCACCGGAAATGTCAGCACCTTCCGTCGGGTCACTCGGGCTCCTTGATCGTGACCCGTTTGTCATCCGGTAGCCTGCGGGGACCTTGGCGAGGTCGGGCGAGGTGACAGGGTGCCCCCGCGCCGGGCCCCCGGAGAGGATCAGGCCGCTCAGTCGTCGCCGTAGGCCAGGTAGTTGTCGATGCAGTCCAGCCGGTGCACCAGCGGCCCCACCTGCTCGGGTACCAGCGTGATCTGATCGCCGTTCCCGGTGGCCACGGTGACCTGCGCGACCTGCATGGTGAGCGGTGCTGCGCCGCCGTCTGCCTCGACTGTCCACTGTGGCTGCATCGTGATGCCCTTCTCGACCCGATCCGGTACTTGGTACTGAGATGCTGGCATCATTGCGGAATCCCAGCAATACTTCGAAAATGTGACTTCTGATGTGCTCAATGCAGCGCCGAGCCTAGGGTATGGGCACGGTCACTGCGAAAAGGGGGTGTGTGCATGCCACGAGGACGGTCGACGGTGAAGTCGCGCCGGGTGGCCAGCGAGCTGCGCCGGTTGCGGGCCCGGTCCGGGCACAGCTGCGCGACAGTGGCAGCAGCGCTGGGCGTCTCGGCCAGCAAGATCAGCCGGATCGAGACCGGGCAGCTTGGGCTCCACGTCGATGAGGTGGCCGCGCTGCTGGGCTTCTACCAGGCCGCCAAGCCGCTGCGGGAGGAGCTGCTGGAACTGGTCCGCCGTGCGGCCGAGCCGAGCTGGTGGCAGGTGCAGGGCTCCCGGCTGCCCGAGCTGTGGCAGCAGCTCATCGACTTCGAGCGCTCCGCCACAGCGATCGTCAACTACGAGCCGCTGGTGGTGCCCGGCTTGTTGCAGACCGCCGACTACGCCGGGACGCTGATCCACGCCGGAAATCCGGCGCTGAGCGAGGACGAGGTGGAGACCATGGTCGCTGCCCGCACCGCCCGCCAGGCGATGCTCGGTCGATCGCGCCCGCCCAAGCTGCTCGCGCTGCTGGAGGAGGGTGTGCTGCACCGGATGGTCGGCGACCGTGGGCTGATGCGCCGCCAGGTCCGGCACCTGGAGGACGCCGCCACCCGGCCCAATGTCACCGTCCAGATAGTGCCCACCGCCGCAGGCGCTCACCCCGGGCTGGAGGGCCCGTTCGTCATCCTGGAGTTCGACGGCGACCCCACTCTCGTGGTCCTCGAGAACCGCGGAGGCAGCGCCATCCTGGAGGAGGACGAGGACATCGACAGGGCTACGATCGCGTTGCAGGGTCTGCGACAAATCGCGCTCAGCTCCGAGGACACGCTCGGCCTGCTGGCCGAGGTAGCCCGCGAGCTGGCCTGACGAGACGAGGACACGCACCATGACCGGACAGCTGCGCCGCCCGGCGTGGCGCAAGAGCAGCTACAGCACGAGTGCGTGCAACTGCATTGAGGTGGCGCTTGGCGGCCCCGCGATCGGGGTCCGCGACTCCAAGGAACCCGACGGCCCGGTGCTCGCCGTCCCGGCGGGCGGCTGGTCGGCCTTCCTGCGCGGCGTCGCCACCGGCGACCTCGACCGCTGAGCGCTGCTCCCTTACCGTGGTACGGGTGCGGAGCGAGAATGAGGAAGCGGGGGACGAGCCAGTCGTTGTGATGCTGGCTCGGACCATTCTTATTCGGTGACGCCATCCAGGGGCCGGTAAGAACAACGGCACCTCGCTGTGTCGAGTGAATCTTGGTATGTAGTCGCCCCCAGGTGTCCTCCCGGGCCCGTCTCAATGTCGTTGTGAGCGTCGCGCACGAGGCGACCGTAGACGGCGTCGGACAGCTGTCGTTTCAGACATCGCAGCGCTTCCCTGTGGCTCTTGCCAGCGGCGCGTTTGCGCTGGCAAGAGCCACAGCTGGGGGTGTCGTGTCGGAGCTGCAGGCTGGTGCCCTACACCGCGTTCGTCGGCAAGAGAACATGCGGCGACCGCTCGGCTGATCGTGCGCCGGGTCCGCCGTGTCGCCGAGGATCGGATCCGCCGACCCGCTGTCGCGGGCCTTCGCGTACGGCGTGATCAGCAAAGTCTCCATCTCTCCGCTCACCGGGATGTCCTCGTCCGGGCACGGGAGCACGACACACCGGGCACGGGAGCACGACACACCGGGCACGGGAGCACGACACACTGGGCACCCGGGCACGACACACCGGGCACGGGGGCACGACACGCGGGGGTTAGGGGCGGCGGCGGAGGCCGATCCGGCGGGTGCGGGGCACCTGGCCGTTGTGGTGGCCGTTGCGGCGGCGGCGCACGGCGGCGCCGGCCCGGGCTGCGGCGCCGGCC
>JBOHFT010000182.1:0-9076 GCA_050699815.1 Pseudonocardiaceae bacterium | reverse complement strand
TCACGAACCTGGTCCTCCTGGCTCACGTCGGTCTGTGCCACAAACACCTGTGCGCCCGCCTCGCGCAGCGCGGCCACTGCCTGCCGCGCCTCTGGCGAGGCGGCGCCGCGCCGGCCGGCGAGCACGAGGTGACGCGCGCCGTGCTCGATCATCCAGCGTGCTGTTGAACGGCTGCTGGTATCACCTGTATGTGATCATCGACATCTGCGCACTGGTATGTGCCCGGCTGGCTGCTGGCCGAGGCCGAGTCCGCCGAGCTGGCCAAGCTGCTGGGAGTCCGGAGCGGTCGCCAAACAACAAGTGGCCCGCGACCGGCTGACGATCCACGCCGACCGCGGCACGTCCATGGCCTCCCAGCCAGTCGCGACGCTGCTGGCCAACCTCGGCGTCACCCAAAGCCACTCGCGACCGCACACCTCCAACAAGGACGTCCAACAGCGTGGATGCCATGTGGAGGCCGTTCATCCCTGGGGCAAGATCAGGTGCTGGTTGACGTGGTCCCGAGGCCAGCGTGCCGATATGCGTTCGCCCATGCCCAGCCGCGCGACCTACTGGTCCGTTGAGGCTTCCATCTCGCGGCGTAGGCTCAGCGGGCGCATATCGGTCCAGACCTCATCGACATAAGCCATGCACTCCTGCTTGGAGCCCTGCTTACCCGCATCGCGCCAACCGAGCGGGTTCTCCCGCTCTTCGGGCCACAGCGAGTACTGCTCCTCGTGGTTGACGACCACCTTGTAGACCCAGTCGTCGTCATCGCGGTCTATCATTCTTGCGCCTCCTTTGCCCATACTGCCTACTCACTGCTTCGCACAATTACAGGGTCCAACTGCAGCCGTCCGGCCCTCTGTGTCAGGCGGAACGCGAATGCAGTATGTGGTCCAGCCGGACCACACGCTGGGGTAACAGGGAAATAAGGGGCCGACCACATGGAGCTATTGGTCCACCACCTGGCCGAGGTCATCCGGTCGGACATGGACGGGCCGTTCGCCTCTTCGGTCACCAGTGCTCGCCGCGCTGCTAAGGACCTGGGCATGAATAACGTGGCGGAAGTTACGGTCGCGTGACTCGCTGACCAGGTCAAATCCGGTGAAAGCATCAAGTTATTTGTGCCCAGGCCCTAAGTGACGATGAGCAGCAGCGGTTGGCAGCACTGCGCCGGCCCACCGATCGTGACCGGTTGGTCGTCGGCTGCGGGCTGGTGCGGCTGGCACCGGCCGGCTGCCTTGCACGATCACGGCGGTCATCTCATCTCCAGTGCTTGCCAGGAGTGCGGAAGCCCACGTCAAGCGGGTAAACCTTGGCCCTCTTCGTCTACTGGACGAGGAAGGGAGCGGTGGTCAAGGCCACTGGGTGAGACGAGGAGCGCGCGGATCGCGTCCAGGTACTGCCCGGCGAGGGCCTCGACGGTCGCACGCCGGTGCCGCTGCTCGGAATAGCGCCAGTTCACCTGCAGACGGCCATCTTCTACAACCGCGATGAGGTACAGCAGGCACTCGTACGGGGTGCGCGGGCTCACCGCGGAACCGATCAGTTCCTGGGCCGGCGCGAACCGGCCCACGCGGGTCCCCACGTGGTCATCATGCTGGCCTGTGTAATTGAAGATGATGTCGGGCTGGGGCAGGGCATCCAGGGCCGCTGCTGTCTGCGGGTCGCCCATGTAGCGCAGCACCCCATAGCCGACGCCCCGGTTGGGGATGGCCCGCAGCTGGGCTTTGACCGCCGTGAGCGCCCTGACGGGATCATCGGCATCAGCCAGCTCCAACAGCACCGGGTTCGGGACGGCGAACCAACCCACGGTGCGCGTCAGGTCCATGTCGGCGAACAGCTGCTCGCGGCCATGGCCCGCCACGTCGATCAGGACGCGGCGCTGACCGGTCCACACGCTGAGGGTCTGCGCCAGGGCAGTCAGCAGCACATCGTCGATCTGGGTGTGGTAGGCGACCGGCATATCACGAAGCAGGGTTTCGGTCTCGGCTGCACTCAGGCTTACCGTGACGACCCTCGTCGACTCGAACGTGATCGCCCCCTGCTGCTCGTGATCAACCGGGAGGCGGTGCACGTGCCGACGAGCTTCGTCGAGCCAGTGGTCCAGCTCTTTGCGCAGCACGTCGCTTTGCGCGTATGCGGCCAGGCGGTGGGCCCACTGACGGAACGAGGTCGTCTTGGGCTCGAGCCGCACCGGCAGGCCCGCTTCTAGCTGGTTATAGACGGTTACGAGGTCTTCGAGCAGGATTACCAACGACACCCAATCGACGGCGAGATGGTGGACCACGAGCAGCAAACGGCCGGGCAGCCCGCGGCCCCGCTCGAACAGCGCCGCACGCAGCAACGGGCCTGAGGCGAGGTCGAGGCCGGTCTGCAGCCGGGCGGCAGCGGTTTCCAGCGCCGCAAGCTGGTCCTCGGGTTCTTGCCCGCTCAGGTCTACCCGCGAGAACAGCCCGTCGTGCCCCAGCCCGGCGTTTCGTTGACGCCAGGAGCCATTCTCACACCGGAACCGCAGGCGGAGGGCGTCGTGATGGTCCACCAACACGCGAAGGGCATGCTCAAGCAGCCCAGGATCGAGCCGAGGGTCGACTTCGAACAGCATCGATAGGTTGAAGTGGTGTGGCTGGGGGGAGTTCAGCTCGAAGAATATTCGTTGAGGGGGGGTCAGCGGCAACTCGCCAGTGACTGGACCTTGTTCGGCCACCGCGGTCTGGGTCTGGCCGATCACCTGGGCCTGCTCGGCGATGGTCTGGTGGAGGAACAACAGTTTGGGAGTCAGGTGCAGTCCAGCTTCCCTGGCGCGGGCCACTACCTGGATGCTTAGGATCGAGTCGCCGCCGAGGTCGAAGAAGTTGTCGTGGACGCCTACCCGGTCCACGCCCAACACCTGGGACCAGACGCGAGCTAATACCTCCTCGACCGGTGAGCGGGGAGCCACAAAGCTGGTCTCCAGCTCCGGGCGCGCGCCCCCAGGGGCGGGCAGGGCGCCACGGTCGAGCTTGCCGTTGGCCGTCAACGGCAACGCCTCAAGCACCACGAACGTCGAGGGCACCATGAAGTCGGGCACGCTGGCCCGCAGGTGGGCCCGCAGCTCGGGCACCAGCGCGGACGCCTGGGCCCGCGCCTGTGCCAGCCGCCGTTGCAGGGGCACGTTGACGTAGCCGTCCAGCCGCGCGCCCGGGGATGGCTGCGACCAGTCGGCATAGGACACGGCGGCCGCCGCGCCGGTGTGCGGGTCTTGGCCGGCGCGCGCACAGATCAGGTCGAACCCGCCGTCGCCACGGCCGGCCGCCCAGCTCAGCCGCACCCGGTAGCCCAACTCCTGGCCCAAAGCCCACAGCTGCTCGGGATCGACCCCGACCCCGCCCCCGCCCCCGGGTTCCCCCGTCACCGCCGGCTCGCCCTGGACGAGGCCGTCATGGATGAGGCCGCCGATCTGGACACCGTCGCCGAGGCCGTCATGGCCGGTGAGGGTGTGCAGGACCGCCAGGTCGCCGCTGAGGCGGGCGTTGGGGATACCGTGCACGGCCAAGACCTCAGGTCGGGACTCGGCCAGCCGCTGACCCAGGCCGGCCACGCTCAGGCGCTCCCGCCGCCAGTCCAGCCATGACGGCGCGGCTGCCGGGGCGGGGGCCTGGCCGACGTGGAGCGCCACGTCATAGCGGTAGCGGTTCATCTCGGTGTCGTGATGCCCACGCTTGGGTGACACCTCGACCCAGGCGATCCTGGGCAGCCGCCAGGCCAGCGCCTGGAACAGCCTGGGGTCGACGACCAGCTCGCTCTCCTCAGCCAGGCCGCGCGCCAGACGCTGGGCCAGCGCGGCTGCCGGCGTGCCCGCGGCGGCCTTGGCCGCGACCACCGACGCGTGATAGGCCTGAAGCAGCGGCAGGCTGCGGACGTCACCGACGAACACGACCCCCCCAGCCGCGACCGCCTCGACCGCGCCGGTGAGCACCCGCAGCAGATAGTCCAAGTCGGGGAAGTACTGCACCACCGAGTTGAGGACCACCGCGTCGAAGCTGCCCGCCGCGATATCGGAGAAGTCGTCCGCCTGCCGGCACAGCAGCCGCACCCGGCCAAGACCCTGGCCCTTTAAGCGCCGGGCCAACACGTCCAAGGTAGACGCCGAGAAATCCGCGCCCACATAGGTCTGACAACCCGGCGCCAGCCGCCACAACAGCAGACCGGTGCCACAGCCCACCTCCAGCACCCGCCTCGGCCCGAACGCGGCGATGCGCTCCACCGTGGCCGTGACCCACTCCTCCATCGCCTCGGCGGCGATCGGCGCGCCGGTATAGCTGCTGCTCCAACCGGCGATGTCGAACCGGGGATCAACCCCGGGCGCATCCCCGGCCCCGTCGCTGGCGCCTGCCCCGGTCGCGTCATCGAAGATCGTCTGCCACTGCGCGACCTGCTCGGCGGCCAACCCCGCGTTGTCGGCCGCCTGTTGGTCGGCGACGACGTAGGCGACGAGGCGGGTGTCGCCGGGGCTGTCCTGGCGGGCGGCCACGGCCGCCTGAGCGACCCCGGGATGGGCGAGCAGGGCGGCCTCGACCTCGCCCGGCTCGATGCGGAACCCGCGGACCTTGACCTGGTCATCCAGACGTCCCAAGAACTCCAGGTCGCCGTCGGCCAAAAAGCGCACCCGGTCCCCGGTGCGGTACAGCCGCCCGCCCGGCGGACCGAACGGGTCGGGCACGAACCGCTGCGCCGTCAGGCCGCCACGCCCAAGGTAGCCCCTGGCAAGCCCGTCGCCGCCGATGAACAGCTCACCCGCCACCCCCACCGGGACAACATTGAACCACCGGTCCAACACATACACCCGAGTATTCGCGATAGGACGCCCAATAGGAACCGCCCCCATAATCCCGTCGGCCAGACGACTGGGGATGGGATAACAGCAGGCGAAGGTCGTGCTCTCGGTTGGCCCATAGCCGTTGATCAGCTGCGTGGCGGGTAAACAGCGCAGCGCCCGCTGGATGTGACCGGCCGACAGCGCCTCCCCGCCGACCAACAGCTGGCGGACCCCAGCGAGGGCCTCAGGGGCGAGGTCGACGACTTGGTTGAACAGCGACGCGGTCAACCACACGGTAGTGACGTCATACTCAGCGAGCACCTGGCCGAGCTGCCACGGGCTGGGCACCCGCTCGGCGAGCACCACGCACCTGGCGCCGTGCAGGAGCGGGCCCCACAGCTCAAAGGTGGAGGCGTCAAACGATACCGGGGATGCGTGCAAGACCGTCTCGGCCGGGCTGAGCGAGACAAAGTCGATGCCAAACACCAGCCGCGCGACGGCCCGGTGGGTGACGGTGACGCCTTTGGGTTTGCCGGTGGACCCTGAGGTGTAGATGACATAGGCCAAGTTCTCAGGGCTGGCGTGGTGGGTGGGGGCGCGGTCCGAGCAGCCGGCGATCGTGTCGCGGTCGCGGTCCAAGCACACCAGGCGTACGCCGCTTTCGCTCACCGGCAGCCGGTCGGCCAGATCCGCGGTGGTCACTAGCACACCGACTTGGGCGTCGGACAGCATCCACCCTAACCGCTGCGCCGGATAATCGGGGTCCAACGGCAGGTAGGCCCCACCCGCCTTGAGGATCCCCAACAACCCCACCACCAGCTCCACGCCACGCTCGAGGCAGACCCCCACCAGCACCTCAGGGCCTACCCCCAACCGTTGGAGATGCCAGGCCAGACGGTTCGCGGCGGTATCAAGCTGGGCATAGGACAGCTGGTCGTCGCCGCACACCACCGCGGTCGCCTCAGGGCTGTCACACGCCTGAGCGGCGAACAGCTCATGCACCAACGCCTCTTTGGGATAAGGAGAAGCGGTCGTGTTCCACTCCACCAACAACTGCCGGCCTTGGGCCTGTGACAGAACAGGCAGCGCAGAGACAGCCCGATCGGGGTCCGCCGCTATGCCCTCAAGCAACGTGACAAAGTTATCAACCAGGCGTTGAACAGTTTCTTGCTCGAAGTGAGCGAGGTCATAGCAGGCACGCAACGAGAGGCGCGGGCCCGGGATGAAGATGACGCTTAAGGGATAGTTGGTCTGGTGGACCTCGTCAACGCCGCGTATCTTGAGCCCGGCCGGACCGGCGCTGCGTAAACCGGCCATCGGGTAGTTCTCGAAGCCCAAGAGGCTGTCGAACAGCGCCTGGCCGCCCCCCAACCCCATCCAGGCCTGGATCGCGACCAAAGAAGTGTGCTCGAACTCGCGCGCCCCGACCTGGCGGTCCTGCAGCTGCGAAAGCCATGTCGCCACATTGGCTCGAGGGTCTACCTGAGCCCGCGCCGGGATGGTGTTGATCAGCAGCCCCACCATGGACTCGATCCCCGCCACTGGCGCGGAGCGTCCCGATACCGTGGTCCCGAATACCACATCGGACTCCCCGCTGTAGCGGGACAACAGCAGCGCCCAGGCGCCTTGCACCACCGTGTTGAGGGTCAGCCGCTGCCGGCGGGCCAGCCGCCCAAGCGCGGCGGTGGTCGAAGCGTCCACCTGAAGGCTCACTACCCCAGAGCCCTCGCCCGCCCGCCCAGAAGCGATGCGGTCCACCCCTAGGAAGGTTGTCCGCTTGACTCCTTCGAGCGCCTGGCGCCAGTAGGCCTTGGCGGCGCTGACGTCCTGCTTCCCCAGCCAGGCGATGTAGTCCCGATAGGGGCGGGGTGCGCCCAGGTCGGGCTCTCTCTCCCGGCACAACGCCTCATAGCAGCGAAAGACCTCCTCGAACACGATCGCCAGGCTCCACCCGTCCAACAGCATGTGGTGGAAGCTGAAGATCAGCCGGTGATCCCGCTCGCCGAGGCGGACCAGGCACAGCCGGACAAGCAGCCCCCGGTCCAGCTCCCAGGCCCTGGCCCGATCGGCCTTGACCGCCTCCTCGAACCGGCGGCGCTGCTCGGCCTGCTCCAACCCCTCCCAGTCATGCTCCTCCCAGGGCACCTCCACCCCGGCGATCACGAGGGCCAAGGGCTGGTCGATGCCTGCCCATGCCGCCTTGGTGCGCAGCGCCGGGTGGCGGGCCACCACCAGGGCCCATGCCTTCTTGAGCGCTGCCCGGTCTAGTGAGCCCTCGAACGCCAGGACTATCTGTTCTCGATAGACGGCTGTCTCTGGCGCGTAGAGACTCTCGAAGGCGAGCCCCTGTTGCAGCGGCGACAGCGGGTGCACGTCTTCCACCCGGCCGGAGACGGTGCGGGTGAGCTCGTCTAAGCGGGCCTGGTCGAGGCGGGCCAGCGGGACATCTGAGGGAGTGAGCCCTCCCGCCTCAGGCGAGCAGCAGTGCGCGATCAAGCCTCGCAGGGCGTCCAGATAGCCACGGGCAAGGGTCTGGATGCGCTCCCGTCGGTGGCGCTGCTGGGAGTAGCTCCAGTGCATCCTGAGGCAGCCGTCGTGGACCAGCGCGTTGATGCCCAGTAGGTGGGAGCGGGGAGTCTCCGGCGAGCGGCCGGCGGCGAGCGCCATGCCCGCCGAGTCCTCAGCGAGCGCGAACCCCCACCCTGGCGCCACCGGGGTAACCTGGCCGAGGTAGTTGAAGCTCACCTCGGCGTGAGCCAGGCCCCCCAATACCGCCGCATCCTCGGCATCGCCCAGATAGCGCAGCAGACCGTAACCGATGCCCCGGTGAGGGATCGCGCGGAGCTGTTCTTTTACCGCCTTGAGGGACGCTCCCGGATCGGCGGGATGGGCAAGCTCCAAAAGCACGGGGAAGATGGTGGTGAACCAACCCACGGTGCGGGACACGTCGACGTCGTCGAAGAGCTCCTCGCGGCCGTGCCCCTCGACATCCACCAACACCCGACGCCCCCCCGTCCAGCCGGTAAGGGTCTGGGCCAAGGCGGTCAATAACACATCGTTTATCTGGGTGCGATACGCCCCCGGCACCTCGAAGAGCAACGCCCGGGTCTCCTCGCGGCTCAAGGCCACCGAGACCGTGCGCTCATCCGCCACCACGCCGGGCCCACCCCGATCGTCAACTGGCAACAGGGGCGCCTGCCGGCCGGCAGACGCCAGCCAGTGTTCGAGCTCCTCGGCAGGCGTCGCCTCATCCGCATGCTGTTTGAGCCGATGAGCCCAGTGTTTGAAGGCGGTCGTCTTGGGTGGAAGTGTCACCGTGGCGCTCTCCCGCAGCTGCCCTAAGGCCACTGCCAGATCCTCGAGCAGGATCCGCCACGACACCCCGTCGACCACCAGATGATGCGCCGCGATCAACAACCGCGCGGGCCGGCCGGCGCCAAAGTCGAACAGCGCCGCGGCAACCAACGGTCCCTCCAACAGATCAAAGCCGGCCTGAAGCGCGGTCGCGACCGCGTCGAGCGCGGGGCCCTGCTCGCTCACGCCCAGCGCCGACAGGTCCACCCGGGTCACCCGCCAAAGGCCCGCGGGCTCTCCCAAGCCGACGCAGCCCTGGCGCCAGCTCCCCTCCTCGAGCCGGAACCGCAGGCGCAGCGCGTCGTGATGAGCGACTACCGCCGAAAGCGCTTGCTCCAGCAGCCGTAGGTCGACTTCCTCTTCCACTTCCAGCAGCATCGACTGGTTGAAGTGGTGCGGCTGGGGGGAGCCGAGCTCGAAGAACCAGCGTTGGACCGGGGTCAGCGGCAGCTCGCCGGTCACCAGCCCCTGCTCGGCCGACACCACCGGGGCTTCTTCCACCACCTGGGCCAGCTCGGCGATCGTCGGGTGCTGAAATACCAGCTTCGGGGTCAGCCACACACCCGCGTCCCGAGCCTTGGCCACTACCTGGATGCTTAAGATCGAGTCGCCGCCGAGGTCGAAGAAGTTGTCGTGGACGCCTACCCGGTCCACGCCCAACACCTGGGACCAGACGCGAGCTAATACCTCCTCGACCGGTGAGCGGGGAGCCACAAAGCTGGTCTCCAGCTCCGGGCGCGCGCCCCCAGGGGCGGGCAGGGCGCCACGGTCGAGCTTGCCGTTGGCCGTCAACGGCAACGCCTCAAGCACCACGAACGTCGAGGGCACCATGAAGTCGGGCACGCTGGCCCGCAGGTGGGCCCGCAGCTCGGGCACCAGCGCGGACGCCCGCGCCTGTGCCAGCCGCCGTTGCAGGGGCACGTTGACGTAGCCGTCCAGCCG
>JBOHFT010000181.1:0-9133 GCA_050699815.1 Pseudonocardiaceae bacterium | reverse complement strand
GCGGGCGTGCCCGACGGGGTCCGTGGCGCCGGGGTCGAGCAGCCCGAACATGCTGCGGCGGGTGGTGACTGCGTCTTTCCACGCGTGCAGCATGTGTGGGGCCAGTGCGGTCCCGGCGGCGCCGAGCTGATCGAGCAGTCCCGCGGCGTTATCCAGCATCGCCAGCAGCGACTGGTCATCGGCCTGCGGCCGTGTGCGTCCGGCGGCGGGTGTGTTCTTGAGGCCGAGCTGGGCTGGCGTGACGCCGAACAGGCGGCACAGCAGCTCACGGTATCTGGGGCTGATGCCCTTCGCGCCGCGTTCCCACTTCGCTACCATGTCCGCGTTGACCCCGACGTGCCCGTCGTGCTGCATCCATGCCAGGTGCGCAAGCCGGTCGGCCAATTCCTGCTGGGTCCAGCCGAGGTCGGTGCGCAGCTCACGCAGCCGGGGGCGCTCGACGTCGGCGGTCACGACTGCGCACCTCCCTGAAGCTGCGGGCCTGGTCGGGCCGGGCATTGGGGAGGAGCGTCGCGGCTCAGGGTGCCTGCGAGCCAACAAGCGGTAGCTGTACAAGCCGTGCTTGTGGCCTGCTCAGTCGAGCAGGGCCGGACGGCACTACGCGAGTCGCAGCGTGCGTACCGTCATGGGGGATTGCCGGTAACGGGTGTTGGTGCCGGACCGATTTACCACCGAGAGCTGATGGACCGGGAAGAGGAGCACGTGTCAGACGAAGGACCCGCACGTGCTGACAGTGTGGGCGTCGAGCTGCTGGTGGATTCTGACGTGGGCGAGGATCTGCGTCACGCCGAAAAAGCGGCGCTGGCAGTACAGGCAGCAGGTCAGCTGAGCAGGATCGAGCGGTGTCGCCACGCGAGCCGCAGCAGGCCCGCGCCCGCAGCTTGGGTGGGCTCGTTGCGTGCGTACCGCTCCACGCTCTCTGCGGCAAAGGGCACGGCGGGAACGATTGATCCCTCGGAATTGGTGTTGGCAACGTGACCGAACAGCTCGTCATACAGTGATGCGTCAATGATGACGGCGGTCAGGATATCGGTGGCGAAGGTGAGCGGATCGACCCCGATACCCAGGCAGAACGCGCGGACTTGCCCACTGCCGAGGGCCCGGGTCAGGTCGCTGGCGAACGGCCAGCTGCGGTAGTCGATCGGTCCGCGGTGGGTCTCGTAGTCCTCGGTTGCCCCGCGCAGCTCTTCGGCGAGTTCGCGGAGGATGCTGCGCCACAAGGAGAAATCGTTTTCGGCGTTCCATAATTCCTCGCCAGCGGGCTGGAACACGCCCACGGGCAGGACCTGATACAGGCCCCCGGCATGGCCGACCGTGGCGCCGTCGCGGTGGTGCAGCGGGAACGTCGCCGCGCCCGTCGTTCGATCGTGCCGGAGGGTGAGCGTGCTCACAGCCACGTTCCCGGCGCGCCGGGCTGGGTCACAGGGGTCACCGATCGCGGTCCGGAGATCGAGTGCCGGGATCTCGCCGAGGTGTGCTGCGGTGAATTCGTGTGCGGCCGCGTCGCCCACGTTGATGCCGTCGAAGTAGCTGCCGCCGCCGAATACCATGTGCGGGTTCGAGTGCAGTTCCGCACTGAGAAGGCGGTATGTGGCGCGGTTTTCGAAGATCCGGGGTGCGGCGAGTGCGGCGACGGCTTCGGAGTAGGTGCGATACCTCCTGCCGTTAGCCCGGACGGGCAGTAGCCGCCAGATCACAGGCTCAGTGCCCATGATGCCGCCGAATGCTGCCTCCGGTGTGTATTGCAACTTGACGTCATCGAGCGGGATCGGAGCATCCGGCAGCCAGAGTGGTGTGCTAAGCAGCGGTGTCCCTTCCACCACGGCGGATTCCGGATAGTCCCCGGCCGCTGAGACAGCCAGTTCATATCGGCATTCGCGCAGGTGATTCCGGACGCGGAGCCACTGCTGTTCGGTGTCGGTGAGCTTCCTGATCAGGGCGTCCTCGTTCCTGCGGTGTAGGGGACGGCTAGAAGCCGAGTATGCGGTGGCGGTGGCGCCAGGCGAGGGCCAGGCAGGCAGCCCCCGGTGAGGCCATCGGCTCCGAATTGAGCATCCGGCGTACCGATTCTCCGGTGAACGGGATTCCCTCGGTTGGCCGACCGTCGCCGATCGCGACGATTTCGCCTTCCTCGTTGTAGCGGGTCGCCGCCCCGAATGCCCGGGTGAACACATCGTCATCAATGACGACAACCGTGAGGATCGTGGCCGCCAGGGTCAGCGCGTCGAGCCCCAGACCAAGCACGAACGGGACCACCGCGCCAGCCGCCTGGGCGTCCTCAAGGGCGCGGTACAACGGCCACGCGTGGTAGTCGATCGGCTTGGTTCGGGTGCCGTCGTGTTCCGGTGTGCCGAGCAGTTCCTCGGAGTACTCCCGCACGATGTTGCGCCACAGGTCGAAGTCGTTGTGCCGATCCCAGAGGGCGACGCTCGCCGGCTGGAACTCCCCAGCTGGGATCACGTCGTACACACCCGCGGCGGTGGCGACCTTGGCCGGATCACGCCAGTGCAGCAGGAAGCTCGGCTCGGCTGGGTAGCGGCGTAGCCGGATAGTCAGCGTCGTCACCGCGGGGATGATTGCCCGGCGGGCCAGGTCGAACGGGTCACCGATCAGAGTGCGGAACGGCAGCTCGTCTCGCAACGGCTCGGCGGAGTGAGGGACGCCGTTGTGCTCGCGGAGGCAGGCGATGGCCAGCTCGTGACCGAGTGCTTCGGACATGTCGATCTTGTCGAAGTACGCCGCCAGCCCGAAGTGGAGGGTGCCCGAACCGAGGTGGTCGTCAAGGAGGCGGTAGCTCGGCCGGGATTCGAACAGCCGTGGGGGATCAAGGTGCCGGATGGCCGAGGTGTACCGGTCGAACCACTGGCCCGGCGCGCACAGCGGACGGGTCGGCAGCGTCTCGGCCTCGCTGCCATCGAGGGCGACCGGGTGTGGCTGCTCGTCGAGAGTCAACCGCAGCGACCGCAGCTCGGCCGGTTCGTCCGGGATCCAGCCAGCACCGGCGATCAACGGCGTGCCTGGCACCCGGTGCTGTGCCGGGTACAGCTTGACTGCGAGCTGGGCGAGTTCGGATCGGTGCTGGTTGAGCCAACGGCGCTCCTGACGCCACCGGGCCTGGTCGACGGCAACGGCGGCGTCCAGCTCAGTGCGTGGCCGACCCGGTGACAACCCGAGATCCTCCGCGGAGATGCCGAGCAGGGACACCGCGCGCTGCCGCAGCTCATACGACATCGTCTGCCGGCCGTTCTCGATCTGGCTGAGATTCTGCTGCGTCATCCCGAGCAGCCCCGCTGCCTCCGCCTGGCTGTGACCCGTCGACGCGCGCCAGGCTCGCAGGACTGCCCCAGTATCGTCGGCCGGGATGCCGGTCGGTCGGCTGAGCCACTCCGCCGCAGCTGGAACGGCCGGTCCCGCTACCGCCACTGCCTTTCTCCCTCCGCCGATGTGATGAGCGTATCGCCAGAAGCGGACATCGGGACTAGCAGAGGACTAGGTGGACCGTTGCGGCTGGTGAGTGGGCACCTACGGCGAGGGCCACCGCCGGGGCCGCACCATGCCAAGCTCCTCCTCGCCGAGGTGCACGTGCGGGCGGGGGAGCCACGGGACTAGAAGCGGACTAGCGCGGGACTAGCGCGCGGACCCCCTCGGAGCAGGCGTTTCGCCGTTTGATTGGCGTGTGGGCCGAACGGCCCGTACGACCGATCTGGAGGAACAGCAAACAATGCAGTTGGAAATCAGAACTGAGGGCATGGAATTCGTGGTGTCCCGGGCTCCGCAGCCGAAGAATGGCAATGATGGTCGGCAGAAGTCGGATCGGGAGACCGGCGCGCCGCTGCATGTGACTGAGCTGGTCGCGATGGATGACACGGGCGCGGAGGTCATCAAGGTCACCACCGCCGGGGAGCCCAGGGTGGCCAAGCGGCAGCTGGTCATGGTGGTCAAGCTGGTCGCGATGCCGTGGACCATCGACGGCCGGGGCGGGGTGGCCTTCCGGGCCGACGGGATCGTCCCAGTACCGACCACCCCTGCGGGTTCAGCGAAGACCGGCGCGGTCGCAGCGGCGGGTGCCTGATGAGCGCCTCAACGATGAGTCTCGACCCGGCGCAACTGCGGGAGAACCACGAGCGGGCCGAGCGGCTCCGCGAGGAAACGGCCGAGGCTGAGCGGGCTGCCTACCTGCAGTGGCAGGAGGCGTACGGCGCCTACGAGGTCGCCCGTGATGAGGCGTCCGCCGCGTGGACGGCGTGGGCTGAGGCCATCGTCCCGTAGCTGTGGCGCCCGGCCGGTCGGGCCTGGAAACCAAGGCCGACCGGGCGCCCTGCTCCACCCATCGATTCCAGGACAAGAGGAGCTGTGATGAGCCTACGGCGGGGCGAGCACGCCCCGGATTGCCCGCAGCGGCGACTGACCGGCGCCAGCGCCCCCGGCGCGAGTGGTTACCGGTGTTGCGGCGGTGAGTGCTGATGGACGCGCACATGATCGCAGTTCTGATCGCGGGTGGTGGCGCGCTGGGCGTCGTAGTGGTGGTGCTGGCCAAGGTCGGCAGGGCACTGATCAAGATCGTGGAGGCGTTGGCTGCCGCTGCGGCAGTGCTCTTCGCCCTGTGGCTGGTGATCAAAGCTATGGTGTGGGCGCTACGTCAGACGGTCACGCACTGGCGGACCAGCCTGACTGTGGTCGGGGCCCTGGCCTGGTGGCACTGGTGGGGCTGGGCGTCGCTGGCCACCACCGCAGGTGTGGTCGCGGTGGTGCTCGCCGGGTGGCGGCTGGCTGACCTGAGGTCGTTCGATGCGTGGGCGGGTCGGCATCTGCGGGTCTGGTGGCTGCGCTGGGCGGTGTATGCACCGAAGCTGCCCGAGTGGCTGCACGCCTGCGGCCTGGGCATTAAGCAAGACACGGTACCGGTCGTGCTCGCTGTCACGCCGCTGACGCGTGCAATTGGCCGCAACCGGCGCCCGATGCCCGCCCGGTTGCCCAGAGTTCTTGGGGTGCGCTCCGGGGCGTCCTGGGACCTGGTCCGGGTGCGGCTGGTGCCCGGCCAGATGCCAGAAGATTTCGACCAGGCCGCCCGGGCGTTGGCCTCGGCCCGGGGAGTGGCGCGCTGCCAGGTCCGTGAACTGTCCCCGAACGTGGTCTCGATCGATTTCCAGCGCCGCAACCTGCTCGCTGACCCGGTGAGCTGCCCGGATCTCGCCGCACTGGCCGGTATCCCGGGTGGGGCTGTTGATGTGCGGCGGGTGTGGGCCGGGCGCACGGAGTACGGCCAGGACTGGCACGTACCCCTGGCCGGGTCGGCCAGTCACACCCTGACCGCGGGCGCGACTGGGGCGGGCAAGAACTCGGTGATGTGGTGCCCGCTGGTCGCCATCGCCCCCGCCATCCGCGACGGGCTGGTGCGGGTCTCCGGTATTGACCCCAAGGGCATGGAGCTGGCCTACGGGCGGCGGATTTTCCACCGCTACGCCGTCACCGGCACCGACGCTCTGGCCGTACTTGATGACCTGATTGACGCGATGGCCGCCCGCAAGACCGAGTTCGCCGGCCAGGTGCGGGTCGTGCCAATCACCCGTGATCATCCGCTGGAGCTGCTGGAGTTCGACGAAATCGGGGCACTGACCAAGTACACCGACCGCAAGACCCGGGAGGCGATCACCGACCGTATCGCGTTGCTGACCACACAGGGCCGGGCCCTCGGATTCACCGTCCGCGGCTACGTCCAGGAACCCACCAAGGACACCGTCCCCGTTCGGGACCTGTTCCCCCGGCGGATCTGCCTCCGCGTCTCGGCCAAATCCCACGTCGGGATGGTGCTCGGTGACCAAGCCTACGAACGGGGAGCCTGGGCCAACCGGATCACCGACAGCGAGGCCGGGGTCGGCTACGTCTTCGGCGAAGGCATCCGCGAACCCCTGCGCATCCGCGCCGGCTGGGTCCCCGACCAGGCGATCAAACATCTCGAAACGTTCGTCACCGGCCCCATCACTCATGACACCGCGGTACTTGCCTTCTCCACCACATCTGCCGGATCGACTCACGGAGGCGCGTCATGACCAGCTTGCTGACCCCGGCCGCCACCCTCCCGCCGCAGACCGTGGAGGAGATCATCAGCCGGGCCGGACGGCCGGACTTCGACCGGTGGGCCGAACAGGTCGCCCGGTGCGGGCACTGCTCCCACCCGGTGCGGCTCCGCGGCCGCATCGAACACCACTCCGCTACCAACGGTCGGCGGATCTCCTACACGACGGATGCCGAGCCGGATCAGGTCCTGCTGATCCGCTGCGGCAACCGGCGGGCGGCGGTGTGCCCGTCCTGCTCATATGAGTACGCCGGCGACATGTGGCAACTGCTCTACGCTGGCGCCGCGGGTGGCCACAAGGGCGTCCCGGAGTCCATCCGGTCGCACCCGATGGTGTTCGCCACCCTCACCGCGCCCGGGTTCGGCCCGGTGCACACCACCCGCGCCGACCACTCCGGGCCCGCACGCTGCCGACCCGCCCGCGGCACACCCCGGCTGTGCCCCCACGGGCGGCCGAGCTGGTGCATGGCCCTGCACACCGAGGACGACCCGCGGCTCGGGCAACCCCTCTGCCCCGACTGCTACGACTACCCCGCGCACATCGCGTTCAACTGGCATGCCCCCGAACTCTGGCGCCGATTCACCATCGCCCTGCGCCGCACGCTCGCCCGGACGGCGGGTCTGACGGCATCTGAGTTCGCGCGGCGGTGCCGGGTGTCGTTTGTCAAGGTCGCGGAATTCCAGCGCCGCGGCGTTGTGCACTTCCATGCGCTCATCCGCCTCGATGGCCCCGGCGAGGACTACCAGCCGCCACAACTCACCATCGATGCAACCGGGCTAGCCGACGCGATCCACCAAGCCGCCGCACACGTGCAGCTCACCGCCGACATGCCAGATGGGTCTGAGCTGGTGCTGCGATTGGGGAAGCAACTCGACACCCAGACCGTCAATGGCGGCCCGGATGGCGAGCTGACCCCCGAACACGCCGCCCGCTACATCACCAAATACGCGACCAAAAGCGCCGAAGACTTCGGCCTCGGCCAGCGACGCATCACCCTCGAAGCACTACCCCTGCTCGACGTACCCGACCACGTACATCACCTGGCCCACGTCGCCTGGCAGCTTGGTGAACACCACGCCTACGAGGGGCTGCGCCGCTGGGTGCACATGCTTGGTTTCCGGGGGCATTTCGCCTCCAAGAGCCGCCGCTACTCCACCACACTTGGTGCGATCCGTGGCGAGCGGCGGATCTACCGCCAGCGCCAGGCCGCAGAGCAGGCCCGCGAACTGCTCGACGAGGACACCACCCTCATCGTCTCGCACTGGGAATTCGCTGGAGTCGGCTACCTCACCACCGGAGACACCGCACTCGCATTCTCCGCCGCCGCCCGGGCACGCGAACGACGACAAGCCGCCCGCGATGCAGCCTAATGCCGTAAGACATCAACCGGAGATTGACACGAGGGGGGAACTGTGAACGTCGTGGTCTACACCGTCGAGGAAGCCGCACAGGTACTCAAGATCAGCCGGTGGAAAATCTTTGACCTGATCCGCACTAACCAGCTTCGATCAGTCAAGATCGGCGGCTTGCGTCGGATCCCGCACGCTGCCATTGATGAGTACATCACACGACTCATAGAGGAGGCGGCCTAAATTGGCCAGGCAGACTTCAGCAACGGAACGGCAACAGAAGGGACGACACCGCCGCTCAAATGGTGAGGGCTCAATCTACCAGCGGTCGTCGGACAATCGCTGGGTTGGCAGCGCCTATGTCTACACGGCGACCGGGCAGCGGAAACGGCGGCCGGTGTACGGCTCCAGCTTCGAGGAGGTACGGAAGAAGCTCGACAAGCTCAAAGGCAACTCAGCCAACGGCGTGCTGGTACCGGACCGGAGCACGAGCGTTCGCGCCTACCTCGAATACTGGCTACGCGAGATCGCAGCACACCGGCGCGCCACCACCTCGCGCGGGTACGAGAGCGCCGTCCGGCTTCACATCGTCCCTGTCCTGGGCGCAAAAAAGCTCGACAAGCTCACCGGTGCGGACGTACGTCACCTCATCGCAGTCTGCCGGCAGAAGTGCCTGTGCTGCGCGAATGGTTACGACAAGAACCGCGAGAAGGCGAAGCGGTGCTGTTCCGCCGGTCACTGCTGTGGCCGAACACCGTCCCGCCGGCACATACAGTACATTCACGCGGTACTACGCAACGCGCTCAGCAACGCTGAACGCGAGGAACTCATCACCCGCAACGTTGCCAAGCTCGTCCAGATCCCGACCCCACGATACAAGGTCGGCAAGGGCCTCCCCGTCAGCGATGTCACGAAACTTCTCTCGGCGGCGAAGGGAACTCGTTTCTATCCGGTGTACGTACTCGCAGCAACGCTCGGCCTTCGCCGGGGCGAGCTGCTCGGGCTCAGGTGGAGCGATATCGATTTCACGAAGAACACCCTGCAAGTTGCCCAGACGGTGCAGCGGGTGTCCGGTCGGCTGATCATTGACGAGACCAAGACGGATGCCTCAGACGCCGTGGTACCGCTACCCAAGATCACCCGCACGGTGCTGCTCAAACACCAAGAGCACCAGGCCACGGTGCGCGACGACGCCAGCGAGTTGTGGACCGACCACGATCTGGTCTTCACCACAAGCATCGGCACACCCATCGAGCCCCGAAGCCTCAACACCCATTGGGAAGGAGTCCGGGAACAAGCCGGGTTGCCAGGAGTCCGCCTGCATGACCTCAGGCACACAGTCGTGAGTCTCTTGCTGGAACTGGGCACCCCTCCGCATGTGGTCCAGGCAATCGCCCGGCATGCGGACCTGGACGTGACGATGAGGATCTACGCGCACACCAACCTCGACACCATGCGCGAAGCTCTCGACAAGATCGACTGGGATGCCGAATGAGACGCCGTTGCTACATGACTGCTACATCGAAGGGTAACTGCAACCAGCCGAGTGACCGTGGCGGTCGGCATCGTTGCTGGTCAGGGGTGGCGGAAGCGGAGGGATTCGAACCCCCGGGTGGTTGCCCACCTCTCGCTTTCAAGGCGAGTGCATTCGGCCGCTCTGCCACGCTTCCAGTTATGCACGCTAGCGCGTACCCGTGAGTGGCGATG
>JBOHFT010000180.1:0-9154 GCA_050699815.1 Pseudonocardiaceae bacterium | reverse complement strand
TGATAGCTCTCATCGCCACTCACGGGTGCCGCAGGCACCCGAGGGCGGCGTCGTGCAGCAGGCCGTTGGAGGACAGTGCGGTGCCGCCGTCGTGGCGGGGGGCTCCGGTGAGGTCGGTGAACCGGCCGCCGGCCTGCTCCACCAGGACCTGCGCGGCGGCCACGTCCCAGGGGTTGACGATCGGCTCGGCGGCCAGGTCAATCGCCCCCTCGGCGACCAGGCAGTGCTGCCAGAAGTCGCCGAAGGCCCGGTTCTCCCAGCAGGCGTCCACCAGCGCCAGGTAGGACTCCCGGCTGTGGTACTGCACCCAGGTGCCCAGATGAGTGGTGGAGAGGTAGGCGTCGGCTAGCTCACCGACCCGGGACACCGCGATGGCTCGGGTGGCCCCGTCCATATCGCGGGTATGAGCCCCCGCCCCGGCCGCGGCCCACCAGCGCCGCCGCAACGCCGGCGCGCTGATCACCCCGACCACCGGCCGGCCGTGCTCGACGAGCGCGATCAGGGTGGCCCAGACCGGCACACCGCGCAGGAAGTTCTTCGTCCCGTCGATCGGGTCCAGCAGCCAGACCCGGTCGGCCGCTGCGGACGGCCCGCCGCGCTCCTCACCGAGCACCGCGTCCCGCGGCCGCTGCGCCCCCAGCACCGTGCGCACCGCGTCCTCGACGGCCAGGTCAGCATCGGTGACCGGGGTCCGGTCGGGTTTGCGGTCGACGTGCAGGTCCGCGGCGCCCGCCCGACCCAGCGTGATTGCATCGGCAATGTCGGCCAGCGTCAGAGCGAGAGCGAGGTCAGGGTTGTGATCAGTCACGAGACGGATGCTGCCACGTCGCCCTAAGCTGAGGGCTGTGACGACCGTGCTACTCGCCGAGGACGACACCGGCATCGCCGAGCCACTGTCCCGCGCCCTGCAGCGGGAGGGCTATGACGTGGTGGTGGTCGGTGACGGCCCCGCCGCGCTCGCCCGCGCCGACCAGGAGGAGATCGACCTGCTGGTGCTCGACCTCGGACTGCCCGGGATGGATGGCCTGGACGTCTGCCGTCGGCTGCGCCGGGCGCGTCCCGACGTCCCGGTGCTGATGCTCACCGCCCGAACCGACGAGGTGGACTTCGTCGTCGGGCTGGACGCGGGCGCTGATGACTACGTCGCGAAGCCGTTCCGGCTGGCCGAACTGCTGGCCAGGGTGCGCGCTCTGCTGCGCCGCAGCGCGCCGGACGCGCTGCAGGTGGGCGGGGTACGGATGGACCTCGCCGGCCACCGGGTGCTCATCGAGGGCACCGAGATCGGGCTGGCGAACAAGGAGTTCGAGCTGCTGCGGGTGCTGCTGTCCCGGCCGGGGCAGGTGGTCAGCCGGGAGGAGATCCTGCGCGAGGTGTGGCATGACCCGGAACTCAAGGGTTCCAAGACGCTGGACATGCACATGTCCTGGCTGCGCCGCAAGATCGGCAGCAGCCGGATCGCCACCGTCCGGGGCGTCGGGTTCCGCTTCGACGCGTCATAGCGGAAGTAGCGTGCCGCCGTGCGGTGGAGGATCCTGCAGTCCACGCTGATCGTGGTCGCGATCACCGGCCTGGTGCTGGGTGGTCCGCTGGCGTTCGCGTCCTGGCGGCTGGTGGAGGACTTCACCAGGGCTGGCCTGATGACCCGGCTGGCACAGGTAGTGCTCAGGCTGGACAGTCTGAGCCCGGCCGCACCATCGGGGCCACCGGCGGATCTGCGCTCGGTCGCGTTGGCGCTGCCGCCCGACGGGCAGCTGGTGGTGGATTCGCCGCGGACTGGCCGGTTGGTGTTCGGCACCGATCCGGGACCCGGTGCGGTGATGGAGTCGCTGCCGCTGGGCCAAGGTGGCAGCGCCCGGCTGGCGATACCCGGGGATGCGATGCGGCGCGACCAGCTGCGCGTGGCCGCGCTGGTCGGGCTGCTGATGGGGTTGTCGGTGGTGATCGGCGCCGCCGTCGCCATCGTGACCGCCCGGCGGCTGGCGGTGCCGCTGCGGGACGTCGCCGACCGGGCCGCCCGGCTAGGGGCCGGGGACTTCCGCCTGGAACCGGCGCGCCACGGCATTCCGGAGCTCGATCAGGTCGCCGATCTGCTGGACACCTCAGCGGCCGCGCTGGCCGGGCTCGTCCAGCGGGAGCGCGACCTCGTCGGCGACGTGTCGCATCAGCTGCGCAGCCGGCTGACCGCGCTGCAGCTGCGGCTCGATGAGCTGGCCGCGAACCCTGACCCCGCCACCGCCGCGGAGGCCGAGGCGGCCCTGGAGCAAGCCGAGCGGCTCGGCGCGGTGCTCGATGACCTGCTGCGAGCCACCGAGGAGGCTCGGGCCGCCACTGCTGGGCCGGTGGAGCTGGCTGAGCTGCTCGGCGACGTGGTCGCCGACTGGCGGGCGCAGGCCGACGCCGACCACCGTCCGCTGCGGCTGCGGATGACCGACGGGCTGGTCGCCCGGGTCACGCCTGGCCGGCTGCGCCAGGCGCTGGGCGTGTTGATCGACAACGCGCTGCGGCACGGGGCCGGTGTGATCACGCTGTCCGCCCGGTGGGGCGGGGTGGGGCCGGACCGGATGGCCGTGGTGGAGGTGACCGACGGCGGCCAGGGGGTGCCCGAGGAGCTGGCCCCGCACGTCTTCGACCGCGGGGTCTCGGGGGCCTCCTCCACTGGCGTCGGGCTGGCACTGGCCCGGGCGCTGGTCGAGGCCGACGGGGGACGCCTTGAGCTCAGCTCGGCGCGGCCGGCCCGGTTCGCGGTCTACCTGCGGGTACCGCGGGGCGAGGAGCTGCCCGGATCGCCGCGGCCGGGCACCGGGGTGGTGCGCTGAGACCTGCTTGCAGGGTCGAAGCATCGACTCTGAACTGTGACGTGCCTCAGTCCACTGCCACCTGGCGGCGCACGTTCTCGTCGGGGAAGACGTATCTCCGGAAGGCCCACCACCGGAACACCATCGCCACCAGCGTGCCGATCACGTTGGCGCTGGCGAAGTCGGCGAGCTCCTGGGCGAGCAGGCTCACCTGCGGGACCTCCAGGTCCAGCACATACCGTGAGATCCACAGCGGGGTCGCGTTGATCACCAGCCCGATGCCGCAGACCAGGAAGAACAGCGCCGCCTCGTGGTGGCGTTCCCGGCCGCCCCGGGTGCGGAAGGACCACTCCCGGTTGAGCACGTAGGACACGATCGTCGCCACCAGCACCGCGACGATCTTGGCGGTGACTGGCTTGGGCTCCAGCACGGTGGTCTTGAGCAGCGTGAACAGCGTGATGTCGATGACGTAGGTGGTCCCGCCGACCAGGGCGAACTTCACCAGCTCACGGTGGCGTACCGCGATATCGCGGTACGGCTGCGGGATCCGGACAAGCACGGCATCGACCACGGACACGGCCGCAGCATACGGACCGCAGGCAGGTGCCCGTTGTGCGGCAGATGCGGACGAGTCACCCGGTCAGGCATTGAGCAGGGCGTCGGCGAGCTCGGCGGGGCGGGTGAAGCATGCCTCATGGCTGCCGGGTGCCTCGATCGGCGTCACGCCAAGGCGCGTGGGGTAGCGCGGTGTCCAACCATGTTCCCCGGGTGGCAGCGCGATGTCGTCGGTGGTGATGACGTAGCTCGCCGGCACGCCGAGGGCGTCAAGATCGAGAGCGGGGACGGTCTCGGTGAAGTACTGCATCGGCTGGGGCACCAGCAGGCTGTGGACCACGCGCTGCACGTCCTCGCTGGCGTCTTGGATGAACGTGCCTTGCCACACATCGAATGGGAGCGCCACGGTGTTGTTGCCCGAAGTGGCCGCCAGGTGGGTGATCAGCTCGGCGTAGTGCGGGGGGAGCTCGCCGAGCAGCGGAACGCCGTCGGCGGGCACGTACGCACTCCAGTACACGAGCTTGCGTAGCCGCGGTGCTAGCCGTGGGGCTGCCCCGGTAATCGGGTAGCCGCCCCAGCTGTGACCGACCAGCGTCACGTCGTGCAGGTCGTGGCGCTCGATGTAGTCGACCACGAAGTCGACGACGTCGCTCAGGCGGTAACGGCTCGGGTCGTCGCCGTCAGCGAGACCGGGCAGGGTGCAGGTCAGTACCCGGTGGCCCAAAGCGCGCAGGTGCTCGGCGACCGGTCGCCAGGCCCAGCCGCCATGCCAGCTGCCGGGGATCAGGACGAAAGTCCCGGGCACGATACGGGCGATCTCTCACTCAGCCGTGGGTGCTCGGGCGTGGGCAGCTCGCCCTCGGCGATGAGCAACACATACTGCTGAGCGCGAAAGGCGCGGATCCGGGTCCGCTGGGCAAGTTCACAGGTCACCGTCGTTACTCCCGCTCACAGGTAGCGGCCTGGTCTCCTCTCGCAGAGCCGCCACGAGGGCACCGTGATACCTCCACACCGGTCCTTCGGTGAGGATGAGGTGGGCGTGCCAGCCGGTGCCCGCGCCGGATGAGCGGTCCTAACGCCCGAAGGAAATCGTCGGCCGACCCCTTATTGAGCATCCCGCTCGAGAATCTCCTCGAGTCGGTCCATGTTCGACATGGCGTCCTTGAGCTCCAGCAGCGGTGCCAGCTCGGCGCCGATGAGGGCACGGTCGAGATCGCGCCCGCAACGGTCGACGATTCCCTGGACGTCGAGCCAGTCGCGATCGCGGCCCGCGAACACTTTATGCACGACGAGATCTTCGGCGCTGCATGTCAAGAGTTCGATGTCGGCTCTGATGCGCCACCGTGATGCGCGCTCCGTGGTTCGCTTCTCGAACGGCAGCGCCCCGAGCGCGACGTCGATCGGTGTTCCGTTGGCTGCTCGCAGCAGCAGCGTGCGGTGCTGCAGCGCGAACGCGCGGGTGTCCTCGAAACGGCCTGCGCAACGGGCCAACAGCGCATCGACCACGGGTTCCTCGTCACCGAAGCCGGTGATCACGGTGAGGTCGACGTCACGGGTGAGCCGTGGTTCACCCCATCGCAGCACCGCCAGCCCGCCGATGAAACAGTAGGTGATACCGAGCTCGACGCAATGACCACCGATTTCGGCTGCGGCGTCGAGGACTGGATTCACCGGGCAGCGCGCGCGAAGTACCGCTGTTGCTCGACCAAGCCGGAACCGCCCGACTTCGGGGGTAGATCCGCCGCGAGATCGAGTAAAGCGAGGACGGCGCCGAGCGCTTCCGCCTCGGAGAGCGCACGAAGCTCCCGGCGGCGCACCGCGGCCAGAGCCGGTCCAGCAGCCCGCCATTGCGCGACGACGGCGCGGTCGACCTCACCCTCAACCATCAGGCCAGGTTACCCGCCTACGATCGAGATCGCCGAACCGCAGAGGACGAGCTTCAGGCGCGAGGCGTCGCGCTCCTCCTCCGGCACGGCCTGAATCGAGGACAGCGTGCGGTCGATCTCCGGGGCGCTGGTTCCCAGGACCCAGGGAAACTCGTCGATCACTGCGAGCAGCGGCTCCTGGGCGGCGACCCGGCAGAGGGTCCGGATCAGCGAGGCGACGTCCGGGGGGTCGGGGGTGACGCCGCCTGCGAGCGGCGTGAGCTGCTCGGCGAACCGGGACAGCTGCGCGCCGGGTGCCAGCCGCTCAGCGGCGAGCAGCACCGCAGGCTTGCCGTGGGCGAATCGGCGCAGCAACCAGGGCTAGCTGAGCTTGGTCCCGGCCGACGAAGCTTGATTGTCGTGCTGCCGCGCTTCTGTCCACTTGGCGTGCTCCTGCGAGACCAGACCCTCGAGGCGTTCGGCGAGAACCCGGCTCCGGTCGTCGCCGCTGTAGGGGCCGGCCGCGGCGAGGTAGAGGTACTTCTCGTGCTTGAGGGCTTCGGCGGTGGAGCGGTACAGCACCCAGTTGGTCTGCCACTGGTACAGCTGCTGGGCGCCCTCGGCGACGACAACCACGGCGGCGAGCGTCGCGGTGAGTGCGGCCGAGACCTGGAGACCCGCGAAGACCGGCACCGCAGCGCCGACGGCCAGCTGCCCGAGCTTGACCCGCTTGTACGCCTGCTGGGCGGCCACGCTCTTGCGGTCATACCAGCCGAGCTGATCCTCCAGCCGCTCCCACGCCGGATTCCCGACCGGTTGCCGCTCGTCGCGGACGTCGTCTCCCGTCGATCCCATGTGGGGAGAGTACGCAACACCCCGCGCGATAAGATCGTCTGCTCGTGGACTCCCGTACCGGCTTGCCCGTCGTCGGCATGGTGGGCGCCGGGCAGCTGGCCCGGATGACCCACCAGGCCGCCGTGGCGCTGGGCCAGTCCCTGCGGGTGCTGGCCGGAGGGACTGGCGAGCCGGCCGCGCTGGTCGCTTCCGATGTGGTCGTTGGCCGTCACGACGATCTGGCCGTGCTGCGCCGCGTCGCCGCGGGCTGCGACGCGCTCACCTTCGATCACGAGCACGTGCCCCTGGAGCACCTGCGGGCGCTGGCCGCCGAGGGAGTGCGGGTGTACCCGGGCCCGGACGCGCTGGCGCACGCCCAGGACAAGCTGCTGATGCGCCGGACGCTGGGCGGCCTGGGCGTGCCGGTGCCGCCGTTTCGCGAGGTGACCGGGCCGCAGGACGTGGTGCGCTTCGGTGCCGAGCAGGGCTGGCCGTGCGTGCTCAAGGCGGCCCGCGGTGGCTACGACGGGCGGGGGGTGTGGATGCTCAACACCCCCACCGGCGCGCGCCGGGTGGTCGCCGAGCTGCTCGCCGCGGGCACCCCGCTGCTGGTCGAGCAGCGGGTGGCGATGCGCCGGGAACTGGCCGCGCTGGTGGCCCGCTCGCCGTTCGGGCAGGGCGCGGCGTGGCCGGTGGTGCAGACCGTGCAGCGCGACGGGATCTGTGTCGAGGTGCTCGCCCCGGCACCCGCCCTGGATCCCGAGCTCGCCCAGGCCGCCCAGGAGCTGGCGCTGCGGGTGGCGGGGGAGCTGGGAGTGGTCGGCGTGCTGGCCGTCGAGCTGTTCGAGACGTTTAACGGACAGCTGCTGGTGAACGAGCTGGCGATGCGCCCGCACAACAGCGGGCACTGGACCATCGAGGGTGCGGTGACGTCCCAGTTCGAGCAGCACCTGCGGGCGGTGCTGGACTACCCGCTGGGATCCACCGCTCCGCGCGCCCCCGTGTGCGTGATGGCCAACGTGCTTGCCGCCGACGCCCCGCCGGGGATGGGTGTGGACGAGCGGCTGCACCACCTGATGGCCCGCTACCCGGAGATGAAGGTGCACCTGTACGCGAAGCCGGAGCGGCCCCGGCGCAAGATCGGGCATGTCACGGTGCTCGGTGCGCAGCTGGCGCCGGTGCGCGCGGCGGCCGTGGCCTCGGCGGCCTTCCTGGCCACCGGGACCTGGCCGGACGGGTACCCCGGGCACGGTCCGGGACGGGAGACGGCATGACGAGCCTGCTGGTGGGTGTGATCATGGGCAGTGCCTCGGACTGGCCCGTGATGAGCGCTGCCGCCGAGGCCCTCGACGAGTTCGACGTGCCGCATGAGGTAGCGGTGATCTCCGCGCACCGCACCCCGGAGCGGATGCTGGACTACGCGCGCCACGCCGCCGGCCGGGGGCTGAAAGTGATCATCGCGGGGGCCGGTGGGGCAGCGCACCTGCCCGGGATGGTGGCGTCGGCCACGGTGCTGCCGGTGATCGGGGTGCCGGTGCCGCTGGCGCATCTGGACGGGCTGGACTCACTGCTGTCGATCGTGCAGATGCCCGCCGGGGTGCCGGTCGCGACGGTGTCGGTCGGCGGCGCGCGCAACGCCGGCCTGCTCGCCGTCCGCATCCTGGCCGTGGCCGACCCCGCACTCACCCCCCGAATGCTGACCTTCCAGCAGTCCCTAGCCCAGCAAGTCCTAGCCGCCGACTCCGCACTGCGCAGCACCCCACCGCGTTCTGGAGACAAACTGCGGTAAACCGGTGCGCGATTAGTGCAGTCTGTATCCAGAACGCGGGGTGCGGGGCGGGAGGTAGACGTGGATGCGGAGCACGAGGCGCTGCGGGAGACGGTGCGGGCGCTGGCCGAGAAGGAGATCGCCCCGCACGCCGCGGAGGTCGACGAGCAGGAGCGGTTCCCGCACGAGGCGCTGGCCGCCCTGGTGCGCGCGGGTTTCCACGCGGTGCACGTCCCCGAGGCCTACGGCGGCCAGGGCGCCGACTCGGTGGCGACCTGCATCGTGATCGAAGAGGTGGCGCGGGTGTGCGCGTCATCCTCCCTGATCCCGGCGGTGAACAAGCTCGGCACGATGGGACTGCTGCTGGCCGGCGCCGAGGAGCTGCGCAACCAGGTGCTGCCGTCACTGGCCGCGGGGTCGATGGCGTGCTACGCGCTGTCCGAGCGGGAGGCGGGCAGCGACGCCGCGGCGATGCGGACCCGGGCCCGGCGCGACGGCGACCACTGGGTACTCAACGGCACCAAATGCTGGATCACCAACGCCGGGCAGTCCACCTGGTACACCGTGATGGCGGTCACCGACCCGGACCGCGGCGCCAGCGGGATCAGCGCGTTCATCGTCCACCGGGACGACCCGGGATTCTCGGTCGGGCCCAAGGAACGCAAGCTGGGGATCAGGGGCAGCCCCACCAGGGAGATCTACTTCTCCGATTGCACGATCCCGGCTGACCGGATCATCGGTGCGCCCGGCACCGGGTTCAAGACCGCCCTGGCGACCCTGGACCACACCCGCCCGACGATCGGGGCGCAGGCCGTGGGCATCGCCCAAGGTGCGGTGGACGCCTCGATCGCCTACGTCAAGCAGCGCAAGCAATTCGGCAAACCGATCGCCGACTTCCAGGGTGTCCAGTTCATGCTGGCCGACATGGCGATGAAGACCGAGGCCGCCCGCCAGCTGGTCTACATCGCCGCGGCGCGCGCCGAGCGCGGTGCGGGCAAGCTCGGGTTCATCTCCTCGGCATCGAAATGCTTCGCCTCCGACGTGGCCATGGAAGTGACCACCGACGCGGTGCAGCTTTTCGGTGGTTACGGCTACACCCGGGACTTCCCGGTCGAGCGGATGATGCGCGACGCGAAGATCACCCAGATTTACGAGGGCACCAACCAGATCCAGCGCATGGTGATGGCCCGTGCTCTGCTCAACGGCTAGATCAACGATCTTTGCGCGGTCCCGGCGGTCTCTGGTTTCCATGATTAGGACGCCTCCAGGCCGTCAGCCGAGGTCGGGCCGAACACACCGCCGATTGCCAGCCGGGCCGCCCTGCCGCTACCTTGGTG
>JBOHFT010000179.1:0-9294 GCA_050699815.1 Pseudonocardiaceae bacterium | reverse complement strand
GTGATGGACTGGGCCAGGTGGCGGGCCGCGCGCGACGCGCGGGCCGCGCGGCGGCGGGCCCGGAAATGGCGGGTTCGCCTGACATTTCAGACCTGCCGCCGATGCGGAAGCTACTCGTTTCTCCCGGCCGGATTCGCCCCGATCTGCGGGAGCTGCCGCAGGAAATAACAGCCACCACACGAAGACGATCCGGAAGGAAAATCAACGCGCCGGGGGTGGTGCGGTACTGCCGCATGCCCTGATATAGCGCCGCAGAGGCGTACGCGCAGAAGCGGATTCCCTGGCTACCAACCTGGTCCGCTTCTGCGCTGTCCACACCGAGAGTCTGGAGTGAACAATGAGAAGCATAGAACACCGCGCCGTGAGGGCGCCAGCCCCGGGCATTCCCTGCGCAATGGTGCAGATCTATCCCTGGGTGAGTGTCCACTGTGCCCAGTGCGGGGACAGCCCGGGCAGCATCGACTACGAAGAGTACTGGACCCCCGAGGACGCCGCGCTGGGCGCGGCCGCCGCCCAGGGCTGGCGGGTTGGCCCGGGTGGGCGGTTGTGGTGCTCGGCGTGCGCGCCGGTGCTGACGTGTGACGCCGAGGGGCATGTGTTCAGTGGGTGGCGCCGCCCGGTCACCCGGGAGGGGCAGCTGGCGGGCAGTGAGTACCGGCACTGCCGCCGGTGCTGCCTGCACGAGGACCGCCCAGCCAGATCGCTGATCAGCGCCCGTTCTGGGTGGGGAAAGTCCGCCGCGCTGGCTCCTGGGCTGCTGGCGGGTGCCGGGATCGACGCGGACAGGGGGGTGGCGTGATGCGCGGGCCCCTGGCGCCGCTGGACTCCGAGCCAGTCAGCGTGCACGCCCCGTTCATCGCCTGCCCCGGCGGCCGGTACCGCTATGAGCCTGCCCAGGAGCGCCAGGCGGCACTGCTAGCGGCGCTGGAGGGGGTGGCGCTGGGTGCCTATGACCAGCGCATCGTGCGCTGGCTGGCCGGGCAGGAGCTGCCCACCGTGGCGGTGGTGGTGTCGCTGCTGTGGCGGGCCCGCCACGCCGCCCTCCAGCAGTCCCACCGGGGTGGGGGTGAGTCCCGTGGCTGACCACTCGCCTGTTGCTCTGGTGCTGATCGGGCTGGTGGTGCTGGCCGGGCTGGGTGTGCTGGCCGCGTTCCGCAGTGGTGCCCGGGGCGCGTACAAGGTCGCGCGGCAGACCCAGGAGGTCACCCGGATGGGCGGCACCCTGACCCGGGCACTGGCCACCGCCGCAGTAATCACCGGGATCCAGTGGGCGGTGGTGGCCCTCACGACTGACCTGCGCGCCTGGGCGGTGGCACTCGGGGTGCCAGCGCTGTTCGCGGGCAGCGTGATCGCGCGGATGTTCTCGGTCACCGAGATCGTGCACGGCGGTAAGGGGGCCCGGCGATGACCACCCCGGCCGTGCATCGCGCGCCGGGGGATGCCTGGTGTGTGCCGCTGACCCCAGGGCAGCGCCTGATACAGGACACCGACCTGTCCCCTGCCCACCATCGCACCACGACCGGGACCGAATCTGAGGGGAGGGCCGCGTAATGAACCCCGAACAACCCGATCAGAACACCACCGTCCCGCCTGGCGACGATCGCCAGCAGCCGCAGCCTGCCGCCGACCAGTCACCGTCTGATACCGCACAGCACCCGGGGCGGGAGGCGACGGTGATCCCGTTCCCCACCCCAGTGGGTGGACAGCTGCCACCGGCACCGGAGGTGCTGGACGGAGAACTGGTCAGCGAGCAGGACTACGCCCGGCGGCCGATGCCGGTGGTGCTGCCGCCGTGGCTTCGGTCGCGAGAGACTGCGCTGGGCACCCTGCGCTGGGCTGCGGAGTACGCCGGGCGGCATGTGGCCTTCCATGCCTGGCGCGCTCCGGCCTATGGGCTGGCGCTGTCCTGGTGGATCCTGCGTGGCGCCGCCCGGGCCATCACCGCCGGGTTCGGCTGGGTGAGTGTGCGTGGGGAGTACCGGCCGTTGATCACCGCCGCCCGGGAGGCCAAGCGGTGGGACCTGGTCCGGGACCTGATCACCGAACGCCGCGCACTGGCCCGGGTCCGGATGAAGACCACGGCCTGGCTGACCGTGTCCGGAGGCTCAGCCGGGGCCACGGGGTTCGTCCTGGCCGGGCCGGTGTTCGGGTGGTGTGCCCTGGCCGGAGCCGGGGTGGGTGCGCTATGGATCGGCCGCCCCCGCACCACACCGGTCCTGCCGACGGGGCCAGCACTGCCGGTGGCGCTGGAGTTGTCGGCGGACATGCTCACCGATGCCCTGCGCGCTGCCGGGCTGGTCAAAACCGACGCCACACCCCAGCTGGTCACCCCACCCCTGCGGGATGGCAACGGCTGGGCCGTCACCCTCGATCTGCCCCGTGGGGGCGGGAAAACCGCCGCCGATGTGATCGCCAAACGCGACACCGTCGCCGCCGAACTCGGCGTCGATGAAATCCAGGTCATCATGACCCGGGTCCGGGCCGCCGCCGGAGGCCACGCCGGGCGCGTGATGGTCTGGGTCGCCGACGACGACCCCTACCTCGGCACCCCCAACCCCTCCCCACTGACCAAGGCCGAGCAGTTCTCGGTCTGGGACCCGATCCCCTTCGGCCAGGACGCCCGGGGACGCCGGATCATGCTGCAGTTGATGTGGCAGTCCATGTTCTTCGGCGGGCTCCCCCGCCGGGGCAAGACCTTCGCCCAGCGGCTGCCCTCCGCCGCGGGAGTGCTCGATGCCTACGTGCGCCACTACGTCGCCGACGGCAAGGGCGGCGCGGACTGGCGCCCGATGCGCGGTGTCGCCCACCGCCTCGTCATCGGTGCTGAGGATGAGGCCATCCAACGGTTCCTGGCGATGCTGGATGAGCTGATCACCGAGATGGGGCGGCGGTTCGCGGTGCTCGGGACGCTCCCGACGTCGGTGTGCCCGGAGGGCAAGCTAACTCCGGAGATCAGCCGCCGCTACGGGATGCCGGTCATCTTCATCACCATCGACGAGTTGCAGGAATACCTGTCCGCGATGCCCGGGCCGGTCAAGGAGGAGACCGTGGAGAAACTCGCCCGCCTGGCCCGCCGCGCCCCGGCGGCCGGGTTCATCCTCAACGCCGCCTCCCAGCGCCCCGACGCGGACAGTGTGCCCGCGAAGCTGCGGGAGATCATCACTTACCGGTACTGCACCCAGGTCGTGGACCGCACCTCCTCCGACATGGTCCTGGGCAAAGGCAAAGCCGCCCAAGGCGCCGACGCCTCCATCCTCTCCGAGGACCACAAAGGCGTCGGGGTCCTGGTCACCGGACCCGGGTCGTTCGAGATCGTCCGCTGCGACTACATGGACCTCCCCACCTTCGCGAAGGTCTGCGCACACGGGCGGGCACTGCGGGTGGCAGCCGGGACGCTGACCGGGGACGCCGCCAGCGACACCATCGCCGCCGCCGAAGCGGCCGGGGTCCAGATCCCGGCCGTGCTGGCGGATGTGCTCTACGCGATGCACGGGGTGGAACGCATGCACACCTCCACCTTGCTGGCCCGGCTGGTCAACATGGACGAGGACAGCTACGCCGAATTCACCCCCGAGCGCCTGGCCGAGGAACTCGAACGCGCCGGAGTCACCCGCTCCGGACGGCAGGTCAAAGTCGACGGAGTCAACCTCGCCGGATACCGCCGCGCCGACCTGGAAGCCGCTGTGCCCACCGGGGCCACCCTGCCCCCGCAGACACCCCCGAAACCGGTTACGGATGGTGACGGGTAGAGGGGGAGGGGTCTACCCCGGCCCTCTACCGCCCCCCGCTACCCGCACCCGCCCGCGCACCGGTGGGTAGCGGGGGGCCTCTACCCCGGTAGACCCCCCGGGTAGCGGGCTGCGACCTGCACGGTAGCGGGGGGTAGACCCCCCACGGCCCGGCCAGCCCACACCCCGTTTCCCGCCCATTCCACGCCACCGTCCCGGCGTCACCCCCGGTGCCCGGGAGCGATCCCGCATGCCCACATCTGGCTACTCAAAGTGACTAGAGAGGCGTCAACGGATGACCACGCGCCATCACCCGACCGACCGTGGGGACGACGGCAAGCCCCCCGTTCTGACCCGCCCGGCTTCGCCCCATCCACCCCACCCCCATACCAGCACTTTGACGAGGAGATCACCGGCTGTGGACGCCATCCGAGAAAACCTGCGCGCGTGGGCGCTGCATTTCGCCGCCCGGGGCTGGCACGTATTCCCCATCACCCCCGGCGCCAAGAAACCCCCGGTCATCGATCGGTGGGAAACCCGGGCCACCACCGACCCCGAGCAGATCACCCGCTGGTGGCAGCACGCTTACTCCATCGGTATTGCGACAGGCCCGTCGGGGTTGGTGGTGGTGGACCTCGACACCGCCAAGCCCGGCGAGCCCGTGCCCGGCCGGTGGGCTGCCCTCGGGATCGGCTCTGGCGTTGGGGTGTTGCGGGCGCTGGCCCACCAGCATGCCACCACCGTCACCCCGACCTTTGCTGCGTCAACCCCGTCGGGGGGCTGGCACTTGTACTACACCGCCCCGCCGTGGGTGACGCTGCGCAACACCCACGGCATGATCGGGTGGAAGATCGACACCCGGGCCCACGGCGGGTACATTGTCGCACCCGGCAGCCCGGTACCCCCAGGTGGCTATGAGCTGATCGACGACCGGGACCCCGTCGAACTGCCCGGCTGGTTACACCAGGCCCTCACGCCCACACCGCCGCCGACGCCCTCAGCGCCCATCCTGGCCGCCGCTGCCAATCCCAGCGGTTACGTGACCGCCGCAGTCCGGGGCGAGTGCCAGCGGGTGCGCATGGCCCCACCACACCAGCACAACGCCGTGCTCTGCCGCGCCGCCTATGCCCTCGGGCAGCTCATTGGCGCCGGACTCCTGCCCGACGCCACTGCCCGGGCCGAACTCACCGCTGCCGCCGATTCCCTCATCCGTGCTGACTGTGACTGCACGCTCCGTGAGGTGGCCCGGGTCATCACTGCCGGACTGGCGGCTGGGGCCCGCAATCCCCGCCGCACCACTGCCCGCACCAGCCACCAGGGGGCCGCATGAGACCCGGCATCGCCACCGCGCTGACCGCGATTGACACTGCCGTTGGTGACCGCGGCTGCCGACAGTGCAGGAGACCTGTGGGCTCCTCACCGTCGCTGGATTTCTGCTCTGAGGACTGCCAGCAGATCTGGCAGGAACAACATGCCGTCACCCCACTGGCCGCGCCCGCCGAGACCACACCAACCCGGCCGCTGGGCTGGCTCGGGCAACCCCCATCCAGGGGAACCGCCCGGGCCGGTCATGCAGTGCTCGACGACGTGGCCGCGTTCGTGGCCCGGTTTTCGGTGTTCCCCTCCGAACACTGCGTCCCGGCCCTGGCGCTGTGGTACGCCCACACCCACGCCAGTGAGCAGTTCTACGTCACACCCCGATTGGTCTTGGATTCCGCCGAACCCGGCTCAGGAAAAACCCGGGTCTTAGAAGTCGCCCAATACCTCGTGCGGGCACCCGAGATGACGATCTCAGCGACTCCAGCGGCGTTGTTCCGGCTGGTGTCCATGGGGCCGATCACGATCCTGTTCGATGAGGTCGACGCGATCTTCAACCCCAAAAACGGGGGCAACAACGAGGACCTCCGGGGACTACTCAACGCCGGGTACAAGCGCTCAGCCACCGTCGCCCGCTGCGTCGGGGACGCCAAAACCATGAAAGTCGAACGTTTCCCCGTCTACGCCCCCGCCGCACTCGCCGGGATCGCCGGAGCGATGCCCACCACCATCACCACCCGTGCCATCACCATCCACATGCGCCGACGCCGCACCGACGAACCCGTCGAACCATTCCGTGAACGCCAAGTAGCCCGCCAGGCACAACCTATCCGAGAGGAACTCGCCGTGTGGATCGACTCCACCGGCACCCGGCTCGGCGACGCGCAACCTGACATGCCGCGCGGTGTCACGGACCGGCCCGCCGAGATCTGGGAACCGCTTCTGGCCATCGCCGACACTGCAGGTGGGCACTGGCCCCACACCGCTCGCAACGCCTGTCGGCACTTTGTGCTCGACGCCGGACCGCAGATCACCTCACTCGGTGTCCGGCTCCTGGCTGACCTGCGGCACGTCTTCACCGCGCACGGCACCGACCGCATGACCACCGCCGACATCCTCACCGTGCTGCATGATCTCGAAGAGTCCCACTGGGGTGATCTTCACGGCAAACCCCTCGACGCCCGCAGAATAAGCCGCGAACTGGGCAAATACGGTGTCCGATCCAAAGATATCAAGATTAACGGGCATGCCCTCAAGGGCTACCGCGCCGACGGAGCTGACGGGCTCGCCGACGCCTGGAGCCGCTACCTGCCACCAACCGCGACTGCCGCGACCACCGCGACCGCGCAGCTCAGCACGGTCGCGGACACGAACACGGTCGCGGGCGCATCCGCGACCCACCCGAACACCGCAGATCCGGCGGTCGCGGATACCACCGCGACCGCCGAACTCACCGCGACCCACCTGACCAGCCAAGTCGCGGCAGTCGCGGCAGTCGCGGACATGACTAACCCGGAGGGCAAGCCCCGATGAGCCCGCGTGCCAGGACTACCACGGCGATTACTGTGCTGCTCTCGGTCCCGAAATCTGCGAAGTCCCCGGTATCAGCGGACAGTGATGGAAAATCGGATACACCGCCGTGCGGATTGCTATGAGCGGATCGCCACCCGAAAACCGTTTGGTAACTGATGGTCAAGCTGTCTGAGGGGGGAGAAGGACTGTGGAGAAGTACTTCACCGTGCCGGAGACGGCCGAGTACCTGAATACCTCGGAGCGGTTCGTCCGTCGGCTCGTCGCGGAACGGCGTATCGCCTTTCATCATGTCGGTCGCCACGTCCGTATCGCGATGTCAGATCTTGACGGCTGGTTGGCCCTCAGCCGCGTCGAGCCGATCACTCGTCAAAGTGTCTGGCACGCGGTGCGGGAGGTGGCGTGATGGCGAACCGTAAGGGTCGGCGACGGTTCGGCTGGGTCCGCAAGCTGCCATCTGGCCGATTCCAAGCGAGCTACCTGGGGCCGGATGGACGTCGCCGCTCCGCGCCGGAGACTTTCGAGCGCAAAGGTGACGCTGATCGTTGGCTGTCGGTGGTGGAGAGCGAGGTTCTTCGGGGTGCATGGACGGACCCACTGATGGGACGAGTGTCCTTCGCTGAGTTCGGTGAGCGGTGGATCAAGGAGCATCGGTTGGGGGAACGCACCCGGGAGGAGTACCTGAGCTTGTGGCGACATCATGTTGCGCCGTTCCTCGGCTCGATCGAGCTGGCCGAGTTCTCAACGGGAACCATTCGAAGCTGGCGGGCCGAGTTGCTGCGCGAGGGACGGTCGGAGGACCGGGCCACGAAGGCCTACCGGCTGGTGCGGGCCATCTTCAACACCGCTGTTGATGATGGCCGGATCAAGCGCAACCCCTGCCGGATTAAGGGGGCCGGGGAGCATCGCACGGCTGAGCGGCCGACCGCGACGGTGTCCCAGGTTTATGCGCTCTCCGAGCGGATGCCTGACCGGTTCCGGGTTCTCGTGCTCGCGGCGGCATTCACCGGCCTGCGGTGGGGAGAACTGATCGCGCTGCGACGCTGTGACATCGACCTCACACAGCGAGTGCTCTACGTCCGGCGGCGCCTGGCCCAGCTCAATCGCGGTGGCATGCAAGCCGGGCCACCCAAATCGGCGGCCGGTGTGCGCAACGTCGCCCTCCCGGCCGTGCTGGTCGACGAGCTGCGCCAGCACCTCGAGCAGTATGCGGGTCCTGGCGCGGAAGGTCTGGTGTTCCGGGGTGAGAAAGGCGCCATGCTGCGCCGGGGGAACTTCGGCAGGAGCACACAATGGCCGGTGGTCGTCGTGGCAGCAGGGTTGCCCACTGGCTTCCACTTCCACGACCTACGGCACACGGGTAACCAGCTCGCGGCCAACTCGGGTGCAACGACACGAGAGCTGATGCACCGGATGGGCCACGGATCGATGCGCGCCGCATTGATCTACCAGCACGCCACGACCGACCGGGATCGCAGCGTCGCGGACGCACTCAGCGCGCTGGTTGACCTCGGCCGGGCGGCACGTACGGGGGCCGATGACAAGGAAGCAGACCAGGACGAGCAGCGCACCGAGGACAGCACGACTGGGGGCGCTGGTTCCGGTGGCGTAATAGCACGCTAATCGCATGGACGGCAACGGTGGCCCCTCCCCGTGATCGGGAGGGGCCACCGTTTGCCCTGGTCAAGGGTAGGGAGCGGGCGACCGGGATCGAACCGGCATGGCCAGCTTGGAAGGCTGGGGCTCTGCCATTGAGCTACGCCCGCATGCCCCGCGGTGGCGGAGCGGCCTAAGCCTACCTGCTGCCGGCTTCCCGGGGGGACGTGTGCCGACGCGGACATCCTGTCGGTCGCGTAGGCTACGCCCTGCACCGCTCGGTGCAGCGGGGTGTGGCGCAGCTTGGTAGCGCACTCGCTTTGGGAGCGAGGGGCCGTGGGTTCGAATCCCGCCACCCCGACCAGGCAGGGCTTATTCGAACCATGGGCACTGTTGGTTGACTGGTCACTGAGGGCGATGGTCTCCCATGGGAGGTTGCCGTCCTCAGTGCTGTAGTGGGGGTGCCAGGGGTCGTACCGGGCGTTCAGTCCGTCGGTGGGGTCTGGGTGGGTGTCAGCGGGCGTGATGGTCCGGGTGAGGGTGTAGTGGCCGTGTGCGGCTGTGGTGATGTCGGTGAAGGGGTCAGCTAGGTCGTGATCGGTCACGGTGACGGTGCCGTGGGGGTCGGTGTCGAGGTAGAGCTTGGGGAAGATTGTTTTCGTGAGCAGGGTTTTGATCTGGTCGGGGCCGGTGTCGTAGACGCGGCGGGGGTAGGCGAGCATGTCTAGGCCGGTGAGGAAGAGGTCACGCCCGGCGTGCAGGGCGGTGTCGAGGTTGGATAGTTGGCGCTTGGTGTCGGTTGTTTTTGCGTGGACTTTACGCATGTGGTGGTTGAGTTTTTCTCTGCTCCATTCGGGATCGCCGGTAAGGGGCTCTTCGCTGTTTTCAGTGGGTTACGCAGCGTGAGGTCATGTTACTCAGCGTGATGTCATGTAGGCGGGTGTGGGATTGGCGAGGGTGGGTAGCTGGAGTTTGGCTGCGGTGAGGTAGACGATGGTGATCATTTTGTTTTTGTTGCGGTAGCCCCGGGCGCGGGCTTTGGCGGCCTGGATGAGGGAGTTGATCCCTTTGAGCAGGCCGTTGCTGAGGTGGTTTGTGTGCCAGGCGATGATGCCGTCCCAGT
>JBOHFT010000178.1:0-9379 GCA_050699815.1 Pseudonocardiaceae bacterium | reverse complement strand
GGGTGGGGCCCGGGCGGCCGGCGGTCCAGGCTCTCGCGCCCGCGACGAGGCGGCTACGCTGGTGGTACCGCAGCCAGACTCCGGGGCGATCGCCCCGCCGCACCCCAGGGAGCGCGACGGCGTGTTCGACACCCTCTCCGACCGCCTCACCTCAGCGCTGTCCGGCCTGCGCGGCAAGGGCAGGCTCTCCGCGGCCGACATTGACGCCACCGCCCGCGAGATCCGCATCGCACTGCTTGAGGCCGATGTCGCGCTGCCGGTGGTCCGCCAGTTCATCGCGCAGGTCAAGGAGCGCGCCAAGGGCGCCGAGGTGTCCGGCGCGCTGAACCCCGCCCAGCAGGTCATCAAGATCGTCAACGAGGAGCTCGTCGGCATCCTGGGTGGCGCCACCCGGCGCCTCGTGCTGGCCAAGACACCACCGACCGTGATCATGTTGGCCGGTCTGCAGGGTTCCGGGAAGACGACGCTGGCCGGCAAGCTCGCCCGCTGGCTGCGCAACCAGGGCCACACCCCGCTGCTCGTCGCCGCGGACCTGCAGCGTCCCAACGCGGTCACCCAGCTCCAGGTGGTAGGTGCGCAGGCCGGGGTGTCGGTGTTTGCGCCCCATCCGGGCGCGTCAGCGACCGGTCAGACAGCAGGGCCGGGCGACCCGGTCGACGTCTCGCGTCGCGGGGTGGCCGAGGCCGTTGCCCGCCTGCACGACATCGTCGTGGTGGACACCGCGGGCCGGCTGGGCATTGATGCCGACATGATGCGCCAGGCCGCTGACATCCGCGATGCGGTGCAGCCCGACGAGATCCTGTTCGTCGTCGACGCGATGATCGGCCAGGACGCGGTGGCCACCGCCGAGGCGTTCCGCGACGGCGTCGGCTTCACCGGCGTGGTGCTCACCAAGCTGGACGGCGACGCCCGCGGTGGCGCGGCGCTGTCGGTGCGGCAGGTCACCGGTGCGCCGATCATGTTCGCGTCCAACGGGGAGAAGCTGGAGGACTTCGACGTCTTCTACCCCGACCGGATGGCCAGCCGGATCCTGGGCATGGGAGATCTGCTCACCCTCATCGAGCAGGCCGAGCACGTTTTCGACGCCGAGCAGGCCGAGCAGGCCGCCGCCAAGATCGGCAGCGGCGAGCTGACCCTGGAGGACTTCCTCGAGCAGATGCAGGCGATCCGCAAGATGGGGCCGATCGCCAACCTGCTCGGAATGCTGCCCGGGGCGGGCCAGATGAAAGAGCAGCTCGCTGAGGTCGACGACAAGCAACTGGACCGGCTGCAGGCCATCATCTGCGGCATGACCCCCGGCGAGCGGGCCGATCCGAAGATCATCAACGCCTCCCGGCGGCAGCGCATCGCCCGGGGCTCCGGGGTGGCGGTCAGCGACGTCAACCAGCTGGTTGAGCGATTCTTCGAGGCCCGCAAGATGATGCAGCAGATGGCCGGCCGCTTCGGCTTTCCCGGGACCGGCCCCGGGCGCCGCAGCAGCAAGGGCCGCAAAGGCAAGAAGGGCAAGGGCCGGGGACCGACGCCGCCGAAGGTACGCGGTGGGCTGCCAGGAGGGTTGCCCGGGGGATTGCCGGGCCTCTCCGAGCTGTCCGGCCTGAATCAGCTGCCGCCCGGTTTCGACCCGTCGAAGCTGAGGCTGCCCAAGAAGTGACGGGGCTTCCTACGGCACCGGTGATGCACCTGCGTGGGGTGCTGCTGCCCGCCGGGGAACCCGGCCAGCTGTGGGTGGCTGACGGGGTGATCTACACCGAGCCGGTGCCCGGGGCGATCACGGTCGCCGACGGGGGCTACCTCCTTCCCGGGCTGGTCGATGCGCACTGCCACGTCGGTATCGGCGCACAGGGACCGGCGAGCCTGGCCGAGGCCGCTGAGCAGGCCGCCATCGACCGGGACGCCGGCACCCTGCTGATCCGGGACTGCGGAGTCCCGATCGACACCCGCCCGCTGCAGGCTCGCGGCGACCTACCGCGGATCATCCGGGCCGGCCGCCATCTGGCCCGCCCCAAGCGTTACATCCCGACGCTGGGTGTGGAGCTGGACGAGCCCGCGCTGCTCTCGCAGGCCGTGGCCGAGCAGGCGGCGGCTGGGGACGGCTGGGTCAAGCTGGTCGGCGACTGGATCGACCGCGCAAGTGGTGATCTTGCCCCGTTGTGGCCCGATGACGTGCTGGTCGAGGCGATCACCACGGCGCACGCCGCCGGGGCCAGGGTCACCGCGCACGTCTTCGGTGCCGACGCGCTGCCGGGCCTGATCGCCGCCGGGATCGACTGCATCGAGCACGGCACCGGCCTGTCCGCCGACACCATCACCGAGATGGCCGCGCGAGGGACCGCCCTGGTGCCGACGCTGATCAATATCGAGATGTTCCCGGTGATCGCCGAGCGCGCCGGGAAGTACCCGCGCTACGCCGCGCACATGCGCGCGCTGCACGCCAGGGCCCGGGACACTGTTGGTGCCGCCGTCGAGGCGGGGATCCCGGTCTACGCCGGCAGCGACGCCGGCGGTGGCATCAGGCATGGCCGTCTGGTGGATGAGATCGCTGCGTTGCGCACCGTCGGGCTCGGCGGTGCGCAGGCGCTGGCGGCGGCGAGCTGGGCGGCCCGTGACTGGCTGGGCGTTGCCGGCCTGGAGCCCGGTGCGCCCGCCGACCTGCTGGTCACCCGCACCGACCCGCGCCTGGACCCGGATGCGCTGCGGGACCCGGCGTTGTTGCTGCTGCGCGGCCGGGCCTGGGGACCATGACAGAGACGATCCCGCCGCCCCGGGAAGAGACGCTAGCCGGCCGGGACACCCGCCGTGGCTGGCTCATGCTCGGCTGCTTTGCCGTCGCCGAAGTGACCTTTGTGGCGGCGTCGTTGCTGGTGCTGCTGCCCTTCGTGCTTGCCTCCCCGGGCCGGGCTGCGGACGAGTCATTGCCACCCGCGGCATTGGTCACCGCACTCGTGGTGCCCACCGTGCTGGCCGCCTTCGCCGCGACGACCGGTGCCGCACTCATCGGCCGGGGCAGCCTGCGACAACGGCTGCGCAGCCAGCTGTCGGTGCGGTGGCGGCTGTCGGACGTCGGCGTCGGGCTGGCGCTGGGCATCGTCGGCCTGGTCATCACCCTGCCGGCCGCTGGCCTGTGGGCACACTGGGTCGGCACGGGCCAGGCGAACTCAGCTGTCGGGGAGGCGTTCGACGGTCAGCGGCTGCCGCTCGGGATGGCGATCACGCTGTTCCTGGGGGTCTGGCTGATCGTGCCGTTGTGCGAGGAGCTGCTCTACCGCGGCGTGCTGTGGCGGGCATTGGAGCACTTCCGGTGGAACCGCTGGGCGATCTTCGGGCTGACCACGTTGCTGTTCTCCGTGGCTCACCTGGAACTGCTGCGCACCCCGCTGCTGGTGGTGATCTCGCTGCCGATCGCGCTGGCCCGGCTGCTCACCGGCAACGTGCTGGCCAGCGTCGTCGCCCACCAAGCGAACAACTTCCTCCCCGCGGTCGGGCTCCTGCTGCTCACCCAGGGCCTGCTGGCTGGGTGATGCGTGGACGGGTGCCACGGATGCCCGGATGGTCTGGCACAATGAGTGGCTGTTGTTGTCCCCCCACTGGCCGTGCGTGCTCACCATGGCCACCCGTGCGTCGACAGGAGTAGCTCTACCCGTGGCTGTCAAGATCAAGCTCATGCGGCTCGGCAAGATTCGCCAGCCGTACTACCGGATCGTCGTTGCCGACGCCCGCACCCGCCGCAACGGCAAGGCGATCGAGACGATCGGCAAGTACCACCCCAAGGAGGAGCCCAGCTTCATTGAGGTCGACTCCGAGCGGGTGCAGTACTGGCTCGGGGTTGGCGCCCAACCCACCGAGCCGGTCCAGCACATCCTCCAGGTTACCGGGGACTGGCAGCGGTTTACCGGTCAGCCAGGCGCTGAGGGCACCCTGCGGCGTGCTGAGCCCAAGCCGGACAAGGCCGAGCTGTTCCACCGGGCGCTCGCTGAGGCGGGCGAGGTGCCGGTCACCGAGGCCACCACGCCACGGAAGAAGAGCAGCCGCAAGGCTGACGCTGTCACGGCCCCGGCCCCAGCTGGAGCCGATGGTCAGGAGGACACTGCGAAGGCAGCGGACGGGCAGGCGTGAACATGCTGGCGGACGCGCTTGAGCACCTCGTGCGGGGAATCGTCGACAACCCTGACGATGTGCGCGTCCAGCTGGTGACCACCCGCCGGGGCCGGACTCTTGAGGTGCACGTCCACCCCGAGGATCTCGGCAAGGTGATCGGACGGGGTGGGCGCACTGCCACGGCGCTGCGCACGGTGATGAACGGTATCGGCGGGCGTGGGGTGCGGGTCGACGTCGTCGACACCGATCGCTGACCTGGCCGGCCGGGAGCGGCGATCGTGGCACTGGGCCGAGAAACCGAGCGGGGCCGAGAAACCGAGCGGGGCCGAGAAACCGAGCGGGGCCGAGAAACCGAGCGGGGCCGAGAAACCGAGCGGGGCCGAGAAACCGAGCGGGGCAGGGACACTGAGCGGGTGGTTGGCCGGGTCGGCAGGCCGCATGGCCTCCATGGGGAGGTGACGGTGCAGGTGCGCACCGACTCGCCCGGGGAGCGGTTCGCTGCTGGCACGCACCTGCGCGGTGACACTGGCCGCACCCTCACCGTGGACACCGCCCGCCCGCATGCGGGAGCCCTGCTCGTGCGATTCGCCGGAGTGACTGATCGCGCCGCGGCTGCGGAACTGCGCGGTCTGGTGTTGACCGTCGAGACCACCGAGCTGCCTGAGCTGGACGATCCCGACGAGTTCTATGATCACCAGCTCGAGGGCCTGACTGCGGTCGGGCCCGACGGCACGGTCCTGGGCACGGTGCGCGAGGTTGTGCACGCCCCGGCCAGTGACCTGCTGGTGCTGGCGACCGACCATGGCGAGGCGCTGGTTCCTTTCGTTCGCGCCATCGTCGTCCAGGTGGACGTGGCGGGTGGCCACGTGGTGCTGGATCCGCCTGCCGGGCTGCTCGACTGATCGAGGCGCAGCCGTGTTCATCGAGGTTGTGACGATCTTCCCGGAGTACCTGGCCCCGGCCAGGGAGGCCCTGCTGGGCCGGGCGATCGAGCGGGGCCTGATCACTGTCACGGTGCATGACCTGCGGGGCTGGGCCCATGATGTGCACCGGACGGTGGACGATGCGCCCTACGGCGGCGGACCCGGCATGGTGATGCGCCCAGACGTGTGGGGTGAGGCGCTGGACGAGGTACTCGCCGGCCAGCCAGCGCCCCGGTTGGTGGTGCCCAGCCCCGCCGGACGGCGGTTCACCCAGCAGCTGGCCACCGAGCTGGCCACCGAGCCTCGGCTCGTCTTCGCCTGCGGCCGTTACGAGGGCATCGACCAGCGGGTGATCGATGATGCGGCTGGCAAGGTGGTGGTCGATGAGATCTCGATCGGTGATTATGTGCTGGTCGGGGGCGAGGTCGCGGTGCTGGTGATGGTCGAGGCGATCGCCCGGCTGCTGCCCGGGGTGCTGGGCAATCCCGCCTCGGCGACCCAGGATTCGTTCTCCGACGGCCTGCTGGAGGGGCCCTGCTACACCCGCCCCGAGGTATGGCGCAGCCGGGAGGTCCCCGCCGTGCTCCGCTCGGGTAACCACGCCGCGATCGCCCGCTGGCGCCGGGACCGTGCGGTGGAGCGCACCGCCGCGCGGCGTCCTGACCTGCTGGCCGCACTGCCACCCGGGGCGCTGGACGGGGCGGACCGCGCCCTGCTCGAAGGGCTCGTCCCCCCGCCCGGCTAGGCTGGCCGGGAGTGGATCGATGAGCTGCCCCTTTCGCGCCCGCCAGGCCGGCGCCCCAGACCGTGCAGAGCACACCGATAAGCGAGGACGGACTCCCGATGAACACCCTGGACGCCCTGGACGAGAAGTCGCTGCGTTCCGACATCCCCGACTTCCGGCCCGGTGACACGCTCAAGGTGCACGTCCGCGTCATCGAGGGCGCGCGGCAGCGGGTGCAGGTGTTTCAAGGCGCGGTCATCCGCCGTCAGGGCGGGGGAGTGCGGGAGACCTTCACCGTGCGCAAGGTGTCTTTCGGCGTCGGCGTGGAGCGCACCTTTCCCGTGCACACGCCGAATATCGCCAAGATCGAGGTGGTCACCCGCGGTGATGTCCGGCGTGCCAAGCTGTACTACCTCCGCGACCTCCGCGGTAAAGCTGCCAAGATCAAGGAGAAGCGCGAGACGCCGTCCGCGTCCTGATCCCCTCCTCCGGCTGCCGGTAACTAGCCTGAGGACGTGGCCAACCTGGTTTCCTCGACCGAACCCGCTCACGGCGACGATCCCGATCATTCCCGCAGCCGCCGTGTGCACCGGCATCGCCTGGCGAAGAAGAAGAGGAAGAGCTCGTTCTGGCGCGAGCTGCCGATCCTGGTGATCACTGCGCTGATGCTCACGTTCCTGATCCAGACCTTCCTGGCCCGCGTGTACGTGATTCCTTCGGCGTCCATGGAACCGACCCTGCACGGCTGCCCGGGCTGCACCAACGACCGGGTGCTGGTCGACAAGCTGACCTACCGGCTGCGCGATCCGAGGCCCGGTGACGTGGTGGTATTCCGAGGCCCCGACTCATGGGGCAACAACATTGAGTTCTCCAGCCCACGCTCGGACAACGTGGTCATCCGGGGGCTCCAGCAGGCAGCCTCCCTGATCGGCCTCGCCCCGCCCGACGAGCGGGACTTCGTCAAGCGGGTGGTCGCGATCGGGGGCCAGACCGTGCAGTGCTGTGACGAGCAGCGCCGGGTCATGGTCGACGGCACTGCGCTGGCCGAGCCGTACGCCGTCTTCCAGGGGGATGATCCCCAGGAGGAGTTCGGCCCGGTCACGGTACCCCCGGGCAGCCTGTGGATGATGGGGGACAACCGCAATAACAGCGCTGACTCCCGGCGGCACCTCACAGATGAGCTATCTGGCACTGTGCCGGTGGACAATGTCATCGGCAAGGCCCGCGTCATCGTGCTCCCGCCAGCGCGGTGGCAGGGCATCGCTGACCCCGATCCGCGGCAGGTGACGGCGCAGGCGCTGGGTGCCCCCACGCCGTCCTGGTCGTCCGGCCTCCCGCTGGGCGCTGGCCTGCTGCTGAGCTGGCCGGTGTGGCGGGGTGTTCGTGCCCTGCGGGAGCGGGTGGTCGCCCGCGGGCGCGGCTGACGACCGTGCCGGTCTTGGCGCGCAGTACCGGCCAGGCCCTGCCGCGGCCGCCGAGGGCGGTGGTGCGCCGGGACGGCGGGACGTGGACCCTGCAGGCGGCCCTGCATCGCAAGGGCCTGAGCCCGGTCGCCGGGGTGGACGAGGCCGGCCGGGGGGCCTGCGCCGGGCCGCTGGTGGTCGCGGCGTGCGTGCTGCGGCCGGCCGACGCGGCGGCCCTGGCCGGGCTCACCGACTCCAAGCTGCTCACCGCCGCGCGCCGGGAGTACTACTACGATCTGATCACCACCAGGGCGGCCGCCCGGAGCGTGGTGGTGATCCCCCCCGACGAGATCGACGAGCTGGGCGTGCACGTGGCGAACCTGGAGGGCATGCGGCGGGCCGTCGCCAGCCTTGCAGTGCACCCCGGTTACGTGCTCACCGACGGGTTCCGGGTGCCCGGCCTCACCGCCCCGAACCTGGCTGTGATCGGCGGGGACCGGGCCGTGGCCTGCGTGTCGGCCGCCTCGGTACTGGCCAAGGTGACCCGTGACCGGATCATGGGCGAGCTGCACGAGCGGATGCCGTGGTACGGGTTCGGCGAGCACAAGGGCTACTGCACGCCGGAGCACACCGCGTCCCTGCTGGCGCATGGCCCGTCGGCCGAGCACCGGTTCGGCTACGCGAACGTCGCGCTGGCGGCACGCAGGCACGGCCTGGTCGCCCCGCCACGCCGGACAGCACAAGCGAGGCCATGGCCGATCGCGGGTCCGGCAGTGGTCCAGAATGGGGTATCGCCGAGAGCAGGAGGGGCCAGCACCCGATGAAGCGACCGATGGGCCGTCGATGAGCACCGAGGATCTCGAGAAGTACGAGACCGAGATGGAACTGTCGCTCTACAAGGAGTACCGCGACGTCGTCGGTCAGTTTGCCTACGTCGTGGAGACCGAGCGGCGCTTCTACCTGGCCAACGCCGTGGACGTGCAGGTCCGCAACGCCGACGGCGAGGTGTACTTCGAGGTGCGGATGTCCGATTCGTGGGTGTGGGACATGTACCGGTCCGCCCGCTTCGTCAAGAACGTCCGGGTGATCACGTTCAAGGACGTGAACATCGAGGAAGTCGACAAACCCGACCTGAGACTGCCCGAGGACGGCCCCTTCGGCCGCTGACCTTGGCTCGGTGGCGCTTGACGCCAGCTAGTCGAGACTTCATACTTTGGACGCGACTCGCCGATCGAACGGAGCGCGACCATGGCGTCACGACGGCCGCCCCAGCACCGCGAGGACTCCGGCCCGTCTTCGGGTGACGTGACCGTCCGGCAGGTAGTCCGCAACGCAAGGATCGGTTAGCCGGGCATGGACCTTGATGACCTGCGCCGCATCGGCGGTGCCGCGAAAGAGTCAGCGGTCCGGCTGGAGACCCTGCCGCAGTACCTGGTTCCCCAGGAGGCTGAGAGGTTTGCCGACTGGCAGGCTGGAAAACCGATGCCGCTGCGTAGTCCGGAGAACCACGAAGGGCTGGCCCGTCTCCAGCGCGACGCGGCACGGGGTTTCCGGGCATTATCGGGTGCAGGTCCTTGACCAACCCCGCACCGCCTACTTGCGCTTCGAGCTCTATTGTTACTTGGACGGCGTGGCGGTCGGTAGCGAGGTTTATGTCGTCGATCGTGACACTCATCCCGACCTGGTCGAGCTGCGCGAGGACTTCTGGCTCTACGACGATGAGATCGGGGTGCGGATGTTCTACGATGATGAGGGCCATTTCCTATACCCCGAGCTGATCGACCACCTTGAACCCTACCGGGAGATGCGCGACACCTCGCTGCGCCATGCCGAGCCACTGACTGACTACCTGGCCCGCAAGGGCCTCACGCGAGAGACCCTCAGAATGACCGGGTGAGCGGACTGTCCGACGAACGGCGTCGCATGGCCGAGGCACTGCGCGGCCTGCGAGTCGAGGCCGGGCTGTCCACCACCCAACTCGCGCATCGGCTCGGCTGGTCGCAGTCGAAGGTGTCCAAGACTGAACGTGGGGTCACCCTGCCCCAGCCATCCGATGTTGAAGCATGGGCAATTGCGACCGGTGCGTCCAGCGAGCTGCAGGCTGAACTCAGCTCGCTCGCCGACCGTTCAACTGTTGAGTTCATCGAACGGCGGCGCATCCTGGCCCCTGGCAAGCGCCGGGTGCAACAGGAGATCCAGCGCCTTGAGGAAGCGGCATCGGTGGTCCGGGTGTT
>JBOHFT010000177.1:0-9618 GCA_050699815.1 Pseudonocardiaceae bacterium | reverse complement strand
ACCCCGGCCTGATACAGCAACCGGTACATGACAGTGACGTCGCGAGCAGCCAGCGCAGCCCGCATCACCTCACCCGCAAACGTCTCAGGATCATCAAGCACCGCCAGCGGCTGCCACACCACAGACGCCCCGCCCGACACCGGCCCGGTAGGCGTGGCGTCCCGCTGGCGCCGCTGCCCAGGGGTCACACCCGCCCGCCTACCCGCCTGCCCGTCGCCCACCACAGCCACCCGCCTCCCTCGGTATGTGCCCAGGCGCACAATAACCTCCCCGGCACGTCATGATCAATCCAGCCGAGCGCACCCGGTCAGCCACCACCAGCGCACTCCGCTGCACGTGGGTGCGGCCCGTGGCAGGTCAAGCTGGCCTACTACTGACGGTCGGAGAATCCAGCCCAGTTCGATATTGGCCCGGTCCTTGACCGCGACGACGTGATGCCCGGCAAGGTGCTCGTCCTGTGGGGCGCAGCTTCTGTACATTGCCAATCGAGCCGCGGCCACGTCTAACGATGGTAGACTTGATTTGTCCAGCATATCTAGACTATTCTGGTGAAGCGGACAGCGGTAATCAAAAGATACGGCAGGGCGCCAAGCTCGCCGGGGTCGAGTTCGAGATGTACGAGCTCACCCGCCACAGCGGCGTGCGCTGCGGGACTGTCTCGACCACCGTGCCACGCCACAACGAGATCCCGGAGGAGCTGGCAACGGAGATCTCAAGCAGCTATCTCAAGCAGCTATCGCCCGCCCTGGGCCCGAGGTGGTGGACGAAGTGACCCGCTACACCGCGACCGCGCACCGTGCGGCCGGCTGGTGGATCGTGCAGTGCGATCAGCATCCGGGAGCGCTGTCCCAGGTCCACCGGCTCGACCAGGCCGCCGCCGTGCACCGTGAAGCCATCGCGTTCGTCGTCGGCGTACCCGCCGACGAGGTGGAGGTCGAAGTGCGTCCCGAGATACCCGAGCAGGTCACGGCGCATCTGCGCCGCGCCGAGGAAGCCGCCGCGCAGGCGCAGCGGGCTACCGCGCAGGAGCGCGCCGAGCGAGCCGCTGCAGCCCGGGCGGCTCGCGACGCCGGCTTGACAGTCCGTGACATCGGGGCCGTGATGGGTGTGTCATTTCAGCGGGCACAGCAAATACTCGCCGTGTCACGTGAGCAGGCTCATCCAAGCAGCACACCGACATCGGCAGGCTGAACACCTGGATCGCCGATGACAAACCGCAACCTGGCGCCGCGTTGCGCCTATACGCCAGCTGGCTACCGGGTGGTTGCCAGAATAGGTCGCGACGGAGCCGGATACGTACATCCGATTCGTCGACGCAAGCCCCCCCGGTGGATGGGCTGCGCGACCAGTGGGCGACAGTGAGCCCGTGCGTGCCGTCGACGTGGCCCCCAGCCCGCTGTTCCTGCTGCTGGTCGCGGGCACGGTGGCCGGCGGCGCGCTCGCGGCGCTGACCACTGGGGCGGCCCGCACCGGGGGCATCGTGCTCCTGGTGCTCGGCGGGTGGGCGGTCTCGCTGTGCCTGCACGAGTTCGGGCACGCCCTGACGGCCTACCGGGGCGGCGACCGTTCGGTGCGCGCCAAGGGATACCTCACGCTCGATATCCGGCGCTACACCGACCCGGTGATGTCCCTGCTGCTGCCCTTGGTGCTGCTGGCCTTCGGCGGGATCCCGCTGCCCGGCGGGGCGGTGTGGATCAACCGCAGCGCGCTGCGGTCGCGGGCGGTCGCCTCGGCGGTGTCGCTGGCCGGCCCGCTGACCAACCTGGCGCTGGCAGCCGTGCTGACCGTGGTGGTCAGCATCGGCGGGCTTGCGGGCGGGCTCGCCGCCGGGCTGTCCTACCTGGCCCTGGTGCAGGTGCTCGCGTTCGTGCTCAACATCCTGCCGGTGCCGGGGCTGGACGGTTTCGGCGTCCTGGAGCCCTACCTGCCGACCCAGGCCCGCCGATTCGCCGACACCATCAGCCTGTACGCCATCGTGGGGCTCTTCCTGCTGATCATCACCGTGCCCGCGGTGGGGGATGCGCTGTTCGGGGCCGGCTTCGCGGTCTTCGCCACGCTCGGTGGCGACCCGCTGGCAGCAGCCGCCGGCCTGCGGGAGTTCCTGTTCTGGCGCTGACGAGCTACCGGCGCGTGAGGAACGTCTGGTGCTAATCTTAGGAGCATTCGCCGGGGGTGGGGATGGCTGTCATGGCTCGGCTGGATCACTTCCAACGGCGCCATTCCTGGTTGGGCTTCCCGTTGGCGGTGGTCTACAAGTTCGTCGACGATCAGGGTGGCCACCTCGCGGCTCTGATTACCTACTATGGTTTCGTCTCGCTGTTCCCCCTGCTGCTGTTGCTGGTCAGTGTGCTGGGCTTCACCCTGGAGGGTGACCCTGGCCTGCAGCAGGCGCTGCTCGGCTCGGCGCTGCAGCAATTCCCGGTCATCGGCCCGCAACTGCAGCAGAACGTCGGCGCGATCCAGGGCAGCAGCCTGGGCGTGGTCCTGGGCATCGCCGGCGCCGTCTACGGGGGGCTGGGTGTCTCGGTGGCCATCCAGGCAGCGTTGAACCGGGTCTGGGCCGTGCCACACTATGCCCGCCCCGACCCAGTGGTGTCCCGGCTCCGCGGCCTGGTGCTGTTCGTCCTGTTCGGGGCGGTCATCCTGACGACTACCGCGCTGGCCGCGATCGGCCCGGTGGTCGCCGGATTCGGCTCCGAGATCGGCATCTCCGAGATCGGCACCGGAGTGCGCATTGGCGCGTTCGTCATCGCGATGGCCGCCAACATGGCCGCGTTCCTGATCCTGTTTCGGGTGCTGACCGCCCGCGACGTCACGCTGGCCGATCTGATCCCCGGGGCGGTCGGCGCCGGGGTCGCCGTCCAGCTGCTCCAGACTGTGGGCGCGTTGTTCGTCAGCCGCCAGCTGGCCGGTGTCTCGCAGATCTATGGCGTGTTCGGGCTGGTTCTCGGGCTGCTGGCCTGGCTGTACCTGCAGTCGGTCATTCTCGTGTTCTGCGCCGAGATCAACGCAGTGCGGGCGCGCCGGCTATGGCCCCGCAACCTGCTCACCCCCTTCACCGACGACGTGGCGCTCACCCCCGCCGACCGGGCCGCCTACCGTTCCTACGCCAACACCGAACGCTACACACCCGCTGCGCAGGTGCACACCACGTTCGATCACCCGCCGTCGAAGAGCGACGAATCCTGATCAACTGTCCGACGTCTGGCGTAGCGTCCTGGGCGTGAGGGTGGTGGTGCTGGCCGGGGGCGTCGGTGGCGCCCGGTTTCTGCTCGGGGTGAAGGCGGCACTGGGCCTGCCCGCCGTCGGGCCGCCTGTCGACGCCGCTGCGCACGGGGTCACCGCGGTGGTCAACACCGGCGACGACATCTGGCTGCACGGGCTGCGGATCTGCCCGGATCTGGACACCTGCATGTACACCCTCGGCGGCGGGATCGACGCCGAGCGCGGCTGGGGACGGACCGGCGAGACCTGGGTGGTCAAAGACGAGCTGACGCGCTACGGTGCCGATCCGGACTGGTTCGGGCTGGGCGACCGCGACCTGGCCACGCATCTGGTCCGCACCCGGATGCTGCGGGTCGGCTACCCGCTGTCCACGGTGACCGCGGCGCTATGCGACCGGTGGCGCCCGGGGGTGCGGCTGCTGCCGGCCACCGATGATCGCTGTGAGACGCACGTGGTGGTGGCCGACGCCCAAGACGATGACGCCCAGGGCCGCCGTGCGATGCACTTCCAGGAGTGGTGGATCCGGCACCGCGGCGCACTGCCGGCCATCGCGTTCGTGCCGGTGGGCGCGGACGACGCCGAGCCGGCCGCCGGGGTGCTGGACGCGATCGCCGGGGCGGACGCCGTGCTGCTCGCGCCGTCCAACCCGGTGGTGTCGATCGGCAGCGTGCTGGCCGTGCCGGGGATCCGGCAGGCACTGCGCGCCACGCCCGCCCGGGTGATCGGGCTGTCACCGATCATCGGGGGCGCAGCGGTGCGCGGGATGGCCGACGCCTGCCTGACCGCGATCGGGGTGCGCTGCGCGGCCGACGCGGTCGGCCAGCACTACGGGGCCCGCAGCACGGGTGGGATCCTGGACGGGTGGCTGGTGCACCCCGGGGATGGCGCGGCGGTGCCCGGGGTGGCGGTCAGGGAAGTCCCGCTGCTGATGTCCGACGTGCCGGCGACCGCGGCGATGGCCAGGGCGGCCCTGGACCTCGCCGGGCTGGTGACATGAGCGCCCCCGGCCGCGATCATGCCGCCCGGGGTGAGGTCCGCATCCTGCCGGTCTTCGGGCTGCCCGAGTTCCGGCCGGGCGACGATCTGATCGCCGCACTGGCCACCGCCGCGCCGTGGCTGGTCGACGGCGACGTCATCGTCGTCACCAGCAAGGTGGTGTCCAAGGTGGAAGGGCGGCTGGTCACGGTGCCATCCGACCCGCAAGCCAGAGACGCGGCCCGCCACCGGCTCATCGCGGAGCAGGCCCAGCGGGTGCTCGCCCGCCGCGGCCACACTCTGATCACCGCGAACGCGCTGGGCGTGGTGCAGGCCGGCTCGGGAGTGGACGCGTCCAACGTAGCGCCCGGTGAGATCGCGCTGTTGCCCGTCGACCCCGATGCCAGCGCCGCCCGGCTCCGGGCCGGGCTGGCCGCGGCGCTGGGCGTCGAGGTCGCCGTGGTGATCACCGACACGATGGGCCGGGCGTGGCGGGTCGGGCAGACCGACGCGGCGATCGGGGCCGCCGGGCTGGCCGTGCTGCACCGCTACGCGGGCACCGTCGACCGGTACGGCAACGAGCTCGCCGTCACCGAGGTCGCCGTCGCCGACGAGATCGCCGCGGCCGCCGACCTGGTCAAGGGCAAGCTGGCCGGGGTGCCGGTGGCGGTGCTGCGGGGTTTGCCCCGCGGCGGCGACGGCAGCACCGCGGCGGATCTGATCCGCCCGGCGGCCGATGACCTGTTCTGGCTGGGCACCAACGAGGCGCTCGAGCAGGGGCGGGCCGATGCGGTGCTGCTGCGCCGGTCGGTGCGCTCGTTTTGCACTGAGCCAGTCGACCCGGGGGCGCTGCGCCGCGCGGTGGGGGTGGCGCTGACCGCACCCGCCCCGCACCACACTCGGCCGGTTCGTTTCGTCTGGCTGGCCGACCCGGCGGCCCGGCGGCGGCTGCTCGACGCGATGGCCCAGGCGTGGCGGGCCGACCTGCGTCGCGACGGGCTGGCCGAGGACCAGATCGAGCGCCGGGTGCGGCGCGGGGACCTGCTGCGCGACGCGCCGGAGGTACTGGTGCCGGTCGCGGTGCCCGATGGGGCGCACCCCTACCCCGACGCACGCCGGCAAGCCGCCGAGGAGACGATGTTCACCGTGGCCGCAGGTGCCGCTGTGGGGGGCCTGCTGGTGGCGCTGGCCGCCGAGGGCCTGGGCTCGTGCTGGGTCGGCTCGACGCTGTTCTGCCCGGATCTGGTCCGCGCCGAACTCGCCCTGCCCGTGGGCTGGCGGCCGCTGGGCGCGATCGCCGTCGGCTACCCTGCGGAGCCGTTGCAACCGCGCCCGGCGCGCGATCCCGATGACGGGCTGGTGCTGCGATGACGACGACCGCCGTGCAGAACTCCGCCGTGCACGCCGACGCGGTGCGGGTGCTGTCGGCCTGGGAACCGGGTGACCCCGGGCAGCGGGCGCTGCGCGAGGCGTTCCTCGGGTTCCTGGCCGCCCGCCCGGACGCCTGCGCCCGCTCCTGCACACCCGGCCACCTGACCGCCTCTGCTGTGGTCCTGTCCCACGACGGCGCGCAGGTGCTGCTCACCCTGCACCCCCGGGTCGGGCGCTGGGTGCAGCTCGGCGGGCACTGCGAACAGGGCGACCCCGGGCTCGCCGCGGCGGCGTTGCGGGAAGCGACCGAGGAGTCCGGTATCGCTGACCTGGAGATCGATCCCAGGCCGCTGCACCTGGACGTGCACCCGATCACCTGCTCGCTAGGCTTGCCCACCCGGCACTTCGACGTGCGGTTCCTGCTGCGCGCCCCGGCCGACGCCGCCCCGGTGCGCAGCTCCGAGTCTGTTGACCTGGCCTGGTGGCCGGTGGACACGCCACCGCCCGACGTGGCGCCCGCGCTGGCATCGCTGCGACCAGGCGATCGATGAGCTGCGCGGGCGTCAGACCTGTCCCAGCCGGACACCAGCCGCAGCGTTGTTGCAGGACGAGGCGGCCCGGGGCATCCTGAACGTGCCGAGGCCCCGTAGGCCGAGGAAGTGAGCCCGGGTATGTCCCGCCGGATGACGGGAGCCCGGGCTTCGCGCTGTCAGGAGAGACAATCCCAGTCGATGACAGCGTCCACGCGCGGACTTACTGTCAGTGATCGTCGGCGGTCGCTTGGTGTTGAGCACACTGGGGTCGTTTGGAGTATATTGGCCACGCTCACGGACGAGGTGTTGTCGCGGTAGTGGAACTGCAAAAACGTCGATGTGGCGCGGGTCGTGGACGCTGCAGAAGAGGAGCCGGTCCGTTTGAGGGTTGCCTGCGCGGCAACAGTCCCGCCCCCTCCCCAGATGTGCCCATGCGGTACGTTAGGTACCGCACACTCTCCGGAGGAGGAAGCAGATGAGCCGACTTGACGAGCTGTTCGCAGCGCTGGCGGACCTGGCGGATTCGCGAGGGGAGACAAAGGCGACTTCGGTCCGGCAACCAGCGGCGTTGCATCGGGCCGCGCAGGTCGCCACGGAACTGGGGATGGACGAGTCGTTCACCGCGGCGGCGAATCGCGCGTTGGAGGAGCGGATCCGTGCCTTCGCCCGCCAACAGGCTCTCGCGACCCATGTCGAACGATTTCCGGAGGATCGGCCTCGGCTGGCGGCAGTCACGCTGCGCCGTGTTGCCGGCACCGACCATCCAGCGGAACGGCACCCCGACGTCGTCGCAGCAGTCGCCGAGTGGGTCGAGGGCCGCGAACCGGATTGGATGCTCGTCAGCGTTGACGAGACGGTAGATCAGGTGCTGCGGCACGTGGAGATGATCGCTGCGGGGGTAGGCGTTCGGCCGACGAATGTCGCCTGATGACACCCAAACTCGTTCGTCATCTGGTCCTCAACAACGAAGCCGCCCAGGCGTTGTCCTCCAGCCGGACACACGATCGTCGGCGCGCCTCGGTCGTCGCAGCCATCATGGCCGCCAACGGCAGGGTTGTTGTCCCGACCGCAGTGCGGGTGGAGGCCGGTTGGCGTCGTCGCGACCCCGCGGCGGCCGGGGCGAACCGGCTGGTCAGCAACGACGTCCCACTGGACAGTGCCGACGCGGATCGAGCTGTCCAGTTACGACGTCTGGTGCCGACCGCCTCCGTGGTCGACGCGACCGTGGCCGTAGCGGCGGAGCGGGTAGCCGCCGACGTCCCCTGCGCCGTCGTGGAGGTACTGACCTCCGATGTCGCCGACATCTCGGCCCTGGCTGCCCACCTCGAAGTCCGCATCGCGGTGGTCTCGCTGTGAACGGGTTTACCGTCACAGACATGAGTGCTGGAGAACTGGAGCTCGATTCCACTGCGGAGGTCGCGGCCACAGCGATGAGCGGTGGCCGCCACCGTCGGCGATCATGACTATCGTCCGGTCCCTGCTCCTGTTCGCCCTCGCCGCGCTCGCCGAGATCGGCGGCGCGTGGCTGATCTGGCAGGGCTGGCGAGAACACCGCGGCCGGTGGTGGATCGCCGCCGGAGTCCTCACCCTGGGTGGCTACGGGTTCGTCGCCGCTCTCCAGCCCGACCCGCACTTCGGCCGGATTCTCGCCGCCTATGGCGGGATCTTCGTGGCGGGCTCGCTGGCCTGGGGCGCGATCGTGGACAAGTTCCACCCCGACCGGTGGGACTACCTCGGGGCTGGGATCTGCCTGCTCGGCGTCGCCGTGATCATGTACGCGCCCCGGGCGTGACGCGTCGCTCAACTCAGCGAGTCAGGGACCGCCTCGACGAGACTGGTCAGGCCGGTACTCGGCACGATGCGGGTCAGACGAAGCCCCGCGCGGGCAAGCAGCACGCGGAACTCCGCCTCAGTGCGCTGGTGACCGCCAGAGGTCATGACCAGCATCTCCACATCCATCAGTTTGCCCATCGACGGCGCTGCGCCCTCCGGCAGCACGGACTCAGCAAGCAGCACACAGGCGGTGTCGGCCATCGCAGCCCGGCACGTACCCAGGATTTCTCGTGCGTGATCATCGTCCCAGTCGTGGATGACGCGGCTCAGCAGGTAGGCATCGCCTCCACCCGGTACCGAGTCGAAGAAGTCCCCGCTCACCACCTCGCAGCGGCCGGCCACCCCAGCGCCGGAAATTTCTTCCCCGGCACCGGCCACGACTGCCGGCCTATCGAACAGCACTCCCCGAAGGTGCGGGTTAGCGGCCAAGATCGCGGCGAGCAGACCGCCGCGCCCGCCACCAACATCCACTATCGTGCTGAAGCGGGTAAAATCGTACGCTTTGATGATGCTGGCAGCATCGCTCGTGGAGAGCGAGGTCATGGCCGCATCAAAGACCGCCGCATCCTCGGGATACTCCGCCAAGTAGTCGAAGATATTCGTTTTGTGGACCCGAGCAAACGCCGATTCCCCGGTCTGGACAGTCTCGTACAGATCGGTCCACGGGTAACGGTGGAACGGCATCCCGACCATCGTCGACCAGCCCCGCAGCGAACCCGGGACGTCACTGCGCAGCACCTCACCGAGCGTGGTCAGGGCGAACCGCCGATCCTCCAGCTCCGCGACGACTCCAACCTCGCCGAGCGCTCGCAGCAGCCGGTACAACGCCGGGCCGTGCGCGCCCACCAGCTCCGCGATCTCGTCAGCGTCCCGCGGGCCAGCCGCCAGCGCGTCCGCAACTCCGAGCCTGGCGAACACGCTGATCGCCTGGGAGACGGCGGTGCCCATGGTCAGCTGGCGCATCGCGACCGCAGGTGATGGCTCCGCCGGTGAGCCCGCCAGGACCGGTGTCTCGTCCACTGTCATCGTGACCACCGTACGTTGCTTGCGGCCGCATCGGATCCTTCATCTGGGTAACACGATCCCACGGTAGTGGCGAGACCGGTCACCGGGAAGTGTCGGTGGCAGATGCTTGGCTGAGCCTGCACCGACCAACCGACCGAGGAGGTCGCGCTGGACGCGCAAGGCGCCACATTCGGAGTGTGGCAGGCCGCGGGACACATCGGCGCGGAGATCTACAACGAGCCGGGATCCCTGGTGTGGAATGAGGCCGCGCTGCCCGACCCCGATACCGCCCGGAAGTTCTATGCCGCCGTGTTCGGCTACTCCTACCAGCCGGTCGACGGCGCCGGACCGGCCTACACCACCTTCCACCTCGACGGCGACCCGCTCGGTGGCATCGGAGGGTTGGACAACAGCCCACCCGGCGCGCCGCCGCACTGGATGACCTACTTCATGGTCGCCGACGCCGACGCCGTCGTGGCAGCCGCCACGGAGCGCGGTGCCACGGTGCTGGGCGGGCCACTCGACACCCCCTACGGCCGGATGGCAGTGATCACCGACCCGCAGGGAGCCACCTTCGCCATCATGGGCGCAGTATCGTCGGGCTGAATCCGCCGCAGATCAGGAGGACGCATGATGTGCAGCCCGCGACTACCGGGCTCAGATCGCCCGGTAGTCG
>JBOHFT010000176.1:0-9654 GCA_050699815.1 Pseudonocardiaceae bacterium | reverse complement strand
CTCGCATCCCCACTCACGGGTCAGAGCGAAGCGATGAGCCGCTCCACCCGCTCGTCGACGGACCGGAACGGGTCTTTGCACAGGACGGTGCGCTGGGCCTGGTCGTTGAGCTTGAGGTGCACCCAGTCGACGGTGAAGTCGCGGCCCGCGGCCTGGGCGGCGGCGATGAAGTCCCCGCGCAGCTTCGCTCGGGTGGTGGCAGGCGGGGTGTCCTTGGCCGCCTCGATCTCGCCGTCATCGGTGACCCGGTCCACCAGTGCCTTGCGCTGCAGCAGGTCGAACAGCCCCCGGCCGCGGCGGATGTCGTGGTAGGTGAGGTCCAGCTGAGCGATCCGTGGGTTGGACAGGTCCATCTGGTGCTTGGCGCGGTAGCGTTCCACCAGCCGGTGCTTGATCGCCCAGTCGATCTCGCGGTCGATCAGGCTGAGGTCTTGGCGCTCCACGGCACCCAGCGTGCGGTCCCACAGCTCCATCACCCGGTCGGTCAGGGGATCGGACCCGCGGCGGGCGACGTGATCCACGGCGCGCAGGTAGTACTCCCGCTGGATATCCAGCGCCGAGGCCTCACGGCCACCGGCCAGCCGCACCCCACGTCGGCCGGTGAGGTCATGACTGATCTCGCGGATCGCCCGGATCGGGTTGTCCAGGGTGAAGTCGCGGAACGCGACACCCTCCTCCACCATCTCCAGGACCAGGTGGGCGCTGCCCACCTTGAGCAGGGTGGTCACCTCGGACATGTTCGAGTCGCCGACGATCACGTGCAGGCGGCGGTAGCGCTCGGCGTCGGCGTGCGGCTCGTCCCGGGTGTTGATGATCGGGCGGGAACGGGTGGTCGCCGAGGAGACCCCCTCCCAGATGTGCTCGGCCCGCTGCGACAGGCAGTACACCGCACCGCGCGGTGTCTGCAGCACCTTGCCCGCGCCGCAGATCAGTTGCCGGGTGACCAGGAAGGGCAGCAGCACGTCGGCGATCCGCGAGAATTCACCGGCCCGGGCCACCAGATAGTTCTCGTGGCAGCCATAGGAGTTGCCCGCGGAGTCGGTGTTGTTCTTGAACAGGAAGATGTCCCCGCCGATGCCCTCGTCGGCCAGCCGCCGCTCGGCATCGACCAGGAGGTCCTCGAGGATCCGCTCGCCGGCCTTGTCGTGGGTCACCAGCTGGGCCAGGTCGTCGCACTCCGCGGTGGCGTACTCCGGGTGTGACCCCACGTCGAGGTACAGCCGGGACCCGTTTTTCAGGAAAACGTTCGACGACCGGCCCCACGACACCACCCGGCGGAACAGGTAACGGGCAACCTCGTCCGGCGACAGCCGACGCTGGCCGTGGAAGGTGCAGGTGACCCCGAATTCGGTCTCGATGCCGAAGATCCTCCGCTGCATGCTCCCAGCCTAGGCTGCCGCGGCCGTCCTGCAGGCCGTCCGTCCGGGCTCACTTCGGCTGCGCCGGGTACTCGAATGGCCACACCGGGTGGCACAGGAGATCAACCGGAGTCAGTGAGCGGTGCTCGGGCCGGCCGTCTCGCCGTTGGTGCCGTCGTCGGCACCCGAGTCCGGGGACGTCAAGCCCGGGTCGTCGGCGGCCGGGGTATCCGCTGTCGGAATGTCGGCGCCGGGAAGCAGTGCGGTCAGCGCCGCCCCGGTGATCCGGCGGAAGGCGCGGCGCGGGCGGGACCGGTCCAGCACCGCGACCTCGAGCTGGCCGACTCCCAGGGTTCGTATCCCGGCCCCGTTGACGCTGGTGGAGGCCGAGCTCAGGGCGGTCACCGCGGCGGCGACCGCTTCGGCGGTGTCCATGTCCTGCCGGAAGGACTCCTTGAGCGCCGTGGAGATGACCTCGGCCTGGCCGCCCATCACGACGAAGTCCGGCTCGTCGCCGATCGAGCCGTCGTAGGTGAGGTGGTAGAGCTGGTCGGTGCTCTGGTCGGCCCCGACCTCGGCGACGCACAGCTCCACCTCATAGGGCTTCTGCTGCTCGGAGAAGATCGCTCCGAGGGTCTGGGAGTACCAGTTGGCGAGCACCCGGCCGGTGACGTCGCGCCGGTCGTAGGAATAGCCCCGCACGTCGGCGAGCCGGATCCCGGCGACCCGCAGGTTCTCGTACTCGTTGTACCGCCCGACGGCGGCGAACCCGATCCGGTCGTAGAGCTCGGAGACCTTGTGCAGGGCGGTGGACAGGTTCTCCGCGACGAGCAGCACCCCCCGTGAGTAACTGAGTACCACCACGCCGCGGCCTCGGGCGATTCCCTTGCGGGCGAGCTCCGAGCGGTCGCGCATGATCTGCTCAACCGAGGCGTAGAACGGCATCGTCACAGCGGGAGCTCCTGGGTGGTGGCGGGTTCAGCGGGAACCCGAGGGTCTTCGAGTTGGCTGGGTTCGGCGTGATCGCGGCGCGGGCTCGGCGTCAGCCTCCGGGCTTGCGCTTGCGCGCTTCCACCACGGCGTTCGCGACCTGACCGGCCTGCTCGTCGGAGAGCCGGACGGCCCCATCCGCTGCGGTGACGGTGACCACCACCGGATAGATCTGGCGGACGGGGTCCGGCCCACCGGTCGCGCTGTCATCGTCGGCAGCGTCGTAGAGGGCCTCCATGGCAACCCGGACTGCGGCGTCGGCCGCCATCGTCGGATCATGCAGCTTCTTCAATGACGCGCGGGCGAACAGCGAACCCGAGCCCACCGAGTGGTACCCGATCGCCTCGTCGTAGCGGCCGCCGACGATGTCGTAGGAGACGATGCGGCCGGCCCGCTCCTGGTCGGTCGCATCGACGTCGTAGCCGACGAACAGCGGCACCACCCCGAGGCCCTGCATCGCCGCTGGGAAGTTGCCCCGGACCATGCCGGCCAGCTTGTTCGCCTTGCCGTCCAGGGTCAGCGGCACGCCCTCGATCTTCTCGTAGTGCTGCAGCTCGACGGCGAACAACCGCACCAGCTCGACCGCGACACCGGCCGTCCCCGCGATACCCACCGCGGAGTAGTCGTCGACGACGAACACTTTCTCGATGTCGCGCTGGGCGATGAAGTTGCCGGACGTCGCCCGGCGGTCCCCAGCGATGAGCACCCCGCCGCGGAAGGTGATCGCCACGATGGTGGTGCCGTGCGGGGCTGCCACCGGCCCGGCACCCGGCGGCCCGGCACCCAGTGACCCTGCACCCAGTGACCCTGCACCCAGTGGCACAGCGCCCACGGACGCAGCGCCACCGGGGACACCGGTCACCCGGCGTCCGGGCAGCAGGTCGGGTGCGGCCGCGGCGAGGAACTCGCTGAACGACGAGCTGCCCACCATGAAGTAAGACGCCGGCACGGCTGCACCCGAACAGCGTCCGACCGAGGACTGGTCCATCGGCTGTGATCGTCTCCTAGCTCCCGTTATCGCAGTCTCTCGTCAGCGCGGTCACTCACTGTCCGCGAGCATGATGCCGGTACCCCTCGGGCGCCCCGTCACTGGCCACCCTTCTGGACATAAGCCCGGACGAAGTCCTCGGCATTCTCCTCGAGCACGTCATCGATTTCATCGAGGATCGCGTCCACGTCCTCGCCGAGCTTCTCCCGACGTTCCTGACCGGCTGGTGCGCCATCGGTCGCGTCGTCGTCTCCGCCGCCGCCTTGGCGCTGCACCTTCTCCTGGGCCATCTCGCCTCCCGGACTGATGTTGTCTCAAGCCAAACAGTACCCAGCAACACCGACAACCGCTGCCAGGCTAGCCGGGTGATCAGCCTCGAGTGAGCGCCTCGACCAGCTCCGCGGCCGTGTTCGAGGCGTCCAGCAGCGCCCCGACGTGGGCGCGGGTGCCCCGTAGCGGTTCCAGGGTGGGGATGCGGACCAGCGACTCGCGGCCCAGATCGAAGATCACCGAGTCCCAGGATGCCGCCGCCACCGCCGTGGGGTAGCGCTCCAGGCACCGGCCGCGGAAGTACGCGCGGGTGTCCTCCGGTGGCCGGGTGATGGCCGCGCGCACCTCCTCCTCGGTGACCAGCCGCTTCATCGAGCCGCGGGCCACCAGGCGGTTGTACAGGCCCCTGTGCATCCGCACGTCGGAGTACTGCAGATCCACCAGGTGCAACCGCGGTGAGGCCCACCCCAGGCCGTCCCGGGCCCGGTAGCCCTCGAGCAGCTGCAGCTTGGCCGGCCAGTCCAGCCGGTCTGCGCACTCCATCGGGTCCCGTGCGAGCGCGTCGAGCACCTCACCCCAGGTGCTGAGCACGTGCTCGGCGATATCGGCGGTGCTATCCGGGCTGCCTTCGCGCGCGAAGAACTGCGCGACCCGCTCGTGGTAGGCCCGCTGCAGGTCCAGGCCGGTGTAGTGGCGGCCACCGGAGATCTCCACCGTCGCCTGCAGGGACGGGTCGCGGCTGATGGTGTGCACCGCCCGCACCGCGTCGACCAGCCGCAGGTCGTCGAAGCGTTTCCCGGCTTCGATCAGGTCCAGCACCAGCGCCGTGGTGCCGACCTTGAGGTAGGTGGAGTACTCGGCGAGGTTGGCGTCGCCGATGATGACGTGCAGCCGCCGGTACTTGTCGGCGTCGGCGTGTGGTTCGTCCCGGGTGTTGATGATGCCGCGCTTGAGGGTGGTCTCCAGCCCGACCTCGACCTCGATGTAGTCCGCCCGCTGGGACAGCTGGAATCCAGCGTGCTCCCCGGCCGGCCCGATGCCCACCCGGCCGGACCCGCAGACCACCTGGCGGGAGGCGAAAAACGGGATCAACCCGGCGATGACCAGGGTGAACGGTGTGGAGCGCGCCATCAGATAGTTCTCGTGGGCGCCGTAGGAGGCGCCCTTGCCGTCGCCGTTGTTCTTATACAGCTGGAAGGGGCGCTGGTCGGGCACCGTGCAGGCGCGCAGCGCGGCTTCCTCCATGATCCGCTCACCGGCCTTGTCCCAGATCACCGCGTCGCGTGGGTTGGTGACCTCAGGGGCGGAGAACTCCGGGTGGGCGTGGTCGACATACAGCCGGGCGCCGTTGGTCAGGATGACGTTCGCCGCGCCGAGATCGTCCAGTTCCGGGTCAGGCTGCGCGGCTCCGGGGATACCGAGGTCGAAGCCGCGGGCGTCGCGCAGCGGGGATTCCACCTCGTAGTCCCACCGGGCCCGCTTGGCGCGCGGCACTTCGGCCGCCGCTGCATAGGCCAGCACGATCTGGGTGGAGGTCAGGACGGGGTTGGCGGAGCTGTCCCCGGGCACCGAGATGCCGTACTCCACCTCGGTGCCCATGATCCGGCGCATACCCCGAGGGTACGGGTATGGGGCGCAGTGGCCCGCCTACAGGTACTGGCCGGTGTTGGTGGCGGTGTCGATAGCCCGGCCGGAGTCGGCGTTCTTGCCGGTCACCAGGGTGCGGATGTAGACGATCCGCTCGCCCTTCTTCCCGGAGATCCGGGCCCAGTCGTCCGGGTTGGTGGTGTTGGGCAGGTCCTCGTTCTCGGCGAACTCGTCGACGATCGAGTCGAGCAGGTGGGTCATCCGCAGCCCCGGCTGGCTGGTCTCCAGCACCGACTTGATCGCCTTCTTCTTGGCCCGGTCCACGATGTTCTGGATCATCGCGCCGGAGTTGAAGTCCCGGAAGTAGAGGATCTCCTTGTCGCCGTTGGCGTAGGTGACCTCCAGGAAACGGTTCTCCTCGGTCTCGGCGTACATCCGTTCGACGGTGCCCTGGATCATCGCCTGGATGCAGGCCTGGCGGTCGTGGCCGAATTCGGCAAGGTCATCGGCGTGCAGCGGGAGCGTCGTCTTCAGGTACTTGGAGAAGACGTCCTTGGCCGCCTCGGCGTCCGGGCGCTCGATCTTGATCTTCACGTCAAGCCGCCCGGGGCGCAGGATCGCCGGATCGATCATGTCCTCGCGGTTGGAGGCGCCGATGACGATGACGTTCTCCAGCCCCTCCACGCCGTCGATCTCGCTGAGCAACTGCGGCACGATCGTGGTCTCGACGTCGGAGGACACGCCCGACCCGCGGGTCCGGAAGATCGAGTCCATCTCATCGAAGAACACGATGACCGGGGTGCCCTCGGAGGCCTTCTCCCGGGCCCGCTGGAAGATCAGCCGGATGTGCCGCTCGGTCTCCCCGACGAACTTGTTGAGCAGCTCAGGGCCCTTGATGTTGAGGAAGTAGCTCTTGGCCTCGGTGTCCCCGCGGACCTGGGCCACCTTCTTGGCCAGCGAGTTGGCCACTGCCTTGGCGATCAGGGTCTTGCCGCATCCGGGCGGGCCGTAGAGCAGCACGCCCTTGGGCGGGCGCAGCTCGTATTCGCGGAACAGGTCAGCGTGCAGGAACGGCAGCTCGACGGCGTCGCGGATCTGCTCGATCTGGTTGGCCAGGCCGCCGATGTCCTCGTACCCGACATCGGGCACCTCCTCCAGCACGAGGTCCTCGACCTCGGCCTTGGGCACGCGCTCGTAGGCGTACGCGGCCTTGGTGTCCACCAGCAGGGAATCACCCGGCTTGAGCGGTACGGCGTCGGGGTTGTCCGGGCCCGGGATCAGCGGGTCGGCCAGCCACACCACGCGCTCCTCGTCGGCGTGCCCGAGGACCAGCGCCCGCTGGTCACCGTCGAGCACCTCGCGCAGTGCGCAGACCTCGCCGGTCGCCTCGAATGTGCCGGCCTCCACGACGGTCAGCGCCTCATTGAGCCGCACGCTCTGGCCGCGGCGCAGCTGCGGGATCTCGACCGCGGGCGACACCGCCACCCGCATCCGGCGGCCGGAGGTGAACACGTCCACAGTGCCGTCGTCGAAGGCGCCGAGGAACACGCCGTAGCCGCTGGGCGGCTGGGCCAGCCGGTCGACCTCCTCGCGCAGCGCGAGGAGCTGGCCGCGGGCCTCGCGCAGGGTGTCGACCAGCTTGGCGTTGCGCTCGGTGAGCTGCGCGATTGACGCGGAAGCCTCGGCGAGGCGCTCCTCGAGCAGCCGGACGTGCCGGGGCGACTCGGTCAGCCGGCGACGAAGCAGCGTCACCTCGTCCTCGAGGACCCTGATCTGGGCGGCCAGCGCGGGGTCGATACGTCCCCGACCCTCGGCGCCGCGGTCGCTGGGATGATCGTGCTGCACGAGGAACCTCCTCCCGCATGGTTCTCAGACGGTCAACGGTACGGGACTGCGGGCCAAACCGTGGGGTAACAGTGAGGCGACGATCGTCGGATCACCGGGTGAACAGCGTCACGCCAGCCGGCGTCCGGATCCCGCCAGCCCGGTCTACAGCCGCCGGTTCGACCGGCTGGGCCTGCGCTGCGGAGTGGGCGCCACGACGCCGACGGCCAGCCGCCGCGCGGTGAGCAGGAACGCGGTGTGCGCGACCATCCGGTGCTCCGGGCGCACGGCCAGCCCGACGACGTGCCAGGGCCGCAGGAGAGTCTCCCAGGCCTGTGGCTCGGTGTAGCAGCCGGCCTCACGCAGCGCCTCGGTGATTCGGGACAGCTGGGTGGTGGTGGCCACGTAGACGGTGAGCACGCCACCGGGGACCAGCGCCGCCGAGACCGTGGGCAGCACTTCCCACGGGCCGACCATGTCCAGCACCGCGCGGTCCACCGGCTGATCAGCGGGGTGGGTGGCCAGGTCGGCCACCCGCAGCTGCCAGTTCGGCGGCGGCGCCGTGAAGAACCGCTCGACATTGCGCTGCGCATGCTCGGCGTGGTCGGCGCGCACCTCGTAGGAGGTCACGCTGCCGTGCTCCCCCACCGCCCGCAGCAGTGAGCAGGTCAGCGCCCCCGAGCCGGCGCCGGCCTCCAGCACCCGGGCGCCGGGAAAGATATCCCCCCACATCAGGATCTGCGCGGCGTCCTTGGGATAGATCACCTGTGCCCCGCGCGGCATGGACAGCACGTAGTCGGGCAGCAGCGGCCGCAGTGCGAGGTACTGGGTCCCCGCCGCGGAGGTGACAACGCTGCCCTCGGGCAGCCCGATCAGATCGTCGTGAGCCAGCGCACCGCGATGGGTGTGGAACTGCGCGCCGGGCTCCAGCAGCACCGTGTGCTTGCGCCCCTTGGGGTCGGTGAGCTGCACCCGATCGCCGGGCTGGAGGGGACTGCTGGGTCGGGTCACGGGCGGTCATGGTGGCAGACCCAGCGCTGTCGGGGGGTTCGCCTACCCTGGCTGACCATGACGGAGATCCTGGCCGACGGCCCGCCTGCCACCAGTACCGCGACCCGCGCGGTCCCCCGCAGGCGCCCTGCTCTGTCACCGTCGCGGGCAGCGGATTTCAAGCAGTGCCCGCTGCTGTACCGGTTCCGGGTGGTCGACCGGCTGCCCGAGACGCCGAGCCGGGTGCAGGTGCGCGGCACCGTGGTGCACGCCGTGCTGGAGCGGCTGTTCGCGCTGCCCGCGGACCAGCGCGAACCAGCGGTCGGCGGAGCGCTCGTTGATCCGGCCTGGCGCGACGTCCAGGCCGGTAGCCCGGAACTGGCCGAGCTGTTCGCCGGCCCCGAGGACCCCGAGCACGCCGCGTGGCTCGATTCGACGCGCGAGCTCGTCGATGCCTACTTCACGCTGGAGGACCCCCGGTTGGTCCAGCCGGAAGCCTGCGAGCTGCTGGTTGAGGCGCAGCTCGCAGTGGGCGATACCGAGGATGGCGAGCCGCTGCTGCTGCGGGGGTACATCGACCGGCTCGATGTCGCGCCCACCGGGGAGATCCGGGTGGTGGACTACAAGTCCGGTGCGGCACCGCGGGAGGTCTTCGAGGCCAAGGCCCTGTTCCAGATGAAGTTCTACGCGCTGGCTTTGCTGCGGATCCGCGGGGTGGTGCCACACCAACTGCGGTTGCTGTACCTGGCTGATCGGCAGGTGCTGAGCTATACCCCGGATGAGGCGGAGCTGATCCGCTTCGAGCGCACGCTGTCCGCGATCTGGTCGGCGATCCAGCGCGCTGCCCGCAGTGGTGATTTCCGCCCCAGCCCCAGCCGGATGTGCGACTGGTGCGATCACAAGACACACTGCCCGGCATTCGGCGGTGACCCACCCCCTTACCCGGGCTGGCCGGACTCCGCCACGGCGGGCGCGGAGAGCGCTCGGGATCGCGCGGAGTAATTCCGCCCGCTGATCAAGTAGCTCACGGGCACGGGGGCCGGTACGGCAGGCCAGGCAGGTACTGGTCCCACTCACTGTGGGTGATCGTGGGCGTGATGTCACAGATGCGGGCAGCGACACTGTCGACGTTGGTTTCCCACAGCCGCGCGGTGCTGTCGGCGCTGCCGGTGGCCAGGGTATGCCCGTCGGCGCTGAAGGCCACCGAGTTGACGCCGTTGCTGTGGCCGGTGAGGATCCCCAGCGGTTGGGGCTGATGGGGGTCGCGGACATCCCACAACCGCGCCCTTATCCCCAGCTGGGGCCAGGGTCAGAAGGGTGGGTCGTCGGGGTGGGGGTCGGGTTCGGGTGGTGGGTCCGGGTCGGGTTCTGGTGGTGGGCCCTCCCAGATCTGGGTGTCTTCCCAGTCGTCGTCGGAGGGAATCACCAGCGGGTACGGGGGGTGGTCGCGGGGGATGGGGTCAGGTAGGGGCTCGATGATGGCCGGTGGGCGGCGGTGGTAGGTGTGGCCGGTGGGGCTAGTCCAGACGACCACCGGGTAATAACACACATTCGGGTGGTCGGTACCAACGCCAGAAAGGCCCGGCCCGTGAGCACCGAACCCACCACCCACGAGCTGGCCGCAGCGATCCGCGAGGGCGAGCTGAC
>JBOHFT010000175.1:0-9662 GCA_050699815.1 Pseudonocardiaceae bacterium | reverse complement strand
GGGTTGGCCCTCGCTAGAGACCATAATCTGGGGGGTTGGTGGTCCTTGAAGAGCCACCAACTACAGCGGGATGTTGCCGTGCGCGCCGCGGCCCTCGGGTGCGGCGGCCAGCGCCTCGGCCAGGCGCCGCCGGGTCTGCGCCGGTTTGACCACCTCGTCGACGACTCCGATGGCCACCGCTCGATCGACCCCACCGGCGATCTGGGCGTGGTGCTCAGCGAGCTTGGCGTGCAACGCCTCCCGCTCGCCCTCCGCTGCCGCAGCCAGCGCCTTGCGGTGCAGAATGCCCACCGCAGCCTTGGCGCCCATCACGGCGACCTGGGCGTCAGGCCAGGCGAAGACCTGGGTGGCGCCCAGCGATCGGGAATTCATCGCGATGTATGCACCGCCGAACGCTTTGCGCGTCACCAGGGTGACGCGGGGGACGACCGCCTCGGCGAAGGCATGCAGCAGCTTGGCGCCGCGCCGCACCACGCCGTCCCACTCCTGGCCGACGCCCGGCAGGTAGCCGGGCACGTCCACCACGACGAGCAGGGGCACCCCGAACGAGTCGCACATCCGCACGAAGCGCGAGGCCTTCTCCGCCGACGCCGAGTCCAGGCAGCCCCCGAGCCGCAGCGGATTGTTCGCGATCACCCCGACGGTCCGCCCGGTGAGCCTGCCCAGCCCTACCACGATGTTGGGCGCCCACTTGGACTGTAACTCAGCGAATCCGCCAGCGGGATCGGGCTCAGCGTCAGCGGGATCGGGCTCATCGAGCACGGCTCGCACCAACGGGCGGACGTCGTAGGCCCGTTGCCGCTCCACGGGCAGGTATTCCGAGAGGTCGATCTCCTCGCGCATCGAGTGCAGGTCGAAGCGCCCAGGCCGGGCGAGCAGGCCGACAAGACGGCGGGCGCGCAGCAGCGCGTCGGGCTCGGAATCGGCAACCACGTGCACCACGCCGGATTTCTTGCCGTGCGCGCCGGGACCGCCCAGAGCCTCCATGTCGATCTGCTCGCCGGTCACGCTGCGGACCACGTCCGGGCCGGTGACGAACACCCGCCCGTCTGGCGCCATGATCACGATATCGGTGAGGGCCGGGCCGTAGGCGGCCCCACCCGCGGCGGCCCCGAGAACCACGGAGATCTGCGGTACCCGCCCGGAGGCACGGACCATGGCGGCGAATACCTGGCCGACGGCGTCGAGCGCCTCCACACCCTCGGCCAGCCGCGCTCCGCCGGAGTGCCACAACCCGATCACCGGGCAACGCTCCCGGACCCCGGTATCGATGGCTTCCACAATGTGCTGGCAGCCTTCCGAACCCATCGCGCCGCCCATTCTGGTGGCGTCGGTGCAGTAGGCAATCACGGTGACCCCATCGATGCGGCCGCGGGCGGCCAGCGCCCCGCTGGCGTCACGAGGTCGCAGGCAGATGCGCGTGCCAGGATCGAACAGGCAGGCCAGACGATGCTCTGGATCCCGTGGATCAGGTGCTTGGCCGTTGCCGGGCTGGGCGGCTGTGCGGTGGTGATCAGCCAGAGCTGTCATCGTGGTCTCCTCAGTAGGGGAGCGAGGCCTTACCTGCGCCGGTCAGGCGCGGGTGAAGACGAGCGCGACGTTGTGCCCGCCGAATCCGAACGAGTCGTTGACAGCGGCGTGCAACTCCACCTCGCGGGCGGACCCGACCACCACGTCAAGCGCCACGCCCGGATCGGGATCCTCCAAGTTCAGCGTCGGAGGCACCACACCGTCACGCAGCGCCAGTACACAGGCCATGCCTTCGACCGCGCCGGCGGCGCCGAGCAGGTGGCCTAACGCTCCCTTAGGTGCGGTGACCACCGGATGGTCGCCGATGGCGGCCCGGATAGCGGCCGCCTCAGCGATGTCACCGACCGGGGTGGCGGTGGCGTGCGCATTGACGTGCCCAACGTCGGCCTTGTCGAGTCCTGCGGTGCGCAGTGCAGCCGAGATCGCCCGGCCGGCTCCGATGCCCGTTGGCTCGGGTGCGGTGATGTGATGGCCGTCGGAGCTGGTGCCCACCCCGGCGAGCCGGCCGTGCACCAGGGCCCGGCGCGCTGCGGCGAACTCCGCCCGCTCGAGCACCATCACCCCGGCACCCTCGCCGAGCACGAACCCGTCCCGCGCGATATCGAACGGGCGCGAGGCCCGCTCGGGCTCGTCGTTTCGGGTGCTCATGGCCCGCATTTGGGCGAATCCGGCCAAGGTGATGGGCATGATGCACGCCTCGGCTCCGCCGGCCACCACGACGTCGACCTCCCCGGCCCGCAGCATCCGCCAGCCGATGGCAAGCGCCTCCGCGCCGGAGGCGCAGGCGGCGACCGGGGCATGCACGCCGCCCCGAGCGCCGAGGTCCAGACCGACATGGGCGGCAGGCCCGTTGGGCATGAGCATCGGGATGGTCAGTGGCGAGACCTTGCGCATCCCTGCGCTCTCCAGCAGATCATCCTGCCCGAGCAGGGTCAGCGCGCCGCCGATGCCGGTGCCGATCACCACGGCGAGCCGCTCGGGCTCAACGTCGGGTGCGCCGGCGTGCTGCCAGGCTTCCCGCGCGGCGATCACCGCGACCTGCTCGCACCGGTCCCAGCGGCGGGCCTCCACCCGCTTGAGTGAGTCGATCGGCTCGACCGCCAGCTTCGCGGCGATCCGCACGGGCAGGTCGAAGCGATCGACCCAGTCCTCGGCCAGCGCGACGACTCCGCTCTTGCCGGATCGCAGGCCGTCCCAGGTCGACGCGGCGTCACCGCCGAGCGGTGTCGTCGCGCCGAGCCCGGTGATGACGACGTCAGTCACCATTGGCGCCTCCGCGGGAACAATTGCGTCGGCGCGCACCATTGGCGCCTCCGCGGGAACAATTGCGTCGGCGCGCACCATTGGCGCCTCCGCGGGAACAATTACGTCGGCGCGTCATGTGGTCTTGGCGACGTAGTCCACCGCGTCGCCGACGGTCTTGAGGTTGGCCAGGACATCGTCGGGCACCTTGACCCCGAAGCGGTCCTCCACCTGCACGGCGATCTCCACCATGGACAGCGAGTCGATGTCCAGCTCGTCCACGAAGGATTTCTCCAGGGTGATCTCGCTGGTCTCGACGCCCGCCACCTCGTTCACGATCTCGGCGAGTTCACCGAGGATCTCCTCGTTCGTCACTGGCATGATCCCTTCTGTCGGTCGTCGGCGATCGGGGCCGCCTGCTGTGGGAGGTATTCGCCCACCGTGGAGGCCGGGGTTCACGGCAGGATCACCACTTGCCCCGCATAGGACAGCCCAGCGCCGAATCCAACCAGCAACGCGAGGTCCCCGGAACGGACCCGCCCCTCGGCGCGCATGTGGTCCAGCGCGAGCGGTATCGACGCCGAGGACGTGTTGCCCGAGTAGACGATGTCGTCGGCCACCACCAGGTCCTCGCGGGCGCCGGCGGCCCGCAGGTGTCTGGCGATGGCTTCGACGATGCGCAGGTTCGCCTGGTGCGGCACCAGCACGTCGATATCGGCCGCAGCGATCCCGGCCAGCTCCACTGCCCGCAGCGCGACCGGCGCGATCTGGGTGATCGCCCAGCGGTACACCTCCGGGCCCTCCTGGTGGATGAAGGAGTTGCGGTCGGCTACCACGATGGTGTCCACTAGGTCCCCGGCGCTGCCAGCGGCGATCGGGCCGATCCCAGGGCACTCGTCCGGCCCGGCCGGGCCGACCACCGCCGCGCCCGCGCCGTCGGCGAAGATGATGCAGGTGGAGCGGTCCATCGGGTCGACCCAGTCGGACAGCTTCTCCGCGCCGATCACCAGCACGTGGCGCGCGGAGCCGGCGCGGATCATGTCGGATGCGGTTCCCAGCCCGTAGCAGAAGCCGGCGCAGGCCGCGTTGATGTCGACGGCGGGGGCGCCGTGGGCCCCAATTCGGTCTGCGGTCTGCCCGGCCGCGTTGGGGATGAACGAGGGCATCGTGCAGGTCGCGACGAGCACCGCGTCGATCTCCGATGGGGCCAGCCCGGCGTCGGCGAGCGCCTTGGCGCCCGCATCGACCGCCATGTCGACCACGGACTCGTCGTGGCGGGCGAAGCGCCGTTCCCTGATGCCCACCCGGTCCCGGATCCACTCGTCGGTGGTCTCCACCCCGCGGGCGGTGATGTCGGCGTTGGTTACGACCTGTTCGGGCTGCCTGCTGCCCAAGCCGAGGATGCGCGTGCCGCCCCCCGGGGCCGGCTGCCGCAGGCGGGGCCTCATGCCGGGCTCGTGGAGTGGTCGCACACCATCCCGGCGGCCTGGTCGAGGTCGCCGGGATCCTTCAGGGCCAGCCTGGGAATGCCCTTCAGCTCACGTTTGACCAGGCCGGACAGGATGCCCGCGGGCGGCAGCTCGATGACGGCGGTGACCCCGATGGTCGCCAGCCGCGCCATACAGAGGTCCCATCGGACAGGCTTGGTCACCTGCGTGACCAGGCGGCGCAGCATCTCGGCGCCCCCGTTCACCACCTCGCCGTCGGCGTTGGACAGCAGGGGGCGCGCGGGATCCCTCGGGGTAAGTCGGGTGGCGTACTCGGCCAGCGCCTGTTGCGCCGGGGCCATGAACCGGGTGTGGAACGCCCCGGCGACGTGCAGTGACAGCACCCGTGCCTGATCTGGCCTGTCCTGGGCCAGCGCGGCCAGTGCGGCCAACGGGCCCGCGGCGACGATCTGACCAGCACCGTTGCGGTTGGCTGTGGTAAGTCCCCAGCGGGCCACTACCGCAGTGACGTCATCCGGGTCACCCCCGAGCACCGCGGACATCCCCGTCGGCTCCAGCGCACAGGCCGCGGCCATCTCGTGGCCGCGGACGGCGGCAAGCGTTACCGCCTCGTCAGCAGTGAGTACCCCGGCCACCGCTGCCGCCGCGAGCTCCCCGACCGAATGCCCGGCGACCGGGGCGTCCGCCGGTAAGGTCGTCCTGCGGACGAGTTCCTCGGCGGCGAGCAGCGACAGCGCCACGACCAGCGGCTGGGTCACTGCGGTGTCCTTGATCTCCCCGGCGTCCGCCGTGGTGCCCAGCCGCGCTAGATCGAGCCCAGTCGCCGCCGACCACGCCGCGACCCGGTCCCGGGCGCCGTCCAGCGCCAGCCAAGGCCCGAGCATGCCCGGCGACTGAGCGCCTTGTCCGGGGGCGAGTAGCGCGATCACCCGGCCCACTGAACACCAGACAGGGCAGCGGCCGTGATGCCGATGCCCACGAAGTCCGGCCCGGCATTCTTGTGGAGTGTCTACAACGGGGGGCGTTGCAGGCTGTCACCACAGGCCGCGGGAACGGGCCAGCCGGCCGACCGCCAGGCCCACCCGCAGCACCAGTGCATCCCGCGGGTTACCCGGCACCCGCCCGGTGATGTCGGCGATCCGGCGCAACCGGTAGCGGACCGTGTTGGGGTGCACGAACAGCCGCCGCGCGCAGATCTCCAGTACCCCGCCGGCGTCGAAGAACGCGTCGAGCGTCGCGACCAGCCCGCTGCTGGCCGCCAGCGGGCGCATCACCTGCTCGACCAGCAGCCGTTCGGCCTCCGGGTCGCCGGCCAGCGCGCGTTCGGGAAGCAGGTCGGCGGCCGGTACCGGCCGGGGTGCGGCCGGCCAGGCCGCCACCGCCCGGAGCCCGGACAGTGCGTCGGCGGCGCTGCGGTGCGCCTCGGCCAGTGACGGGACTGTCGGTCCGATGACCACCGGGCCTTCGCCGAAGGCATCCAGTATCAGGTTCGAGTCCGCAGCCAGATCGGGTCGGCCGCTGACGACAAGCACCAGGCGCGACCCCTGCACGCCGACGAGCATCCCGCGGCCGGTGCGGGCGGCGATACCGCGGATGTCGGACAGCAGCTCCGGCGGCTCGTCCGGGGGCGGGTTGCCCACCAGCACCGTCGCCGGGGCCGCTGGTTCCATGCCCAGCGCCGCGGCCCGGGACAGCAGCGACTCCTCGCCGTCCCCGCGCATGATGCCGTCCACCACCAGCGCTTCCAGCCGGGCGTCCCAGGCGCCGCGGGCCTCGGCGGCACCGGCGTAGGTGCTGGCGGCGGCGAAGGCGACCTCGCGGCCATAGCGCAGCGACGCCTCGGTGAGCACGGCGCGCTCGGCGTCGTCGGCGGCCAGCTCGGGCAGCTGCTGCTCGAACACCAGGGTGGCGACCCGGACCAGCTCGACGGTCTGGCGCAGGCTGACCCAGCGGGCCAGCTCACGCGGGGCGGTCCGGAACGCCTCGACGGTGAGCTTGATCGAGTGCTGCGGGTCTTTGAGCCACTCCACGAAGTTCGCCACGCTGGTCTGGGTGACCAGCAGGACCCCGGCCCGCTGGTCGGCGGGCAGCCGGCGGAACCAGGGGTAGTGCTGCTCCATCTCGGCCACGCTGGCCGTGGCGAGCCCGCCGGAGGCCCGTTCCAGCCGGCGCAGTGTGCTGGCCGGAAGTGCGTGGGGGCCGGCCTGGACGGTCATGGAGGCCAGCATCGCACGGCGACGTAGCGGTTACCTGGGATGGCGGTTTACCTGGGATACTGTCTGATACCGCAAGGGTGGGCACCCTCAGCAGCCAGAAGTCCGGGGAGAGACGATGGTCAGCTCGGCACCGAAGCTCGTACCGAAAGTCGACGTGCGCCGGGCGGGGCAACGTAAGCACACCGAGCTCGACTGGCTGAGCTCCTGGCACAGCTTCTCCTTCGGGCGCCACTACGACCCGGCCAACACCCACTTCGGCCTGCTGGTGGTGAGCAACGACGACGTCGTGCAGGCCGGGATGGGGTTCGAGACCCACCCGCACCGCGATATGGAGATCGTCACCTGGGTGCTGGACGGATCGCTGGTGCACCAGGACTCCAAGGGCAACTGCGGGGTGATCTATCCCGGGCTGGCCCAGCGGATGAGCGCCGGCACCGGGATCCGGCATTCCGAGAAGAACGACTCCTGGCAGCTGCTGGACGACGAGCCGCACGACCACGACGTGCACTTCGTGCAGATGTGGATGCCCCCGGACACTCGCTCGATCGACCCCAGCTATGAGCAGCTGGATATCACCGGCGAGCTGGGCCCGGTCGACGCGGGATCGGGCGAGCTCGTGGTGGTGGCCTCCGGGATGGACGCCCACCGCGACTGCCGGGCGATCGCCATCTGCCAGCAGCACGCGGCCCTGCACGCCGCGCGGCTGCAACCCGGCGCGAGCGTCGGCTTACCGGCCGCGGCGTTCGTGCACCTGTTCATCGCCCGTGGCGCGGTGGATCTGGAGGGCACCGGCGCACTGGACACCGGTGACGCCGCCCGGCTGACCGCGATCGGCGGCCAGCGGGTCACCGCCGGAGCCGGCGGCGCCGAGGTGCTGGTCTGGGAGATGGCCGCGGGCTTGGCGGGGCGCTAGGCCACCCCGGGGTCGGAGGTCTGCGGGCCGGCGGCCCGGGGGTCGTCGATGCGGTAGCGCCGGGCGGCCTCGGCGACGGCGGACTGCGCCACCTCACCGCGGCGGGCCAGCGCGGCCAGCGCGGCCACAGTGATCGACTCGGCGTCGACGAGGAAATGCCGCCGCGCTGCTGGGCGGGTGTCGGAGAAGCCGAAGCCGTCGGTGCCGAGGGTGACCAGCTCGGTGGGCACCCAGGGACGGATGAGATCGGGCACCGCGCGCATCCAGTCCGACACCGCGACCAGCGGGCCCGGCGCGTCGTGCAGCACCCGGGTCACGTGCGGCACCCGGGGCTCGGCCTCGGGATGCAGCAGGTTGTGCCGATCGACCGCGACGGCCTCGCGGCGCAGCTCCGTCCACGACGTCGCCGACCACACGTCGGCAGCCACGCCCCACTCCTGGGCCAGCATCTCCTGGGCCCGCAGTGCCCACGGCAGCGCCACCCCGGAGGCGGCGAGCTGCACCGCCGGGCTGCCGGAGCCCGGTGCTGGTGCGTAGCGGTACAGGCCGCGCAGCAGGGCCTCGACGTCGAGGCCCGCGGGCTCGGCCGGCTGGCGGTAGGGCTCGTTGTAGATGGTGAGGTAGTAGAAGACGTTCGGGTCGGTCTGTGCATCGTTGCCATACATCCGGGCGCCGTCGCCGTACATCCGGCGCAGCCCGTCGCAGACGATGTGGGCGATCTCGAAGCCCCACGCCGGGTCGTAGGCCACCACGGCGGGATTGGACGCGGCGAGCAGCAGGGAGTGCCCGTCGTTGTGCTGCAGCCCTTCGCCGACCAGTGTGGTGCGCCCGGCGGTCGCGCCGAGCAGGAACCCGCGGGCCATCTGGTCGCCCGCCGCCCACAGGCCGTCGCCGGTGCGCTGGAAGCCGAACATCGAGTAGAAGATGTAGACCGGGATCAGCGGCTCGTTGTGCGTGGCGTAGGAGGTTCCCGCGGCGGTGAACGATGCGGTCGAGCCCGCCTCGTTGATGCCCTCGTGCAGGATCTGGCCCTGCTCGCTTTCCCGGTAGGCCAGCATCAGCTCGGCGTCCACCGAGGTGTAGAGCTGCCCGTGCGGGTTGTAGATCTTCTGCGTGGGGAACATCGAGTCCATGCCGAACGTGCGTGCCTCGTCCGGGATGATCGGCACGAACCGTGGCCCGATCTCGGTGTCCTTGATCAGCTCGCGGAGCAGGCGGACGAACGCCATCGTGGTGGCGACCTCCTGCTTGCCCGACCCGCGGCGCAGCACGGCGTAGACCTTGTCGCCGGGCAGCACCAGGGTCTTGGACTTGGTCCGTCGCTCGGGCAGGAATCCGCCCAGCGCCCGGCGGCGGTCGCACAGGTACTGGATCTCCGGTGCGTCCGGCCCCGGGTGGTAGTAGGGCGGCAGCGTGGGGTCGGCCTCGAGCTGGCTGTCGCTGATCGGGATGCGCTGGGCATCGCGGAAGAGCTTGAGGTCCTCCAGGGTGAACTTCTTCATCTGATGGGTGGCATTGCGGGCCTCGAAATGCGGGCCCAGGCCGTAGCCCTTGATGGTCTTGGCCAGGATCACCGTCGGCTGGCCGTGGTGCTGGGTGGCGGCCTGGTAGGCGGCGTAGACCTTGCGGTAGTCATGGCCGCCGCGCTTGAGGTTCCAGATGTCGGCGTCGGACAGCTCCCTGACGAGTTCCTTGGTGCGCGGGTCACGGCCGAAGAAGTGCTCCCGGACGTAGCCGCCGTCGTTGGCCTTGTAGGTCTGGTAGTCGCCGTCCGGGGTGGTGTTCATCAGGTTCACCAGGGCACCCTGGCGGTCGGCGTGCAGCAGCACGTCCCACTCGCGGCCCCAGATCACCTTGATCACGTTCCAGCCGGCGCCGCGGAAGAACGCCTCCAGCTCCTGGATGATCTTGCCGTTGCCCCGGACCGGGCCGTCGAGGCGCTGCAGGTTGCAGTTCACCACGAAGGTGAGGTTGTCCAGCCCCTCGGTGGCCGCGACCTGAATCTGCCCGCGGGACTCCGGCTCGTCCATCTCGCCGTCGCCGAGGAAGGCCCAGACGTGCTGGCCGGAGGTGTCCTTGAGGCCGCGGGCCCGCAGGTAGCGGTTGAGCCGGGCCTGGAAGATCGCGTTGATCGCGCCCAGCCCCATCGAGACGGTCGGGAACTCCCAGAAGTCCGGCATCAGCCGAGGGTGCGGGTAGGACGGCAGGCCGCCACCCGGGCCGGCGTGGGAGAACTCCTGGCGGAACCCGTCGAGCTGGACGCCCGACAGCCGGCCTTCGAGGAACGCCCGGGCGTAGATACCCGGCGATGCG
>JBOHFT010000174.1:0-9735 GCA_050699815.1 Pseudonocardiaceae bacterium | reverse complement strand
GACCAACAACAGCCGGTGATGGCCAACACAGGGCAGATCCCATGGCCATCACCGGGCAGATCCCATGGCCATCACCGGGCAGATCCCACGACCGCCACTGGGCAGTTCCTACTGGCCCTTGACACACCGACAAGTCCCGGGCCCGCAGCCCCACCAGGAACGTGGTCGCCTCCTCATGCAGCCCGAACCCGACGCGATCGACCACCACCCACACCAACTCACCCGACGGCGACATCGCTCGTTCAGCCGCGAAGCTCAGGGGCACCCGCCGAACGTAACGAAGATGCCTAACACACCACGGATATCCACAAGGGACACGCCGAAACCCGGTTCAACCGCACGTCCCCGACGACCGGCGACACCTGTAGATAAGGAAGATCGACACCCGCGCTCACGGCGGGTATGTCGTCGCGCCCGGCTGCCCGGTCCCCCCAGACGGATACCGACTCATCGACGACCGGGATCCCGCCGAACTGCCCAGCTGGTTACACCAGGAACTCACGCCGAAACCAGCACCGGCTCCTTCAGCGACCGCCGTAGCCGCCACCAACCCCAGCGGATACGTGCTGGCCGCGCTGCGGGGCGAGTGCCAGCGGGTCCGCACCGCGCCACCAGGCCAGCACAACGCCCTGCTCTGCCGCGCCGCCTACGCCCTGGGCCAACTCGTCGGCGCCCAACTACTCACCGAAGCCACCGCCCGGACCGAACTCACCACCGCAGCCCAGGCCCTCATCAACGCCGACTGCCACTGCAACACCCCGCGAGATCACCCGCGTCATCACCGCCGGACTCACCGCCGGAGCCCACAACCCCCGCCGCACCACCCTCCGTACCAGCCATAAGGGGGCGGCATGAGAGCCGATACACCTACCGGGGGAGACCCACGCATGATCACCAACCCGAGCCCCAACGCGACCGACGGTGCCGTCCTGCTCGATGCGGTACGCGCGGCGCTAACCCGGTACGTGGTGTTGCCCACGCCCCAGGCTGCCGACGCGGTGACGTTGTGGGTCGCGGCGACCCATGCTCAGCCGGCATGGGCGCACGCACCCCGACTGGTGATCAGGGGACCGGAGAAGCGGTGCGGGAAATCCCGGCTGCTCGACGCCGTGGAAGCGCTGTGTCGGGATCCGTTCATCACGGTCAACTCATCCTCGGCCGCCGTGTACCGCTCGATCAGCGACGACCCACCCACCATGCTCGCCGACGAAGCAGACACCATCTTGGGACCCAAGGCCGACGGGAACGAAGACCTTCGCGGCCTGCTCAACGCCGGACACCAGCGCAACCGGCCAGCCAAGCGCTACGACGCCGCCAGCAACCGGGTGGAGTCCATCCCCACCTTCGCCATGGCCGCACTCGCCGGGATCGGCGCCATGCCCGACACCATCGAAGACCGGGCCGTGGTGATCCGGATGCGGCGCCGCGCCCCGAACGAGACCGTGGCCCCGTACCGGCATCGCCGCGACCGGCCACCGCTGCGCCGACTCGCCGAGCAACTCACCGCGTGGTTACGGGCCGACCTCGGCGCCCTGGAGCGTGCCGAGCCAGACATGCCCGTCGAAGACCGCGCCGCCGACACCTGGGAGCCCCTGATCGCGATAGCAGACCACGCCGGATCGCACTGGCCCGACCGCGGTCGTGCGGCCGTGCTCGTGCTCACCACCGAAACCAGCGACAGCGGCGAAATGTCCACCCGGATACGGCTGCTCATGGACTGCCGGACCGCGTTCGGCGACCACGACGCCATCCCCACCACCGTGCTACTGGACCGGCTCAAGAGCGACCGAGAAGCCCCCTGGGCCGACTACGGGCCAGCCGGTCTTACTGCGATGAAACTCGGCGTGCTGCTGCGCGAGTACGGCATCCGCAGCGGAACGATCCGCTTCCCCGGCCTCGGTCAAGCCAAGGGTTATCAACGCGCCGACTTCACCGGCGCCTGGACACGTTACTGCCCCTCACCCGACCCGGCCGACGTCACAGTCGGTCACCATCAGGAGGGAAAGCCGTCACAGCCGTACCAGCCTCATCATCCCAGGTCAGAGCGGTACGGCTCCACTGAGCGGTACGGCTCAAGACGTACCACCGAGTCCAGCCGTACCAGCCTGACCAGCCGAAATGAGGCTGTTACGGCTGGTACGCCTAGCTCTCCACTCCGCGTCGTCGGAGCGGCGGAATGACTACCCACCGACGCATGGCCACCTCACGCACCGCCCACCCGGCACCCGCACCAGCCACCGGAAGGACGCCCAGCATGAGCCCCAGCGATGGCAAGGCCATCCGCTTGCTGCTCACCGTCGAGGAAGCCGCCGACCGGCTCGGCATCGGTCGCACCCTGATGTACGCGCTCGTCAAAGACGGTGAGGTCGAGTCCGTCCACATCAGGCGGCTCCGGCGGATCCCCGCCGACGCCCTGCCCCGCTACCTCCAACGCCTCCGGGCAGCCCTAAACAAGATCGACAACTCGGCGGCCTGAGGGGACGGCACACCATGACCACCAGCAAGCAGATCAGCGGGCGCGCCCCGAACGGCGCGTCGACCATCTACCAGGACAAGCACAAGCGCTGGCACGGGCGGGTGACGATGGGCGTCCGCGACGATGGCAAGCCGGACCGCCGACACGTCGAACGCAAGACCAGAGCAGAAGCCACCCGCGCGGTTCGCGAGTTGGAAAAGCAGCGCGACGGCGGCCGGGTACGCAAGGCCGGGCGTGCCTGGACCGTCGAGCAGTGGCTTACCCACTGGCTCGACGACATCGCCGCGCTTTCAGTCCGGTACAAGACGCTGGTCGGTTACCGGACCGATGTGAACCGCCACCTGGTGCCCGGACTCGGCGCACACCGGATCGACAAGCTCGAACCTGAGCACATCGAGAAGCTCTACGGACGGATGATCCGGTCGGGTCTCGCCGCCGGGACGGTGCACCACGCTCATCGCACCTTGCGCGCATCGCTGAGCGAGGCCGTCAAGCGCAAGCACGTCGCCCTGAACGTCGCGATGGTCGCCAGGCCACCCCGACTCGATGACGAGGAGATCGAACCGCTCACCGTCGACGAAGCCCGGCGACTGCTCACCGTGGCGGGCAAGCGAAGAAACGCCGCCCGCTGGGCGGTCGCGCTCACGCTCGGGCTGCGCCAAGGCGAGGCACTCGGGCTACGGTGGCCGCTGGTCGATCTCACCGCACGCAAGCTCCGTGTCCGCCACGGTCTCCAACGCCGGACCTGGCAGCACGGGTGCAGCGACCCCCACCTGTGCGGCGCGCGCTACCACAAGACGACGCCATGCAAGCCAGGGTGCCGGCGGCACAAACTCACCTGTCCAACGCCCTGTCCACCAGACTGCACCGACCACGCCCGCTGGTGCCCCCAGCGCCAGGGTGGCGGCCTGGTGCTCGACGACGTGAAATCCAAAGCCGGCCGCCGCACCATCGCGATCCCCGGACCACTGATCGATCTACTCCGCGCCCACCAAGAGATTCAGGCACAGGAGCAGCTCACCGCCGGGTCGCTGTGGGAGAATCACGGATACGTCTTCGCCCAGCCCAACGGGCGACCGATCGACCCGAAGGCCGACCACCAAGCATGGAAAGACCTCCTGGAGGAAGCAGGCGTCAGGGAGGCCCGGCTACACGACGCCAGGCACACCGCAGCAACGATGCTCCTGGTACTCAACGTCGGGACCCGCGCGGTGATGGACATGATGGGCTGGTCCAGTTCCTCGATGGCCGCGCGCTACCAGCACGTCACCAACGACCTCCGCCACGACATCGCCGACAGCCTCGGAGGCCTCTTCTGGGGCACAAGTGGGACGGAACAGGACAACTGACAGGACGGCCAGCAGTATTTTCCAACCCCGGCCGGCGACCAATGCCGTAACTGTATGCGATGATCTGGTGGTGGACTGTAGGGTGACGATGCCTTGCAAGTGACGTCGTTGGCCGTCTGGGGGAGGTGCTAATGACCCGAGTCTTCATCAGTCATTCAAGTAAGAACAACGAGTTCGCTACTGAAGTCCGTGGGTGGTTGAAAGCGGACGGCCATGACGTTTTTCTCGACTACGACCGACATGACGGTATCGAGGGTGGGAGCCTGTGGAAGGAGCGATTGTATGAGAAATTGAGGTGGGCTGATGTCGTTCTCTGTATCGTTACCGACGATTATGTGATGTCTCAGTGGTGTTTTGGCGAGATAGTGGGCGCAAAGACTCTCGGCAGCAGGATCGTACCACTGGCGGCCGAGGAGAAAGTGTGCCATCCGCTGCTGGACGGTCTCCAACATGTCCATTATCGCAGCGGGCAAGTGCAGGCGCGGGAACGGATCTGCGGAATAGTCCGCGAGATCGATACCGCGGGCGGGACGGGGTGGCGCGACGACCGGTCCCCGTTTCCCGGTCTTCGCGCGTTCGACGTTGACATGCACCGAGCGTTTTTTGGCCGCCGCCGCGAGGTGGGCGACCTCGTGCGCCTGCTGCGCTCGCTGGCCGAGCGTGGTGAGGGGCAGATTCTCGTTGTCGTGGGCCCCTCCGGGTGCGGGAAGTCCTCACTGGTGCGCGCCGGTCTGCTGCCTGCCATGGCCGGCGAGCAGGGCTGGGCGACACTGGCCCCGTTCGTGCCTGGCACGGACCCGGTCGCTGTCCTGTCCCGGGAGCTTGCTGACGCTACGCGCAGCACCCCGTCGCAGATACGACAGCAACTCGACGACGACAACGGCCTGGTCCGCGCCGTCGAGGATGCCCTGTTCTCGGGGGCCTCGCCATCGCGGCGGCGCCTGCTGGTGGTGATCGATCAGTTCGAGGAGATCCTGACCCGATCCTCCACCACCAGCCGCGCCCAGCTCGCCGAGATGCTTGGACCCGCGGTGGCCGGACCGGTCCAGGTAGTAGTGACCATCCGCTCGGAGTTCCTCGACTCGCTGCTGGCCGACCCCCACCTGGCGCAGCTACCGATCCACCCCGTGACCGTGCGGCCGTTGGACACGGCGATCCTGCCCCGGGTGATCGAGGGACCGGCCCGGCTGGCCGGCCTGAGCGTGGACCCCGAGTTGGTCAGCCGCATGGTCGCCGACACCGCCAGCGGTGACGCGCTGCCCCTGCTCGCGTTCACCCTCGACCAGCTCGCCACGGGCCTGCCCCGGGGGGCCACGTTGTCCCCTGATCGGTATGACCACCTTGGCGGCGTGCAGGGCGCGCTGACCCGCCAGGCTGATCTCGCGCTGGCCGAGGCACTGACCGCGAATGCGCGAGCCAGCAATGGACGAAGCGAAACCGATGTCCTCGACTCGTTGCTGCGGTTGGTCACCGTCGATGAAACGGGGCAGCCAACCCGGCTTGACGTCGACTACCAGCAGCTGCCCCCACCGGTGCGGGTGGAGTTGGATGCCTTCATCGCGCACCGTCTACTCACCAGCAGTAAGCGTGCAGACACGGTGCTGCTTGGTGTCGCGCACGAGGCGTTCCTCACCGCCTGGCCGCCGCTGGCCCAGGCCATCAGCGCCGCAGGAACAGCGCTGCGAATGCGACGGATGCTGGAACAGGCATCAGCCGAATGGGAGCACGCCGGCCGCAGCACATCGTTCCTGTGGGAACAGGACCGGGTGGCCGCCGCTGTCTCCGACACCGGAGCACAGCTACACCGAGTTCACTCCGAGCGCCCAGGGGTCAAGGACAACACCATCGGCCGCTTCCGTGCGCTGCGAGGACACCTGGAGGTGACCAGCGGGCGAGTGGAGCTTGGCCCCGCTGCGCGGGCGTTTCTTTACGCCAGCATCCGCCACCAGCAGCGCCGCCGACGCCTGTTGTTCACCGCCGTGGCGGCGGCCCTCGTTATCGCCTTCGCTATCACCACCATCGCCGTCATCCAACGCCAGATCGCCGAAGGTCAACGTCAGATCGCGGAGGACCAGACAGAGTTGGCCACCGTCCGGGGATTGGTTGCGCAGGCCGAAGCCCGACGCGGCAGCGACGTTCGTCTCGCGCTGCAGCTGGGCCTTGCCGCACACCGGATCCGGCCCACCGTGGAGACCGGCACAAGTCTGTCCACCACCCTCACCAGCACGCCCCGCACCGCCACCCTCACCGGCCACACCGACTCCGTGTCCGGGGTGGCGTTCAGCCCCGACGGGCGCACCCTGGCCACCACCAGCGCCGACAAGACGGCCGGGTTGTGGGATATCACCGACCGGGCCCACCCCACCCGCACCGCCACCCTCACCGGCCACACCAACCCCGTGTGGGGGGTGGCGTTCAGCCCGGACGGGCGCACCCTGGCCACCACCAGCGCCGACAAGACGGCCGGGTTGTGGGATATCACCGACCGGGCCCACCCCACCCGCACCGCCACCCTCACCGGCCACACCGACCCCGTGTACGGGGTGGCGTTCAGCCCCGACGGGCGCACCCTGGCCACCGCCAGCGCCGACAACACCGCCGGGTTGTGGGATCTTCGGGGAGTCCTCGAGCTGTCAGGTCATCTCACCAGTTGGTCATGCGCAGCGGCTGGAGGAGGTCTCGCCCAAGAGCAATGGAATACCTTCGCTCCTGGTATTCCCTACCGACCCACCTGCTGAGCCGACGAGTGCTCTCGCACCTGCCCTGCCACCCGGGTCGCTCTCCCGGTCAGGACCGGCAGCCTCCCGGATGCAAGTGAGACGACAATTGAGACGGAGCGCAATGGGTGAGACGAGCAAGTCGAGCATTCGTGCTGGTCAGAGGTGGTGGCCAGGGGCGGGGTCGAACCGCCGACCTTCCGATTTTCAGACGGCCACACCAAGTTGACACTGCCCTGCACATCCGCTGCTGCCGACTGGGATGCTGTGCGTCATGACCGGTGATCAGCCGCCACCTCGACGAGTGTTCTTGTCTCACACGTCGGAGTTGCGGCAGTTCCCGGCGGGGCGATCGTTCGTGGCGGCGGCGGAGTCGGCGGTGGCCCGGGCGGGTGATGCCGTGGTCGATATGGCGTACTTCGCTGCGCGGGACGAACAGCCGGCGTCGGTGTCCCGGGATGCGGTGCTGGCCGCAGATGTGTATGCGGTGATTGTGGGGTTCCGGTACGGGTCGCCGGTGCGGGACCGTCCGGAGGTGTCGTACACGGAGCTGGAGTTCGAGGCGGCAACCGAGGCGGGGAAGCCGCGGCTGGTGTTCCTCGTTGGTGAAGACACCCAAGGCACGGCGGCGCTGTTCCGAGATCCACAACACAGCTCACGGCAGGAGGCGTTCCGGAAACGGCTGACCAACAGCCAAGTGACTGCCACGACCGTGACCAGCCCCGGCGGCCTGGAAACTGCGCTGCTGCAGGCACTGACTCAACTCACGCGATCCGCGCCGGAGGTGCCAGCCGCTGACGGTGTGGGCTCCGCGGTGTCGCGGGAGCTGGGCGATGGGATGCGGGCTGCGTATCTGGCGGCGGTGGTCGATCGGTATCGGGTGTTGGAGCTGGCCAGGTTGAGCCCGGAAGGACTGGACGAGCAACTGCCGGTCTTGTTGGCGCAGGTGTTCATCGAGCAACACGTGCGGGCCGACCCTCCACCGATGGAGCTGCCCAAGGATCTGCGGCGACGGTTACTGGAGGCAGGAGATCTCGACCTGGAGGAACTGCCGGAGGAGCTGGATCGGGAACTGCTGGCCAAAGCACGCGCAGCACATGCCGCCAGCATCCCGCGCCCGGTGCTCGACGTCGTGACCGAGCCGAGTCAACGGCTGGTTGCCTTGTTGGGCGACCCGGGTGCGGGGAAGTCGTCGCTGCTGCGATACCTCGCCCTCACCCTGGCTGGTCTGTTCGCTGCCGACACCCAGACCGGGGATGATGGGGTGTTGTCTCGGTTGGCCGGGTGGTTGCCGCTGCTGGTGGAGCTGCGCGGCTACGCTGACCCCGGCTGGCGCGCTGGGCGGTGGTCGGACGGCACTGTGCTGGACTACCTGGACTACCTGCACACCCACGAGAACTTGGGGCTGCCCCGCGACGTCCTTGACGCCTACTTGCGCAGTGACGGTCAGGCGGTGGTGATGTTCGACGGCCTGGATGAGCTGTTCCAGCCCGCGCAGCGTGACGATACCGCGCGGCGGATCGCCGCGTTTGCCGCCCACTTTCCGCAGGTACGGGTGATCGTCACGTCCCGTGTGATCGGCTATCGCCGGGCGGTCCTGGACGGGGCGGGGTTCAGCGTGCACACCCTCCAGGACCTTGGCCCTGACCAGATCACCCAGTTCGTGCGCCGTTGGTACACCTTGGCTTACCACACCGACCCAGGTGAAGCCGCTCAGCGCAGTACCCGGCTCTTGGCCGCGATCGACCGGTCCGTCTCGGCCCGGGACCTGGCTGGGAACCCGCTGCTGCTGACCATCCTCACCGTGATCGGGCGGCGCCGAGAGTTACCCAAGGAACGCCACCGGGTGTACCAGCACGCGGTGGAGCTGTTGACCCAACACTGGGACCTCAACCGGGCCGTGCGCGACACCCGGGTGGCGATGGACTACATCGACGAGGAAGACAAACGCGAACTGCTGCGCCGCATCGCCCGCCGCATGCAGGACGGCCGCGACGGCGTAGCCGGGAACCGGATCACCCGTCACGACCTGCTGACCGAGTTCCAAGCCTATCTGCATGAGCGCTACCAGCAGCCCCCCGACCAGTCGAAGATCGTGGCCAAGGCGATGTTGGAGCAGTTCCGGGACCGCAACTTCATCCTGTCCCGGTTCGGGCCCGGCCTCTACGGGTTTGTGCACCGCGCCCTGTTGGAGTACTGCTGCGCCGATGACATCGTCTACCGAGTCAACGTCGCCCAGGACCTCACGATCGACGAGCTGGTTACCGACGTGTACGGCGCCCACGCTGAGGACCCAGTATGGCAGGAAGTGCTGTTGCTGGTCGCAGGGATGATCCACGAGCGGTTCCTCGCCCGCGTCGTGGACCACTTGCTCGACCTCGCTGCTGCCCCCCGTGCCCGGCTCAACCCCGATCGCGGTGCACGCCTGCTCATGTTGGGCCTGCGGTGCCTGACCGAAGCCCGCCGCCTGGCACCCCTGCACCGGCAAGGGCGCGACATCCTGCACACCCTGACCCGACAGCTCACCGCCGCCACCCAGGACATCAAGAACAGCTATCAATTTGAAGCCCCGGAGTCGGTCCGCGAACTGGGCGGTGCGGTGACCGCGTTGCGTGACATCGGGGTTCCGTTCCCCGGCCGGGACGTCTACCTGGAGTGGTACCGGCGGACACCATTCACCGACGGACCCTTCGTCTCGGCCGCTGCAGTGGCAGTGGCCGAAACGATCACCGCCATTGCTGTCGCACTGTTCCCCGCAAGCCCGGACCTACACCAGTACCTCCGGGCCCAAACACGGAGCAGGACCCGGTCGGCCCGGCAGGCCGCCGTACAGGCGCTGGCCACCGGCTGGCCCGACGAGCACACCCGCACCTGGCTCACCGACCGCGCCACCACCGACAACAACTGGGACGTCCGGCAGGCCGCGGTATGGGCGCTGGCCAGCGGCTGGCCCGACGAGCACACCCGCACCTGGCTCACCGACCGCGCCACCACCGACAACAACTGGGACGTCCGGCAGGCCGCGGTACGGGCGCTGGCCAGCGGCTGGCCCGACGAGCACACCCGCACCTGGCTCACCGACCGCGCCACCACCGACAACAACGAGCACGTCCGGCAGGCCGCGGTATGGGCGCTGGCCAGCGGCTGGCCCGACGAGCACACCCGCACCTGGCTCACCGACCGCGCCACCACC
>JBOHFT010000173.1:0-9738 GCA_050699815.1 Pseudonocardiaceae bacterium | reverse complement strand
GGCCATCGCAAACTTCAGGACCTGGAGAATCATGCACACCGACTACCGTCGCCCCCTTGCAACATTCGCGACAACCATCTCAGCTGTAATTGGACTGCACTTCTACACGGCCGCCTGAATAATCCTCCTGGGCGACGGCTCGATCAATCGAGCCCTGATCGCAGACGTCCAGCTGCAGCAGCTCCACTCTGGCGCTGACCCCGTCGTCTTTGACCCTGTCGGCGTCGGCGTCGGCCCCGGCGCGCTCGATCGCCTGCTCCAACGGGCCGCGCCGATCCAGATCGCGCATCGTGGCAAACACCTGCCAACCGCGCCGGGCCAGCGCGAGCGCGGACTCGAGGCCGAACCCACTGGAGCACCCTGTGATCAACACCGACGGCATCGCAACATCCCTAGAATGTGAGCAGCTACTCACATGAAATATGAGCAGTTCTTTCCGCACAAGCGCGCCCTGCTTCAGGCACTGGCCCACAACCACCTCGCCGCGATCGACGAGATCGCGGCCACCGCGCTGGCCGCACCCACCCCCCCGCTCGCCCGCGCAGGTGGTGAACGCGGTCATCGATCCCGTTCTCAGCTACCGCACCACCACCCCGGGACTGGTGGAGCTGCTGACCGGCGCCGCCGCGGCATCCGAAACCACGGAGATCACCAGCTTGCTCCGCGAGGCCCTCACCGCCCGGGTCGCGCACCTGCTCAGCGCCAAAGCGCTGACTCCCGAACGTCGCATGGCGGCCGCGCTGGTGTTCGTGCGCATCCTTACCGCGCTGCTATCCGACGCCGACGGCGCGATCAACGTCGCGGTGGCCACCGAGCTCAAGGCGGCCCTTTCCGCCTATCTCACCACTCTCCTGCCGCCACCGTCATGACCAGCCGTGCCCCCGGTGACACGCTGCGTGGGGTGCGACGAGCTCCTCGCCGTCGGAGCCCAGCAGCGTGAGCGCCCCTCAAGTCCACCCGTTCGAGGGCCCTGCGTTCATCTTCCGTTAAACTAAACGCAGGACTCTTGTACGGTGCTACTCCACCGGGCTGGCGACGTTGACGAATCAACCAACGGACACCAGTGCCTTGTCGTCGGCCGGCAGGCCGATGGGAGGCTCACCGACGGGAGAGACGTGCGTTCGCACGTGGATGGCCGCTACCTGGCGTACGTGCCCCGCTGTGAGTGCGGCTGGACCGGACCGCCGTTCAGCTGCACGGCCGACGGTTACGCCGCGTGCGAGCAGCTCTGGCGGGACAAGCATCTCCAACCGTTCCTCCGTGCCCGTGAACCCCACTATGGCAGGTCGTTGACCAGGTGGGAGCCGAGGATCATCCGCGGCGGCGTCGCTTCGGAACTCGAGTAACCCCCGGCCAGACCGGGGTTTCCGCACACAACTGTCACAATGGGTGCCGTGATCGCTGGCGAGCGCCGGGTAGCGGCAGCGCCCGCCCGGAGACACGTGAACCGCACCGCGTTCTGGATGCAGACTGCAGTAATGAGGACTGGGATTACTGCAGTCTGCATCCAGAACGCGGCATGGAATGCGGGTTACGATCGGGGACGTGGCGGCTGGGGTGGTGCTGGCTGGGGGGCGTTCGTCGCGGATGGGCACTCCGAAGGCCGCACTGGAGTGGCACGGCTCCACCCTGCTGCGCCGCACCCTGGGTGTGCTTTCCCGCGCGGTCGACGGGCCGCTGCTGGTGGTCCGCGCCCCGGGTCAGCCGCTACCCGAGATCCCGCCGCGGGTGGACGTTGTGGAGGATCCTGAGGAGGGGTTGGGACCGCTGCAAGGCATCGCCGCGGGGTTGGCTGCGCTGACTGGTCGAGCGCAGGTCGCTTTCGTGTGCTCCACCGACTTGCCGTTCCTGCACCCCGTGTTCGTCCGCCGGGTGCTGGGCGCGCTGATCGATGGCACCGACGTGGTGCTCCCGGTCGCCCGCGGTTTCCCGCAGCCGCTTGCCGCCGCCTACCGGGTCACCCTCGCGCCGCTGACCGCCGAACTGGTGGCAACCGGCGATCTGCGCCCGGCTTTTCTGTTCCGGCGGTGCGCCACGCTGCGCTTGGACGATGCTGCGCTGCTCACCGACCCGGCGCTGGCCGCAGCCGACCCGGCACTGGACTCGGTGGTCAACGTCAACTGCCCGGACGATTACCGCACCGCCCGGCGCCACCCCGCTCCGCAGATCACCGTGCAGTGCTACGGCACGCTGGCCCGCAACGGGCACCGCGGCCCGCGCACCGTCCGCGCCGCCACTCTGTCCGGTGCGGCCGACGCGGTGGGTCTCGTCCTGAACCGCCACGTCGCCGCCGCGCTCAACGGCGACCAGATCAGCTGCGATGGCGATCTCCCACTGGCCAGCGGGGACACCGTCGTCTTCCTATGACGTACGTGGCGAAGTGCGGATCACATCCCCCGGTGTCCGCTGGGGCCGCCACCAGACGGGCGATCGCGGCCACCCGGTGTCCCCGACGCGTGATCCGTTTACACTGTGTGCACAGGTGGGTGACACACTGTGCACATCTTTGGTGATGAAGTGGGGCGTTGACAGAGGGTGATCATGCGTGCTGGAGGGCCCAACCCGGGCGGAATACCTCGGCGGAATCGAGCGAAACCTGGCAAGGAGAGCGGCGCGCCGAGGCTTCCGGTGATATGCCGGTGCCGAACTGCCCCACCTGCATCTCCGGGGGTAAGATCTTCCCCGAGCAGGCGGGCGGGGGCAGTGCGAAGCCCACCTTCCGGGACCCACGTGCTTTCGACCGCCCATTGGTAATCTTGAGGCTCTGGTGACGTAGAGCGCCAGCACTCTCGACACCCGTCGTGGCGCCGAACGGCGGGATGCCATCCCAGCGACGTGGACAACAGACCAGATTCGAGCGCTGCTATCGGCTGCGGGTCCCCTCGGTCTACTCGACACCGCGGCCCCCTGCCGTGCGTCATATGAGATAACGGTCCTGCTTGGTGGCGCTACCACCGGAAACCGTCTCCGGACCGCGCTCGCACGGGACCTCGCGAGCCGTGGGGTAGACCTCGGCGTGCTGGTTGCCGTCACCGCCGAGCGGGCGCTGAGCGATCATGAAAATGCTAGCGACCCCGACAGCGTGGCGGATCGGACCGAGTGGAGCAACCTTCTTCGCTACCTCGCGGACGCCTTCGGCCCCCTCCAAGCTGGCGCTTTGACAACCGGAGGCACCGGCAGTGCCGCCTGGCAGGACCACGAGTTCGACACTGCTATCGGCACGAATCTCCGCGTGCTCGCCGCCCCATCCAGCAGTGCTCACCGGCGCGCGAATACCTCTGACGGCATGGCGTTCCTTCTCGACCGGATCCCCTTGGTGCAGCGGCGTCACGTGCTCATCATCACGAGCGCCATTTACGCGCCCTATCAGTTCTTCGTCGGCGCTCCGGTCGTCTTGTCGGATGGAGCGGAGCATGTCGAGCTGGTGGGCACTCCGACTGCTACCGATGGCGATGCCAACCTGCTGGCGCAACGGATCGCGCAGGAGGTTCACTCCGCAGTGAATGCAGCCACAACAATCCTGCACTAGCTACGGCGCATTATCGATGGGGGATGGGCGTGTCAGTGCAGTGGCGTGGCGATGTCGAGGTGCTCGCCGTCCTCGAGGATCGCGGTGCGCTCGGCGGCTGGCTCAGGTGCTACGCTTCACAAATGGAATGGACCCCGCCCCGGATCCGCCTGTTCCGTGACGTGGGGCTGTGCCAGTCCCAGCACGACTTCGCCAAAACCCTGGGGTTCGCGAAGCGGACGGTCGGCAACGCCGAACGCGGCACCCACCCGCCAAGCCTGGCCCTGCGCCGTGCCCTGGACCAGGCGTTGGAGCACGCCTCCGACATCCAGCGGGACCGCTTCCTCGCCGCCATCACCACCGAGGACCAGGGCATCGCTTCCCTCGCCCCCGGCACCACGCCAGCCACTTTCCCGGACCTGAGTGTCACCGCCGCACCGTCGCTCATCACCTTTCCCGTGACATCCTATGCCGACCCGGCCTACCTCGAAGCGGTACAGCAACACATCCGGCAGATTGTTGAATTGGACAATCGCTTCGGCGGCACCGGCCTGGCGGGCCTGGCTGTTCGATTCTTCCGCTCGGTGCATCAACAGCTTGGCTCTGGTGCTTACGAGCCATCTATTGAGCGTGACTTGCAAGCCACCGCAGGCGAGTTGGCCGAAGTTGCCGGATGGTTGCTCTATGATGCCGATCGGCAAGACGATGTACGGCGCATGAACCAGGAGGCGCTCTACTTCTCCCGGCTGGCTGGTGACCGGAGCATGGAGCTGCTCACACTCCAGAACGCCAGCATGCACGCCGGTTTTCTCGGGCGGCCCCGCGAAGCTCTGCAGCTGGCGAGCTCGGTGCTGGAGAGTCGCGATCGGCTCTCGCCCCGAGTCAAGACACTCTTCGTCATGCGTCAAGCACGCGCTGTGGCGCAAGGCGGTGACGAGCAAGCGCTCAGGCTGTTCGGCCAGGTGCGCTCACACTATGCAGACGGCATGCGAGACAGCGACCCGAAGTGGGCATGGTGGATTGATGAGCGCGAGCTGGCCTGGCATGAGGGGATGGCGCTGGCCGATCTTGGTTACCCGCGCGAGGCGGTGGGAAAGTTCGAGCAATCGGTCTGGGCGACGGCACCCCATCAGGTGCGCGGTCGCTACCTGCACCTCGGGTATTTGCTTGGTGCCCAGGTAAAGGTGGGTGCCTGGAGCGATGCCGAGGTGACCATGTGCCAGATCGGGGCCATGGTCGGTGACGTGGCCTCGACCCGAACGGTGGTGCTGCTCGGCCGGATCCTGCCCGAGCTCAAGCACACGCATGTGCCAGGAAACACGCGCGACACCGCCGAGCAGTTGGCGCTGCTTCTGAGAAAGGCGACTGCCTGAGCCGCCTCGACCTGGCGCGGACGGGTTCCGGCCTGCGCAATCAGCTCCGCGCGCAGTGACCTATGGGGTTTGGTGGTCCTCGGCGAACATCCCGATCCAGCGGCCGCCGGTCGCGTCTATCCAGCCTCGGAACATCCCCGCGCTGGTGAACGGCATCGCCACCGTGCCGTCCGCCCCCACGGCGATGCAGCCACCGGTCCCCGCCCTGGCCGCGACCTCCTGCAGGGCCCGTTGGCAGGCCGCGCCCAGGCTGAGACCGGCAAGCCGCACGAGCGCGTCGACCTCATGGGCGAACACGCTGAGGATGAGTGCCTCACCGTCGCCGGTCGCCGAGACCGCGCAGCAGCGGTCGTCGGCCCAGGTGCCGGCGCCGACGAGTGGGGTGTCCCCGACCCGGCCGGCGAGCTGGCCGGTGGTGCCTCCGGTCGAGGTCGCCGCTGCGAGGTGTCCCTCGCTGTCCAGCGCGACGGCGCCCACTGTCCCGCCCGTGGACTCGGGCTCGGCCTGGCCGCTGGGCAGGGTCCCGGTCAGCTGCTGCTGTCGGCGAGCGGTCACGAACCAGTCGTCCGGCACGAACGCGAGGCCCTCCCGACGGGCGAGCGCCTGCGCTCCCGCTCCGCTCATCAGCACATGCGGCGACCGTTGCAGCACCGCTCGTGCGGCGAGCACCGGATTGCGGATACCGCTCACGCAGGTCACCGCCCCGGCGCGGCGCGTCGCCCCGTCAGCCACCGCCGCGTCATGCTCCACGCCACCAGCGGACGTGAGGACAGCGCCCCGGCCGGCATTGAACTGTTCGTCGTCTTCGAGGACCAGCACGGCAGCGATCACCGCGTCCAGCGCTGACCCGCCGTTGCGCAGCACTGCCATGCCCGCTGCCAAGCTCTGGCCGAGCCCGCGCCTGGCCGCGGCAGCCCGCTGCGCGCTGAACTCCTCCGCCACGATGCGACCGGCACCGCCGTGCACAGCCAGGACGGGGGCAGTGGCTCGCCAGCCGGTGGAGGTAGACTGATTTAGCAACACGCTCAAGCCTAGCCAGAGGCCGTTACAGCGGGCTGTGGTGATCGGCAACCCGGCTCGTCGGTGGGATCAAGGCCAATCGTGATACCTGGGCGGATCTGAACTGCCCACGGCCTCTTCATCCTAAAGCAGCTTGTGCGCTGCGGCGACCGGCGTACTGCTGCGGAGTCGACCTGCTGATGTATCCACGAGAGTCTGGGAGAGTCCGACAGCCGGGCATGGCCAACGAGGCTAACTGTACTTAGTCCAGGTCGAGTTAGTAGAGACGTGGACCGTCCGGCGGTAGCCGATCCGATCATCCGGTTCGGCATGCTGATCGTCCGGCCGCGTCAGGCGATGTACGAGGAACGGCGCGCGCCGACCGCGTGGGAGGCCTCGACGGAGGCATTCGCGACCAGGGTGCTCGGTCCGCACATCGAGGATCTGGCCCGGGAGTGGACCCGCCGATTCGCCGCTGCCATGACACTCGGCGGTCCCGTGGGGATCGTGGGTCAGGCTGTGCTCAACGATCCGACCGGCCGGACCACCCACGAGCTGGACGTGATCGCGCTGGCCGACGGCGAACAACTGCACGCCCGGCGGGCCGTCATCCGGGCGATCGGGGAGGCGAAGGCCACCAACCGGCCTCGGTCCGTCGGTGACCTCGACCGGCTGGAACGGATCCGGGTTCTGCTGGTGCAGTGAGGTCACGACGCGACGCAGGCCCGATTGCTGCTGTTCTCCCGGACCGGGTTCACCGCTGGGCTGCTCGATGCCGCCCGTACCCGGGACGACGTTGAACTGGTGGATCTCGCGAGGCTCTACACCGGAGCCTAGGCGGCCACGAAGTGCCGGTTATGGCGCGAAGACGGGCAGCCCAGCAGCATCGGCCTGCCGGTGGTCGCTACTGGTCTGGACGCCGGTGCGCGCGTGTCTGTGACCCTCTACCGCTGAGTTGTTCGGAGGGAGCAAGCCCACGATGATCTTACTTAGGGTATACAAGCCAGCACTCACGGTAGGCATGAGTTACTCATATTGTGCAAGAAGGTAGCTCATAGTACTACTGAACGTGTCGGCATCGCCGGGGCCGGCCACCACTTTCGAGCTACTGCGCGCGAGGCATTCTGAGGGCATGGCTACTCCGTCAATTATCACTAGTGGAAGCAGAGATGAAGGAGGGGGATTGATGAGGATCTCGGGGATCTTTGCGCTTGGTGGGGGCTGCGGCTACGGGTGTAGTGACTACAAGGATTACTACCCCTATGGGGGTTACTACGGTGGGTACCCCGGCTACTACAATGGCTACGACACTGGCTTCAAGGGCTACGACACTGTCTACTCCTACCAGTACGGCTACGTAAGCCCGGCGCGCCTTTGTGGAAGTAGATACTGACGCGCCGGCCATTGGCGGTAGCCGCAAAACCCCCTCGGTGGGGTGAATGCCTGCCGACGGCTGTCTCGTGACGCCCGAACCTGCTACTGGTCTGGACGCTGGTGCGCACGTGTCCGTGACCCTCTACCGCTGAGCTGCTCGGATGGAACGAAGCCGAGCTGGACCCACGTTCTCACTCAACGTCACGAACCAGTACTCACGGTAGGTGTGAGTAACTCATATTGCGCAAATCGGCAGTCCCTAGTACTACTGTAAGTGTCGGCTTCGCGACCGGCTGCACTCCTGGCTACTGCAACGCGAGGCCTTCTGGGGGCATGGCTACTCCGCCGACTGTCACGAGCGGAGTCAGAGATGAAGGAGGGGAATGTAAGTATGAAGATCTCGAGTGTTTTTGCAATGGGTGGGGACTGTGGCTACGGTGGCCACGGTGGCCACTACCACAAGAGTCGCTACGGGGGCCACGGCTACTACGGCCACGGCGGCCACGGCGGCTATGGCGGCTATGGCGGCTATGGCCACGGCTACTACCGCAACTACTACTACCGCCGCGGCCTTCTGAGTGGCCTTCTGGGCTAGTCCCACTGGTTCATCGGCGGTGGCCTCCACTCCCGTCAGTGGGGTGGGGGCCGCCGTCGTCGTTGTGAGGGGAGAGGGGTGGTTGTGCCCAGGGTGTTGCGGTCGTCGCGGGGTGGGGTGCTGGGTGATGGTGTGGGGGGGTTGGTGGAGGCGGCTCCGGTGGTGGGGGTGCGGGAGGTGTTCCGGCGGTTCTGGCCTGATGCGCGGCCGTTCCGGCGGTGGTTGTGGGTGTCGCTGGTGCTGATCATTGTGACGCCGGTGGTGGATGCGGCGGCGATCATGATGTTCCAGGTGCTGGTGGATGAGGTGCTGACCCCGCGGGATTTCGGGGTGTTCCCGGTGGTGGCGGCGGTGTTTGTGGGGATCACGGTGCTGGCTGGGCTGCTGGGGTTCGCCGGGGCGTATCTCGGGGCGTGGATCGGGGAGAATTTCCTGCACCGGATGCGGACGCGGGTGTTTGCCCATCTGCATACCCTGTCGGTCAGTTTCTTTGACCGCCGCCGCCTGGGGGACACCCTGTCGCGGCTGACCGGTGACGTCGATGCCATCGAATCGGTCGTGCTGTCGGGTGTCATCGGGATCGTCGCGAACCTGATGAAGATCGTCGTGTTCGCCGGGGTCCTGTTCTACCTGGACTGGCGCCTGGCGCTGGTCTCGCTGATCGCGGTGCCGGTGTTCTGGGCCGCCGCGCGCGCCTTCGCCCGGCGCATCAAAATCGTCTCCCGCGAAGTCCGGGCCCGCGCGGGGTCCATCACCACCGTCGCTGAGGAAAGCCTGGGCAACGTCACCCTCATCCAGGCCTACGGCCGCGAGACCGCCGAAACCGACCGCTTCGCCACCCAGAGCATGGGCAGTGTCCGCGCCGAACTCGCCGCCACCCGCCTCGGTGCCCTGTTCTCCCCGCTGATCGACCTCATCCAGGTCCTCGGTGTGCTGGTCATCGTCGGGGCCGGCATCCACGAACTGATCAGCGGGCGCCTGACCCTGGGCCAGCTGCTGGCCTTCCTCGTCTTCCTCGCCCAGCTCTACCAGCCCGTCCAGGGCCTCGGGGCACTATCGACCCAGCTGTTCGCCGCCGCGGCCGCCGCTGAGCGCATCATCGAGCTCCTCGACCACCAGCCCACCATCACCACCCCCGCGCACCCCACCCCCCTCGGCCGCGCCCACGGCCACCTGACGCTCCACGGCGTCAGCTTCACCTACCCGGCCACCACCACCCCCGTCCTGAACAACATCAGCTTCACCGCCGCGCCCGGCACCACCACCGCCATCGTCGGCGCCTCCGGAGCCGGCAAAACCACCCTGCTCAAACTCCTGCTCCGCTTCTATGACCCCACCACCGGCACCATCACCCTCGACGGCCACCCCCTCCACACCCTCGACCCCCACCAGCTCCGCGCCAACATCGCCATCGTCTTACAGGAAACCCTGCTCCTCGATGGCACCATCGCCGACAACATCCTCGCCGGACGCCCCGAAGCCACCCACGACCACCTCCTCACCGCCGCCCACGCCGCCGACGCCCACCACTTCATCACCGAACTCCCCCACGGCTACAACACCCGCGTCGGCCAGCGCGGCCGCCTGCTCTCCGGCGGCCAGCGCCAGCGCATCGCCATCGCCCGCGCCATGATCCGCGACGCCCCCATCCTGCTCCTCGACGAACCCACCACCAGCCTCGACGCCGACACCACCGACCGCATCCTCACCCCCCTGCGCCGCCTCATCACCGGCCGCACCACCATCATCATCTCCCACAACCTCCACACCGTCACCGACGCCGACCACATCATCTACCTCAACAACGGCCACATCACCGAAACCGGCACCCACACCCAGCTCCTCGCCAACAACACCCACTACGCCCACCTCTACCACCTCCACCACCC
>JBOHFT010000172.1:0-9859 GCA_050699815.1 Pseudonocardiaceae bacterium | reverse complement strand
CCGCCACCGCGACCGGCTCGGCGAGCTGCGCTCGACCGGCGAATCCGTGGCCGGCTATGTGTCGTGCGCCGCGGCCGCCCGCGACCACTACGCCGAGCACCGCGCCGCACTCACCGCCGTGGGCGCGGACGAGCTGCACGAGAAGCTCTCGTCGCTCGCCGAGACGGGCTTCGCCGCGAACACCAGCACCGGGGCCGGCCGGCTCGAAGGGGCCACCGCCTTTGTCTTCTCCGGGCAGGGCCTGCAATGGCCGTCCATGGCCACCGCCCTGCTCAGCGACGTCAGCGACGTTAATCCGGTCTTCGGCACCACCCTGGACGCCTGTGACCGGCTCATCGCGGACCTGGCGGGCTGGTCGGTCCGGGCCGAGCTGGCGGTCGGCGCGGCCGCGCGCCACCTGACCGACACGCGCTACGCGCAGCCGGTGATCTTCGCCGTGCAGGTCGCGCTCGCCGCGCTGTGGCGCTCGTGGGGCATCGAGCCGGACGCGGTGATCGGGCATTCGATGGGGGAGGTGGCCGCCGCGCACGTCGCCGGCGCGCTCGACCTGCCCAGCGCGGTGCGCACGATCGTGCTGCGCGGGGAGCTGCTCGCGGCTGCGAGCGGGCGGGGCCGGATGGTCGCCGTCGAGCTGCCGAGGGACCAGGCCGAGAAGCGGGCCGCCCGGGTGCCCGGGGTCGATGTCGCGGCGGAGAACGCGCCGGAGTCGACGGTCCTCTCCGGTGCCCCGGAGTCGATCGACGAGCTGTGCGCGGCGTTCGCGGACGAGGGCATCGGTTTTCGCCGGATGCCGGGGGAATACGCTTTCCACAGCAGGCAGATGTCGGTGTTCCAGCAGCCGTTGCGCGATGGCCTGCGGGATCTCGTGGTGGCCGAGCCCACCATCGCGGTGGCGACCACCACGCCGTATCCCGAAGGGGTGCCCCGGTTCGGCCCGGACTACTGGGCGGCCAACGTGCGCGAGCCGGTGGAATTCGCCCCCGCCGCGGCGAAACTGATCGAGGCCGGCACGACGATCTTCATCGAGCTCGGCCCGCATTCGTCGCTCGCGAGACCCCTCAACGAGCTGCTGGCCGAGCGTGCGGGCCTGGTCGTCCCGTCGCTGCGCCGCAACACCGACGACCGCTGCGCCATGCTGGCGAGCCTGGGCCGGTTGTACACCGCGGGCCGGGCGGTCCGCTGGGACCGGGTGCTGCCCGGCGACGGCACCAGCCACCGGCTGCCCGGCTATCCGTGGCAGCACCGGCACTTCTGGTTCGACACGCCAGGCGGGCCGCCGGCCGACGCGCCGTCCGGGGAGCCGTCCGGGGAGCCGGCTGGGGAGCCGCCGAGTGCGGCCCGGGTCCCGGACCGCACGCTCGACGACGTCGTCGCCTCGGCCGTCGGCAACCTGCTCGGTGTTGCGGCTGAGCAGGTCGGGCACACCCAGGGCTTCGCCGAGCTGGGGCTGGACTCCCTCAACGCGGTCGAGCTGCGGCGCACCCTGCAAGACGTGCTCGGCCGCCGGTTGTCGTCGACGCTCGCGTTCGACCACCCCTCGGTGCGCAGGCTCGCCGACCACCTCCGGGCCACCGAGGCTGGGGCCGCACCCCGGGTGCCGGCCCCGGCGCGGCGGGTGCCGGGCATACCGGATACCCGGGACACCGGCGGCGTGATCGCCGCGGTCGGCATCGGCTGCCGGTTCCCCGGCGGGGCAAGCGATCCGGACAGCTACTGGCGCCTGCTCTGCGACCGGGTCGACGCGATCACCGAGGTCCCGGCGGGGCGCTTCGCCGACGGTGGCACGTGGTACGGCGGGTTCCTCGACGCGGTGGACGAGTTCGACGCGCGGTTTTTCCGGATGCCCCCCAAGGAGGCGCGCACCGCCGATCCGCAGCAGCGGCTGTTCCTCGAAGTGGCCTGGGAAGCGCTCGAGCACGCTGGTATCCCGCCGCACGAGCTGTCCGGCACGCGGACCGGGGTATTCGTCGGGATGAACTCCGCCGACCACGCCGCGCTGGCCGCGGCCGATCTGGACGCGGTGGACGGCTTCTACGGCACCGGGAACTCGTTCAGCGGCGCGCCCGGGCGGCTGTCCTACTTCCTCGGCGCCCAGGGCCCGAGCCTGGCCGTGGACACCGCGTGCTCGTCGTCGCTGGTCGCGACGCACCTCGCGATCGCGAGCCTGCGGGTAGGCGAGTGCGATCTGGCGATCGTCGGCGGGGTCAACGTGATGCTGCGGTCGACGATCCACCGGGCGAGCGCGGCGCTGGGCGCGCTGGCCGCCGACGGGCGCTGCAAGCCCTTCGCCGCCTCCGCCGACGGCTACACCCGCGGCGAGGGCTGCGGGGTCGTCGTGCTGCGGCGGCTGCCCGATGCCCGCGCGGCCGGCGACCGCGTGCTCGCCGTGCTGCTCGGCTCGGCCGTCAACCAGGACGGCGCGTCGAGCGGGCTCACCGTGCCCAACGGGCCCGCGCAGGCGGACCTCGTGCGCGCGGCCATCGCCGACGCCGGGATCCGCCCGGCGGACATCGGGTACGTCGAGGCGCACGGCACCGGGACCCCGCTGGGCGACCCGATTGAGCTGCAGGCGCTGGGCGCCGCCCTCGGCGCGCGGGAGCAGCCCTGTTACGTCGGCTCGGTGAAGAGCAACATCGGCCACCTGGAGGCCGCCGCGGGGATCGCCGGGCTGATCAAGGCGGTGCTCGCGGTGCACCACGCCGAGGTGCCCGCGAGCCTGCACGTCACGCAGCCGACCCCCGAGGTCTCGTGGGACGAGCTGCCGCTGCGGGTGCCCACCCAGCGGATTCCGTGGCCGCGGGCCGGGCGCCCGGTGGCCGGGGTCAGCGCGTTCGGCTTCACCGGCACCAACGCCCACGTCGTGCTCGCCGCCGTCGGCGCCGCCGAGACCCCGGGCCCCCCGGAGCCCGGCAACGCCACGGACTGCCACCTGCTCGCGCTGTCCGGGGCCACCAGGCCCGCGCTGGCCGCGCAGGCCCGCTCGGTGCGGACGTTCCTCGACGAGCACCCCGAGGTGCGGCTCGCCGATATCTGCTACACGGCCGGCGTGCGGCGCTCCCACCTGGCGCACCGGGTCACCCTGGCGGCGCGGGGGCGTGCGGAGCTGGCTGAGCGGCTGGCCGAGGTCGAGCGGGACGAGTCGGCGGAGCCGGCCGGTGCGGCCGTCCCGGATGCCAGCGGCGGCCCGGTATTTGTGTTCTCCGGCCATGGCGGGCAGTGGCCGGGCATGGCTCGCGCGCTGCTGGCCGACGAGCCGGTGTTCCGCGACGCCGTGCGCCGCTGCTCCGAGGTGATGCAGGGCTACCTCGGCTGGTCGGTGCACGACCTGCTGGCCACCGGCGGCTGGACCGAGTCCACCGAGGCACACCAGGAACTGGTCTTCGCGATCCAGGTCGGCCTCACGCAGCTGTGGCGGTCCCGCGGGGTGCACCCGGCGGCGGTGGTCGGGCACAGCATGGGCGAGATCGCCGCGGCGCACGCCGCGGGCGCGCTGGACCTCGCCTGCGCCGCCCGGCTGATCTGCCTGCGCAGCACCTTCATCGCCCGGCTCGCCGGGCGCGGCGGCGGGATGGCCGTGGTGGGGCTGTCCCCGGAGGCGACCGAGCGCGAGCTGCAGCGCTACCCGGGCCGGCTGTGGGTCTCGGTGCTCAACAGCTCACAGTCCACTGTGGTCTCCGGTGCGCGGGACGCCATCGACGGGCTGGTCGCGCAGCTGAGGCAGCGCAACGTGTTCGCCCGGCCGGTCAAGGCCGACGGCGCCGGGCACTGCCCGTACGTCGACCCGATCGCCGCGGAGTTCGTGTCCGCACTGGACTGGCTGCGGCCTGCCGAGCCCGAGCTGCCGTTCTACTCCGCGGTCACCGGTGCGCCCGAGACCAGGCTCGACGCCGGCTACTGGGGGCGCAACATGCGCGAGCAGGTGCGGTTCGCCGACGCGACGCGCCGGCTGGCCGGCGACGGCCACCGCGTCTTCGTCGAGCTGTCCGCGCACCCCCTGCTGCTCACCTCGATCGACCACGAGCTGGGCGCACACGGCGTCAGCGGGCGCACCATCGGCTCGATGGTGCGCGACGGCGACGACACCGTCGAGCTGCTGCGGGCCTGTGGCCGGCTGCACGTCCACGGGCATCCCGTCGACTGGCGAAGCCTGTCTGCGGCCAGCGCCCGGCTGGTGTCGGTGCCGACGTACGCCTGGGACCACCGCAGCTACCGGCTCGGTGCGGCACCGGACGCGGCCGGCCCGGTCCCCAGCGTCGTCACCGGCGACGACGGCCACGAGGGTGCCGGATCGCGGCTGGCCGACCAGCTCGCCGCGGTCCCGCCGGAGCGGCGCCACGACCTGCTCGTGGACACGGTGCTCGGCGAGGTGGCCGCGGTGCTGGGCATGGCGGCCGGTGACGACCTCGCGGACAACGAGGGCATCTTCGAGCTCGGCATGAATTCGGTCGGGGCAATGGAGCTGCGGATGCGCCTGCAGCGGCTCGTCGGCTTCGACCTGCCGTCCACGATCGCCTTCGAATACCCGACCGCCACCGCGCTGGCCACCCACCTCGAGGCCGCGCTCCAGCTCGGTCAGCCACCGGAGCCGGAGCCGGAACCAGAGCCACCGCCCGACGACCGGCCGGGCGCGACCGACGATGAGCTGCTGGCCCGGTTCGAATCCGAGATGAGCGCAGCAGCACACGACACTGCCCGACAGGAGTGGTGATGGCTGACGAACAGGGACTGAGGCGCAAGCTCGAGCAGGCGCTGGACATGGTTGCCACGCTGCGCGAGACGCTCACCGAACGCGAGCGCGCGGCGCGGGCGCCGATCGCGATCGTCGGTGCCGGTTGCCGTTTTCCCGGTGGCGCGGAAGGGGTCGATGACTTCTGGGACCTGCTCGCCGACTCCACCGACGCCATCACGCGGTTTCCGGCCGATCGCTGGGATCCGGAGCCCTACTACGACCCGGACCCCGGCGTGCCCGGCAAGGCGTACGTGATCGACGGCGGGTTCGTCGACGGCGTCGAGGAGTTCGACCCCGTGCCGTTTCGGGTGTCCCCGGCCGAGGCGGTCGGCATGGACCCCCAGCAGCGTCTCGCCCTGGAAACGGCGTGGTCGGCGCTGGAGAACGCCGGTATCGCGCCGGATTCGCTGGCGGGCGCCCGGACCGGGATCTTCTTCGGCGCCAGCACCAGCGACTACGTGCGCCTGCGCCAGCAGTTCGCGCCGATCGAGGACGTCGACGGCTACCAGATCATGGGGGAGAACAGCCTCATCGCGGGGCGGCTCGCGCACACCCTCGGCGTGCACGGGCCGGCCCTGATGATCGACACTTCGTGCTCGTCGTCGCTGGTGGCGATCCATCTCGCGGTCCAGAGCCTGCGGCGCTCGGAGTGCGACTCGGCGCTGGCGGGTGGTGTCAACGTGATGCTCTCGCCGTACAGTTTCGTCTTGGTCAGCAAAGCGCAGGCACTGTCGCCCGGCGGCCGGTGCAAGACCTTCGACGCCTCCGCGGACGGTTACGCGCGCGGCGAGGGCTGCGGCGTGATCGTGCTCAAGCGCCTGTCCGACGCGCAGCGCGACCAGGACCGGGTGCTCGCGGTGATCCGCGGGAGCGCGGTCAACCACGACGGCCGGTCGGTCGGGATCTCGGTGCCCAACGGCACGGCACAGCAGGACGTGCTGCGCGCCGCACTGCGCGACGCGGGGGTGCGCGGCCACGAGATCGGCTACGTCGAGGCACACGGCACCGGGACCGCGCTCGGTGACCCCATCGAACTGCACGCGCTCGACGCGGTGTATAGCGTGGACCGCCCGGCGGACCGTCCGCTGTGGGTCGGGTCGGTGAAGACCAACATCGGGCACCTCGAAGCCGCCGCCGGGATCGCGGGGGTGATCAAGGCCGCGCTGGCGGTGCACCACGGCCGGATCCCGCCGCACCTGCACTTCGACCGGCCCAACCCGAACATCGAGTGGGACCGGATCTCCGTGTCGGTGCCCACCGTGGGGGTGGACTGGCCGCACACCCCAGGCCCGCGGCTGGCCGGAGTGAGCTCGTTCGGCGCGTCCGGGACAAACGCGCACCTGGTCGTCGCGTCTGCGCCGCCGGTCGAGCGCACCGCCAGCACCGGCCCCGGGCCCGGGAAGCTGGGGCTGCTGCCGCTGTCGGCCAGGTCCGCCAGCGGGCTGCGGGCGCTCGCGCGGCGGTATCACGAGCGGCTCGACGGCGACCTGCCGCTGAGCGCGGTGTGCCGCACCGCCGCGCTCGGACGCTCGCATCACCCGCACCGGCTCGCGGTCCTCGGTTCGTCGACCGCCGACGTCAAGGCGCAGCTCGGTGCCTACCTGGACGGCCGCGACGCCCCGCGGGTGATCGCCGGGAAGGCCGCGCCGAGGCATCGCAACCGGGTGGCGTTCCTGTTCAGCGGGCCGGGCGGGCAGTACGTGAACATGGGCCACGGGCTTTATGCGGCCGAGCCCGAGTTCCGCGCCGCGCTCGATGAATGCGCCGGCCTGCTTTCCGGGCAGATGGAGCGCCCGCTACTCGACGTCGCCTTTCCCGCCGACGACCGGCAAACCCCGCTCAACCAGGCCGAATACGCCCAGCCCGCGCTGTTCGCCGTCGAGTACGCGCTCGCGCGGCTGTGGATGTCCTGGGGTGTGCGCCCGGCGGCGGTGCTCGGGCACGGCGTCGGCGAGTACGTGGCGGCGACGGTGGCGGGGGCCCTCGGGCTGGGCGACGCGCTGCGGCTGGTGGCTACCCGCGGCCGCCTGATGCAGGGCGCCGACCAGCCCGGGGAGCTGCCGCGGCTGTCCGAGGTAGCCGGCGAGATCACCGTGCGGCCGCCGAGGATCCCGCTGGTGTCGGACCTGACCGGTGCAGTCGCCGATGGCATGCGGGCGCTGGAGCAGCTCGGCGTGACCTGCTTCGCTGAGCTCGGCCCAGGCGCGGCGCTGCTCGGCCGCGGCTCGGGCACCCTGACCGACGACCGTTACCGCTGGATCGCCTCGCTGCCCCGGCAGGCCGGTGAAGACGAGCAGATCCTCCGCGCGCTCGGCGAGTTCTACCTCGCCGGTGTCGCGGTGGACTGGGCCGCGGTGCACCACGGCGGCACGGGGCGCGTCGCGCTGCCCACCTACCCGTTCCAGCGGGAGCGCTTCTTTTTCACCGCGCGGCCGGACCCGCGGCCGGCCACCCCGGCCGAAGCGCAGCAGCCCGCCGAGCACTCCGAGATCCTGGCCAGCGTGCTGCGGGCGGGCGATGACCCCGAGCACGCAGGCGAGCTGCTGCGGGCCTACGTGTTCGGCAGCATCGAGCACGAGCTCACCCTCGACCCCGGAGAGGTCACCGTGGACAGCGACCTCATCGAGCTCGGCTTCGACTCCCTGATGGCGATGAGCTTGATCGACCGGTACCGCCAGGACCTGCGCCTGTCGTCGCTGTCCGCGCGCCAGTTCTTCGACGTCTCAGCGGAGTGCTGGCACGAGCTGCTGCTGGCCCAGATCCGGGCCGACCACGGCGCTGCGGCGACCGCGGGGGTGGCGCAATGACGGCCCGGTCGCGCCATCCCCGAGGCCCCAGAGCCGGCCCGAGCGACACCGCGGAGCGCGTGCTGGCGGCGGCGCGGCGCACGTTCGCCGAGGAGGGGTACGCCGGTGCGAGCATCCGCAAGATCGCGTCGAGGGCGGACGTGGATGCCGCGCTGGTGCACTACTACTACCGGACAAAGGAGAACCTGTTCTCGCGGGCGGTGGAGGTGGACCACGGCGGCGACGCGGCTGTGCCCTCGGCTCCCACCGACGCCGAGACGCTGCTCAGGATCTTCCTGGAGCGCTGGGAATGCACGGACATGCGGGACCGGTTCACCGCCGTGCTCCGCTCGCTCGGGGACAGCGAACGGGCGGAGCAGCTGCTGCGGGAGTTCCTCGTCCATCCCTTCCTGCGCAGCCTGCAGGACTCGTCTGGCCGGGCCGCGGCACCCAGCCGCGTGCTGCTGGTCGGCACGCACCTGATCGGCCTCGCGGCCCTGCGCTACCTCCTGCAGGCCGAGCCGTTCGCGTCGATGTCGGCCGACCGTTTCATCGAGTTCACCAGACCCCTCATCCAGCACGTCATCGACGACACACCGAGTGGGAGGCAGTGATGAGCACACCACCGAAATCCTCGGCGGACCGCTACGACGTGGCCATCCTCGGCACGAACCTGACCGCGGCGGCACTCGCCGCGATACTCGGGCGGCACGGCCTGCGGGTGCTGATGGTCGGGCCGGGCACGCATCCTCGGTTCTCCATCGGGGAGACCGCCGTTTCCTACACTTCGGAGCTGTTGCGGCTCCTCGCCGAGCGCTACCAGGTGCCGGAGTTCGCCGACCTCGCCGGATTCGCCGCGATCACCGAGCGGGTGAGCCGGGCCGTCGGCGTGGGGCGGACGCTGGGCTTCGTTTATCACCGGCCGGGGGGCGCCCAGGACCCCGGCGACGTCTTCCAGATCGCCAGCCCGAAGCCGGTGCCCGTCGAGGCCACGCTGTACCGGCAGGACGTCGACGCGCACCTGTTCCACGCGGCGATCCGGTACGGGGTGCGGGCGCGGCAGCAGGTGTCCATCACCGGCATCCGGCTCGGCGAGGACGAGGTCTCGATCAGCACCTCGGGTGGGGACGACTACCGCGCGCGATTCGTGGTCGACACCCAACCCGCCGACGGGACGCTCGCGAGCCAGGCCGGCGTGGTGGAGGAGCCGACGCGCCTGCGGGCCCGCACCCGCAGCCTCTACACGCACCTGGTCGGCGTGCGGCCCTTCGACGACGTCTGCGCGCCGCACTCGAAGGCTCCCGTGCCGTGGAGCCACGGAACTCTCCACCACCTGTTCGACGGCGGCTACCTCTGGGTGACGCCGTTCGGCAACCACCGCTCCTCGACCAGCCTGGTGTGCAGCGTCGGTTTCTCTCTGGACGCCGGCAGGTTCGACAAGGCCGACGACCCTGAAGCGGAGTTCCGGTCGCTGCTCGCCAGGATTCCGGCCGCCGCCGCCCAGTTCGAACGGGCGAGGGCGGTGCAGCCGTGGGTGTCGACCGGCCGCCAGCAGCATTCGGTGTCGCGCTCTGTCGGCCACCGCTGGTGCGTGCTCGGTGACGCCGCGGGCGAGGTCGACCCGTTTTTGTCCCGCTCGCTGATCACCTCCCTCGAAGTGGTCAACGCGCTGGCGTCGCGGCTGATCGTGGCGGCGGCGGACGACGACTTCGCCCCCGCGCGGTTCGAGTACGTGGAACGGCTGCAGGCACAGCTGATCGACGTCAACGACCAGCTCGTCACGATGGTCCACCAGTCGCTGGCCGACCCCGTGCTGTGGAAGGCGGTGCTGCGGGTCTGGGAGCTGGGTTCGCTGTTCGGCACCCTGCAGCTGAAGGTGGCGGTCGGGCAGCTGCGCGCCACCGGCCGGGACTCCGGGTTGCGCGAGCTGGCGGACATGAAGTACGTGGGCTCGCTGTTTCCCGGGCACGACGGCTACCACCAGCTGCTGGCCACGGCAGCCGAGCTCTGCGACGCGGTGGCGCAGGGGGATGTGGACCCGCGGGTGGCGGCCGACCGGCTCTTCGGGCAGCTCAGCGACGCGGACTTCGCCCCCGCGCCGGTCGGCTTCGGTGACCGCAGCGTCCGGTTCCACAACCCCGGCCCGCTCCAGATCCTCCGCGTGCTCGCCTGGTCGAGGACGGCCGCGCCACCGGAGATCGGCAGGCTGCTCGCGCAGGGGATGGCCGCCGCGGCACCGAAACCCGCCGGCCTCCGCAACATGATCACCCTGCCGAAACTGCCGATACGCACCTGACTGGACTGGTGAAGTGTCATAGTCAGCGGGCGGTGTCAAGTGGTGCTT
>JBOHFT010000171.1:0-9934 GCA_050699815.1 Pseudonocardiaceae bacterium | reverse complement strand
TATGATACAAGGGACGGTCCGTTTTCGTGAGGTTGAGTGTGGTAACCCAATTCTCGCATCAAACGGGCCGTCACTTACTTCGACACGCCGATTTCTACCTTAGTTTCATGGGCTGTGAATAAGCCTCATAGTATCGTCGCCGGGGAAGTCCTCACGCAACCTTTTACTGATCTGCTGGGGCGGCCACTTCTTCTCCAATCCAGCTTTCACCACGTCGTGCAACGCCTTGTTCGGGCGTCCGAGGTTGACGATGGGTTGAAGGGCAATTTTCGCTGTTTTCGCCGTCAGAGGTGTGGCGGCCCGGAAGATGTCGAATTGCCGCCAGCACAGCTGCTGCGCGAGATCAGCGAGGCCACAGTCGCTCAGTATGAGCGCTGCCTTGTTGTGCGCTTCAGCGGCCAACGAGATCCGGGCATCGTTCGCGCCGTAGGATGCCGAGCGCGCAAGTTCGCGGATCTCGTCAACGCGGCACGGGAGCGCCCTACAGGGCGGCCGTCCGCGAGGCAGGAGTGGAAACCACTCGGCTACCTTGCCGCACAGCAGCTCGCTGCCGGTTCTGTCCACAGTGCCCCCTTCGGTGGTCGCGTGCGCACTGCTTGTGTTCGCGCTGGCGAGCTATTGGTCAAGGACGGCGGCTTGGGCGACGTTGGCGAGGATGCTTTGTGTCGTGTGGGATAGGCCGACTCGGTTCCACGCGAAGATCACGTGGTGGGCGAGAACGGCGCGCAGGCCCCGGCGGAGGGTGCCGTTGCGGGCAAGTTCACCCAGTTCCGTACCCGCGTTTTCGAAGACGGCAGCCCAGTCGGCGAGAAATGCTAGTGACCCGTTGTCCTGCACCAGGTTTGAGGTGTCCACGGTCATCAGCCGTCGCAGACCGGATTCCATGGCGTGCAGTCGATCGGGCGGCGCATCGGAGGGCAGGGAGCGGTGCTCGCCGACGCGTGCCCAGACAAGGGAACCGATCTGTCATGCTGCACTCAAACTGAACTCGACGAGATCGCGGCAAAACTGAACCGGAGGCCCCGGAAAACACTGGGGTTCAAAACTCCAGCAGAAGTGCTTGAAAAGGCGCTAATAGAAGCGGCTGATGCACTGACCGTTTGAGACCGCCCACCGCAGCGAGGACACGACGGGCGACGGGCTTGTCGAGCTTTCGCAGTTCCCGAAGTGCTGGACCAGTCCATTCGATCTCGTAACTCACCGCTCAGGCGATGCCGTACTCGGCCAGCACCTCACGGTGGGGAACCCGCTGCTCTGTACTCGCCAGGGCGTCTCGCGCCGCTGCCAGGTCAGCCTCGTCCTCCGCTGCCTCAAGCTCCCGCAGATCATCGATAGAGATCACCGCAGCGACAGCCTTGCCGTGACGAGTCAACACCGTCCGTTCCTGGTGGGGCTGACCATGCCGAGTCCCCTCCGCTTCCTGGGGTGGCCGCTACGTGCACGCCTCGTGCAGGCCCCTGGCGGCTAGCTGGTCGGCGCGCTCGTTATCCGGGTGCCCGGCGTGGCCCTTGACCCAGTGCCACTGCACCTGATGCCGGTGCACGGCGGCGTCGAGGCGCTGCCACAGGTCGGCGTTCTTGACCGGCTGCTTGCCAGCGGTCTGCCAGCCGTTGCTCTTCCACCGCGGCAGCCACTTGGTGACGCCGTCGAGCACGTATTTGCTATCGGTGTGCAGCCGCACCACCACCGGCCGGGTCAGGCTTTCCAGCGCCTGGATCGGGGCCATCAGCTCCATCCGGTTGTTGGTGGTCTTGGCCGGTTCGCCGCCGTAGATCTCCTTCTCGCGCGTGCCGTACCGCAGCACGGCGCCCCACCCGCCCGGCCCCGGATTGCCGCTGCATGCACCGTCGGTGTAAATGTCCACGGTCTGCTCGGCTGCCTGGTCTGCCACCCCGGCAACCTACCGGCCACTGCTCTCTGCGGAGAACCCTTACCGGCTGCTGAGGCAGCACTGTCGGCCTTCCGTCGGATCCCCCATGCGCATGACGGGGCCGTATTTATGCCGATGGCTACCGCGCTCCGTGTTCGGCCGGGCCTGTTCGCGACGGCGAGTGCTGCGTGGGTCGAGCTGATCGTTCGTCTCGCGCTGAGCGTGGCACGGTTCGACCACGTCATGGCTGCTGTCCGCTGGCTGGCTAGCACGACCCGCCGCGACGCCACCCCGGGCGAAGTGATGCGCGTGCTGCACGCGGTCAACGCTGGAGCCGCATGGGTTCCTGCCCGCACCGCTGATCACTGTTTCCGCATCAACCTTTCGGAGTGGAGCATGACGTGACAGACCTCGTCGCGGCGGTTGCCGTCACAGTCGATTACGACGCTTGGACTACGGCCGAGAATAGCGAAGTGGTTCCGCAAATTACCACAGAAACCATGATTCATGGCATGCTGCGCATGCTGGACGTTCAACCCGGCATGCGGGTCATGGAGATCGGCACGGGATCAGGCTACTCCGGGGCGCTGCTGTCTCGCATCGTCGGCTCCGATGGTCATGTTGTGTCCATCGACATCGATGACGGTCTTATCGAGCGGGCCCGTGCCCGGCACGAGCAGGCCCGGCACGCCAACATCGAGCTGCACGCCTCGGACGGCTTTCAGGGGTGGGCGAGCGAAGGGCCGTTCGATCGAATCGTGGGCTGGGTGACACCCCACGTGTTGCCCACGGCATGGGCCGAGCAAGCCACGCCAGGTGCTGTGATCGTGACTCCGGTGAAGATCGCTGATGTGGCGGTGGCGAACGCCGTGGTTCGTTGCGTCGTCGATGGTTGCATCCGTGACGGACAACTGCATCCGGGCAATTTCATCGAGATGGCGCCCGAGGTCATCACCGAATTCGGGCTGCCGATCCGTTACGTCGATGCGGTACGCCGATTGCCGGACGGGCCACCGTGGTGGATCAGTGGCCACCAGCTCCACGGCCAGCCGCCCACTGTGGCCGAACGATTGCTTGACCAGCTCGTCGACGCTGAGCCCGAACGCGAGTTCTTCAACCAGGGCGGTGACGGCTGGCGGGGTTTTGCCGCATTCCTGCTGGCGTCGACGGTTAATCCCGCCAGCGTGGGTGGCGCCCGCGGTTGGGGAATTGGAACGGCCGCACCCGACAGCATCGCGGTGAGCCTCAGCAACGGCGGCCTGCTCGCGGCGGGCAATAGCGAAGCGCGTAACGAGCTCGTGAATGTGCTGAAAGAATGGCACGAGCTGGGCGGGCCGGGTCTCGTCGACCTCACACCGTCTTTCACTCGTGACGAAGACGGCTGGGCGGTACGCCCACAGCTTCGGAGCCGCGTCTAGGAGAGCCCCTTCGCCCGCTCCAAGAAGTCCCGTACTGCCGGGACCTTGCCGTGCGGCTGCAGCCGTAAGCAGAGGTCACGGAGACTGTCAGTCCCGCGGTGTGAATCCAGGCTCTCGGCCAAGTCGATCGACTGCATGCCCAGCCCGGCAGCGGCATCGAGGTCACGCTGCGTTTCACCTGGCCGTCACCACCGTTCAGCCCGACTGCCACCTCGACGGTACCCCGGTGGTTCCAGGGGGCGATCAGCACTGGGTCGCGCTCGGGATCGCCGGGGTGCTCGCCGCTGGTGTCCGGGGCGGGCTGCACACCGGGTGACGGTGGTTGCGCCGCTGGCTCCGTGGTAGCGAGCTGCCGTTTCTCGTCCGGGAGCGTGAACCACAGCAACTCTGCTGGTATCCGCAGTGTCCGTGCCCAGTACGCCAAGGTATCCAGGTTGCGGATCGGTGCGCCGCCCTCAATCCGGCTGGTCGCGGGTGGCCAGCCAGGTTTGGAACTCCCGATGCCGGAATTGCACGGCAATCCCGGAGAGGCGCATCAGTCCTGCCTGGTAGGCCCAGTCCAGGAACACTGCCGGGCGCCTCGGCAGATCCCCCCGGCACGCGAGGAGCAGCACGGCGAACAGATACCGCGGCCACGGTGAGCTGGCCACAAAGATGAGCCCGACCGCGAGTGCCACCACGGTGAACGGGGGCCCGACTGCGGTCGCGCTACTGAGTCCGACCGCAAGCCCGGTAGCGAGCCCCCGCGCGAGTCCGATTGCGAGTCCGATAGCGAGTGCGGCCCCCGCCCCGGCTACCAGCTGGCCCACGACATCGGCCGAGAGCCCGCGGCCGATGAGCTTATCCGCGAGCAGGAAGGTGAGCGGGACCGCAACGATCGCCGCGATGGTGTGGACCATGCCCTGCTGCACCAGCCGAGCGGGGCGGTCGATGGCTGTCGGGCGGGCGGTGGGCCCGCTACCGAGCCCGACCATGAGACCGCCCACCAGCCCGAGCGCGCCGGACTTAAGGATGATCACGAGCTGGTCCACCAGCTCGACCACGCTGGACCTCAGCGCGAGCATGAGGCCGCCCACGAGTCCGGCGGCGAGCCCGATCGCGAGGAACCGTCCGATTCGCCGGCGTCCGGCGGAGGTGCGCAGGCCACTGAGATCGAGTCGACGGAGATCGACCGCAGGTTGTGCTGCTATCCACGCCGTTACCACGACGAATGCCGCCAGCCCGAGAACGGGCGGCACGGGGGGCGGCCAGCTGGCGGGGACACCGGATGCGAGCAGAGCACCCGCGGCCGTTGTCGTGACTGCCGTGACGGCGTAGCGCGGAGCGCGCCATCCCGCGGCCGGCCACAGCAGGTCGAGCTGGAGGTCACTGGGAGAGCCGCCGCGCTTATCTTGCTTGGCCAGGTGGCGCGCCAGCGTGGTCAACCACCGGATGACCTCCGGAGCCGCGTACTGCCGACCTGGCGGCGGAGGATGCTGCTCAAGGACCGCCGGGACCAGCCGAGCGAACAGGTGCTCATTGAGCTGGGCGGCAGTGGTCAACCTGATGAGCTCGTCGGGTTTGCTGTTGTGGTGACTATAAGCGGTGACGGTGAGAAACAGCCGCAACGGCGAGCTCAGAGCGGTGGCTAACGGCTCACCAGCGCCGTTTCCGGCGGTGAGCCGCTCGATGATCGGGCACCACCGGGATTCGATGCGGTCCGGGTCTGCGGGGTCGGGGAATCGGTAGGTCAGTCGGGGTCCATCTCGTCCAGCCCGTCGAGGACCGGAAGGATCCACCCGTCGGTCACCAGCGTGGCAGCGACCGTGGTGGGCAGCCCGAACGTCGTCACCAGATGCCGGGTCAGCCAGCCGTCCAGCCGGGCGGATACCACCTCGGCCGCCGCCTTGTCTGCGTCATCGCCAGGGTCGAACGCGGGCAGGCTCAGCCGCACCGGCACGCGTGGCAAGGAACGGGTGTCACCGGCTGCGGCCAGCACCGCTGCGGCGAGGTCGAGGACCAGGTGAATCGCCAAGACGGTCTTGCCCGCGCCCGGCTCGCCCAGCACGACCAGCCGACCGCGCGTCAAGCTCCGGTAATATCCTGCGACCTCGCTCAGCGTTCCCTGTCGATCGCCGCCGTCAGTGCGCCCGTACTTCGTCGCCGGCTGGGCGAACGACACCTCGGCCGGTTCCGGGTCGCCGCTGTCGGCCATCAGCTTGGCCAGAACATCAGCTTCCCGATCACGGACATCGCAAGCTAGCTTCCGAGCGGCCGCCAGCAGCCGATCGTCACTGACCGACTTCGCCCAAGCGTCAACCAGCGGCACAAGCAGCGCGGCGACCCCCACGAAAAACCCCAGCACATTCACGATGGTCTCGGCACGGGGGCCCAGTACCTCCAGCAGCCACACCGTGACCGCCACCACCGCAGCCGCCAGGACACCGGCAACCACCAGACGATGCCAGCGCAACCCACCCATAGCACACATTTGTAGCGGAGCAGATGAAGACCCTGGCCACCAGACCTCCGCGCCGACCATCACACCGGGTGTACCGATGGCTGCCCCACCAAGCCGGAGTGTGACGCACCTGCTCTGGGGTTAACCTGCTCAGGAATTCACAAGCTGAGAAACGCGCTGTGGAGACACCTTGAGCACAGCGGCGATGTCAGCGCCGGATAGGCCGTTCGCTTTGAGGCGACGTGCAACAGCGCGCTGCGCAGCGGCCGCATCGCGCTGAGCCCGCTCTGCTTCGCGGACAGCCTGCCGGGCAGCCTCGGCTTCGGCGGCAAGGTCCCCATCCAGCGCAGGTGTGATTGCCACGTCATAGGATTCGGGGTCTCCCCCGAGGTCGAGGGCGAGGTAGTCACGCACCATCCGCGCTGCACCGGCGAGTGTCCGGGACTGAGTGACTCCGACTCCATCGATATGGAGTTCCCAGCCGTGCGCCCAGCGCTTGGCGGTGACGTGGTACGTGGTCACTGCAACCACCCCTTCGGCAGGCAGGCCATCCGTCGGATGGTGTCGTGGACTACTCCTGGTGAGACGATGGAGTGGCGGGGGATGTTCGCTGTGTGCTCGCCGCACGGACAGCCCCACTTGGTGTGGGGCCCCCGGTCGGATAAGATCTGGCAGTCCTGGCCGAGCAGCATTGCCTCAACATCCCGCAACTTCATCGCCCTGACCACGACTGTACCTCTATCCCCACTTGATGACAAGTATTAAGGGAGGATAGTAGCCACGTCGGTGCGTTACCTCAGAAGCGCCCGCCTCCGCCCCGGCGGCCACGGGTACCCGAACCGCCGAAGCTCCCCGGCGACAGGCCTCGGCGTCGGCCGCCACCGCCGGACCCTGCGCCCCAACCGCCCCTGCCGCCGAAGAGGATCCCGCCCAGCACGAGGCCGGCCAGGTCCACGCCGGCCGGGCCTGCGCCGCCGCGAGGGGACAATTCATGGGGCGAGGACCAGCCTGAGACGTCGGGCCGCGCCAGCCGCAGCGCTTCCTGGGCCAGCGAGTCGGCGTACTGCGCCTCGCGCAGCGCCGCGGTGGGATCGTCCGCAGCCTGCCCGACCGCCAGATCCAGGTGCCGCTGCGCCTCGGCCAGCCGGGTGCGTGCCTCGCTACCCACGGCGCCCCGGCGGGTGGTGATGAAGTCCCCGGCTGCGGCGATGCCCGACCGCGCCGCCAGCAGCGCCTGATCCAGCACTGCGGCGGCCTGCTGGGCCCGGGCCTCGGCTCGCGCCACGAGCGGGGCCAAGCCGCCCGGATCTCCGGGTGCCAGCACGGCGCGCGCACAGGTCCAGCCGCACGTCGCAGCGCCCCAGCTGGGACAGCCGTGCGGTCTGGTCGGACCACTCCTGGCCGGCGAGCCTCTCGAAGCTGCGAACGCAGACGGGGTAGAGCTGGGTGCCGTTCTCCGCCCGCAGCCGGTCGAGCGCCTGGCGCACCTGCGGCTCGCGGCCGCCCAGCGCCCCGACCCGATCAGCAACCTGCGCATTGTCATCTCCACGTCGTGATGTGCGAGAGGCCGAGCTTATCGGTGCCTTGTGAGGTTGCCGCCGACATCAAGGGCCACGCCGACACCGTGTGGTCGGCCATCCGGCAGGCACTCGGCGCCGGAGCGCTCGGACAACCGGTCGACGCGCGCGGCCTCACCGGGCAGCGCCCACCGGTGAGTTCTGCGTCGCCGCGTAGTCGTATCGATTGAGAGTTGGACCAGAACCGATCTAGAGGTGATCATGCTTGGCCCGCCAGACAACAGCGGTCTCCTCGCGTAGAGCCTCTCAGGACACGTGTCCCCCGTGCGGGTGTCTACCGCCCTGGTCAGCGGCGGTTCCGGGGTTCGGTAAGGATACGTAGTGAGGGGCGCCACTGGCACGCTCGAGAGGCCGTGGTCGACGGCCTCGCTATCCTCAGGGGCATGGTGGACGTTGCCGTGCGGCTCCCCTCTCCGCTCGTTGAGATCCGGGGCGGTTCATTCGTCGGCCAGTTTGCGGCGACGTATCGCCCATTCTGAATCACGCCATGCCGTTGGCATGGTGGCTAGGCATTCGAGCGCGGCTCTTCTGGCCCCTTGGATGTCTCCCAAGGCGCGGAGCACGAATCCGCGTTGGCCTATGAAGAATGCGGGCACGTACCAATAACCTGAGGGTGGCAGCCCTTCCGGTGGTGGTAGCTGACCGACCATGCGGTCAGCCTCGGTGAGCAGGCGAACCGCACTGGCCCGGTCGTTGTCGCGGGCCAACACTTCGGCCCGTTGATATGTGATGTAGGTACGTAGCCCAATGTGTACACGCGTGTCTCGCTGTGCTGCCTCCGATAGCGAGTCCGCCTTTCGTAGATCCCCCGTGCGCAGTCGCGCATACGCTTGGAAGCTCAACGCGGTTGACAATCGAAGAGGGTCGTCGGCCTCAACCGCCAACATGGCGGCACGGTCAAGGTATCGGTCAGCGTCGTCCCAGCGGCCCAATGGAATCGACAGCCACCCGAGGTACTGGTTGATCTCACTTGACAACCCGATAGCAGCCGGACGTGCCTGGGCTCGCACCCCAGCGGCCAGTTGATCAGCCAAGTTCTGTTGCTGCTGGACCGTCGGGAACACAGCTGCAGCGCTGGTTTCATCCTCTAGATGGCGGATCCCGAGCAGCACGGCCGCCAACGCCTCGATGGCAGCTCCATCTGTGCGGCATGGCTGTACAGCTGCCATGGACAGCCGTTCCATCCCGTCTGGATCGAGTACGCCGGCCGGGTCGGGCACCTTATTAATTTCTGCTGATACCAACAACTCCTCGATAGGCGATTCGAAAAACTTCTCCAAAAGGCGTGCCGTGGCGGGACGCAGCCGGTCTGATGTAAACTGACCAGCGGCAAGCCTCTGCACGTGTCGAATACTCATCGTACCGACTTCGTTATTTTCGCGGGCGAATACTTCCAACTGTTCGGAGAATTCTTCCAAGGTAAGTCTGCGTTCCCGGATACGCTGCGCCAGCACTGTTCGTGCTGGGTATACTCTGGGCATTGCGCCCCCTCTCATGTACGCACGCCGGCTACGACTGGTCACTTAATGTAGTTCTCGCTAGTCACCGGACCCTGCAATTGCGCCGCCTCGGTCGGCGCTCGCGGGGGTGTTCTCATCGGAATCGTGGGCACTGTCCTCTCGCTAGGCTGGCCGACATGCCGGTTACGCGAAGATCGTAGCTGACCCCAAGACCGTCTACGACCGGCTACAAGAGCACGCCACGACCAGGCGCGCCGCACAAGTCAGTCGCGGACACTGGCTCGCCATCGCTCAGTGGCGGAACTCTCGGCGGCCGACCGACCCCCGTTCCTTCCCCCGTGCGGGAGTGTCAATGTACTGCGACAACCGGTAAGAGAGGAGGAGCCGGATGTCGAGGACGGGGTGCAGGTGCCCGCTCCGCAGTTCGGCGCCTCCTGCCGCGGGGCTGATGTGGATGATCCCAGCCTACCTGGGGGCACGGCTGTGCCCCGCTAGATCCCCGGCTGGCCGCCGGTTGAGCCCTTTCCCCGTGCTTCGGCTCCCGGCGGCCAGCCGGTCCCATCGTTGGACGGTAATCGGCAGTTGCCGTCCGGGTCACGCCCGTTCAGGTCACCCCGTGGTACATGAACGAGGCTTGACTCACTTGACGACCAGATGCCGCGCGCCGGGCAGGTCCTTTGTGCTGTCCGGAGGTCCGGCATGGCAGCCATGACCGGTGACGGCGGTGAGCGCCGGTTCGGGGACCGGATAGGGCCGTCCTCTGCCAGCTCGTTGTCCTCCTCGCGTTTCGCATGGTAGAGCGCAGATCGCAGAGAGGTGAGTTACTGCCGTTTGGTATCAGCCCGGGCAGGTGTTCTGGTAGGGCGAGCCGGGGATGTAGTGCGCCCACTCGCCGTGATCGAGGCCGCCGTGGGTGAAGGAGCAGGCGCGCTCCACCGGATGGCTGAGGAGATCGTTGATGCCTGTGAGGTCCCACAGGCGCACCGTCTGGTCGTCGCTGGCGGTGGCCAGGGTGTGCCCGTCAGGCGCGAACGCCACCGAGTGAGGGGTCCCGGATCTTCCGGACAGTGAACCCACTAGGGTTCCCTTTCCGGAAGAGAGGAATTACGTGTCGAAGAATCGTCGGTCGTTCACTCCTGAGTACAAGGACGAAGCCGCGAAGATGGTGG
>JBOHFT010000170.1:0-10126 GCA_050699815.1 Pseudonocardiaceae bacterium | reverse complement strand
ACATGGACCTCCCCACCTTCGCCACCGTCTGCGCCCACGGGCGGGCACTGCGGGTCGCGGCAGGCACACTGACCGGGGACGCCGCCAGCGACACCGTCGCGACCGCTGAAGCGGCCGGGGTGCAGATCCCCACCGTGCTGGCCGATGTGCTCTACGCCATGCACGGGGTCGAGCGCATGCACACCTCCACTCTGCTGGCCCGGCTGGTCAACACCGACGAGGATAGCTACGGGGACTACACCCCGGAGCGGCTCGCCGAGGAACTCGAACGCGCCGGGGTCACCCGCTCCGGACGGCAGGTCAAAGTCGACGGCATCAACCTCGCCGGATACCGCCGGGCCGACCTGGAAGCCGCAGTGCCCACCGGCGCCACCCTCCCCACCACACCCCAGCCGGTTACGGAAGGTGACGGGTAGAGGGGGAGGGGTCTACCCCGGCCCTCTACCACCCCCCGCTACCCGCACCCACCCACACACCGGTGGGTAGCGGGGGGCCGCTACCCCGGTAGACCCCCCGGGTAGCGGGCTGCGACCTGCACGGTAGCGGGGGGTAGACCCCCACCGGCCCAGCTGGCCCACACCCCGTTTCCCACCCCTTCCACGCCACCTTCCCGGCGTCACCCCCGGTACCCGGGACCGATCCCGCACGCCCACACCCGGCTACCGACAGTAATCAGAAAGGCACTCCGCGCATGACCACGCTTGATGACCCGTCCACGACCCCGGCCGTGGACGCCAGCCGACGCAACCTGCGTGCGTGGGCGCTGCATTTCGCCGCCCGGGGCTGGCACGTTTTCCCGATCACCCCCGGCGCCAAGAAACCCCCCGTGGTGGACCGGTGGGAGACCCGGGCCACCACCGACCCCGATCAGATCACCCACTGGTGGGGCCGCATTCCCTATTCGATCGGTATTGCGACCGGCCCGTCAGGGCTGGTGGTCGTGGACCTCGACACCCCCAAGCCCGGCGAGCCCGTGCCCTGCCGGTGGGCCGCCCTCGGGATCGGCTCCGGTGCCGGGGTGCTGCGGGCGCTGGCCCGCCAGCACGCCACCACCATCACCCCAACCTTTGCTGTGTCCACGCCGTCGGGGGGCTGGCACCTCTACTACACCGCCCCCGCCGGGGTGGCGCTGCGCAACACCCACGGCATGATCGGGTGGAAGATCGACACCCGGGCCCACGGCGGGTACGTCGTCGCACCCGCCAGTCCAGTCCCCCCGGGCAGGTATGAGCTGGTTGACGACCGGGACCCCGCCGAACTGCCCCGCTGGTTGCACCAGGCCCTCACTCCCACCCCGCCGACGCCGCGCTCAGTGTCTGCTCAGACGGTCCCGGCCAACCCCCGTGGATACGCCTCCGCCGCCGTGCGGGGCGAGTGCCAGCGGGTGCGCGCGGCACCGCGAGGGCAGCACAACGCGGTGCTCTGCCGGGCCGCCTACGCCCTGGGCCAGCTCGTCGGCGCCGGAGTGCTCGACGACGCCACTGCGCGAGCCGGACTCACCACCGCAGCCGGGTCCCTCGTGAGCGCCGAGTGCGACTGCACACCCCGAGAGGTCGCCCGGGTCATCACCGCCGGACTCGCGGCCGGGGCCCGCAATCCCCGCCGCACCACTGCCCGTACCAGCCACCAGGGGGCCGCATGAAACCCGGCATCGGCACCGCGCTGACCGCGATCGATGCCGCCCTCGGCGACCACGACTGTCGACAATGCAGCCACCCTGTGGGTTCCTCGCCCTCGCTGGATTTCTGCTCGGAAGGCTGTCAGCAGACCTGGCACGAACAGCATGCCGTCACACCACCGACCGCGCCCGCCAAATCCCTCGCCGAAACCGAACCAGCCCGGCCGCTGGCCTGGCTCGGGCAATCCTCGCCCGGGGTCACCGTACGAGCCGGTCATGAGGTGCTGGATGCGGTGGCTGCGTTTGTGGCCCGGTTCTCGGTGTTCCCCTCAGCACACTGTGCGCCGACGCTGGCGTTGTGGTACGCCCATACCCACGCCAGTGAGCAGTTCTACGTCACACCCCGGCTGATCCTCGACTCCGCCGAACCCGGATCCGGCAAAACCCGGGTCCTCGAAGTCGCCCAATACCTCGTCCGGGCACCGGAGATGACGATCTCCGCGACCCCGGCCGCGTTATTCCGGCTGGTGTCCATGGGGCCGATCACGATCCTCTTCGATGAGGTCGACGCCATCTTCAACCCCAAGAACGGTGGAAACAACGAGGACCTCCGGGGACTGCTCAACGCCGGGTACAAGCGCTCAGCCACCATCGCCCGCTGCGTCGGGGACGCCAAAACCATGAAAGTAGAACGTTTCCCCGTCTACGCCCCCGCCGCGCTCGCCGGGATCGCCGGTGCCATGCCCGCCACTATCACTACCCGTGCCATTACCATCCACATGCGCCGACGCCGCACCGACGAACCCGTCGAACCCTTCCGGGAACGCCACGTGTCACAAGAGGCGAACCCCCTCCGAGAGGAATTAGCCGCGTGGATCGACTCCACCGGTTCCCGGCTCGGTGACGCCCGACCCGACATGCCCGACGGCGTCACCGACCGCTCATCCGAGATCTGGGAACCACTCCTGGCCATCGCCGACACCGCAGGCGGCCACTGGCCCGATACCGCCCGCAACGCCTGCCGTCACTTCGTCCTCGACACCGGGCCGCACATCACCTCACTCGGTGTCCGGCTCCTGGCCGACCTGCGGCACGTCTTCACCGCGCACGGCACCGACCGCATGACCACCGCCGACATCCTCACCGCGCTGCTTGATCTCGAAGAATCCAGCTGGGGTGATCTCCACGGCAAACCCATCGATGCCCGCAGGCTAGGCCGCGAACTAGGCAAATACGGTGTCAGATCCAAAGACATCAAGGTCAACAATCAGGCGCTCAAGGGCTACCGCGCCGACGGCACCGACGGGCTCGCCGACGCATGGAACCGTTACCTGCCACCAACCGCGACTGCCGCGACCAACGCGACCGCGCAGCTCACCACGGTCGCGGACACAACCGAGGTCGCGGATACGAACGCGACCCACCCGAACACCGCAGATCCACCGGTCGCGGACACAACCGCGACCACCACAACAACCGCGACCCACCTGACCAGCCAAGTCGCGGCAGTCGCGGCAGTCGCGGACATCACCAACCCAGCAGTACCCGCACCAACCAGCCCAACTCCGGGAGGACCGCGACCGTGAGCACCTCCACCACCCAGCCCGCCACCCCTCTGAACCTTCAGCTGTACAAGGTCTCCGACGTGATGCAGACGCTGAGCATGAGCCGGACTGTCGTCTTCGAGCTACTCCGATCCGGTCGGCTGCGGTCAGTCAAGCAGGGACGAACCCGGCTCATCCCAGCATCTGCCATTCGCGACTACATCGCGTTGCTGGAGAAGGAAGCCGAGGCCGCCTGATGCCCAAACGACGGAGCAGAGGAGACGGCGGACTCCATTGGAACGAGACGCGGCAACGCTGGATCGCAACAGCCAGCCTCGGCTACGCACCGGATGGAAAACGGATTGTCAAACGGGGTAGCGGTAAAACGAAGGCCGCCGCGAAAACCAAGCTCACGGAGGTACTGCGCGACCACGACGACGGCCTGGCCATCGCCCCGACCGGCTACACCGTGGCAAACGCCGTCAACGACTGGCTATCCTACGGGCTCAGCGGACGCGATACGGGCACCATCACCACCTGCACAATCCTGAGCAACACGCACATCATCCCCTCCCTGGGCGCCAGAAAACTCCGAGACCTGAGCGCTGAGGACGTCGAAAAGTAGCTTGCGGATAAGGCGACAGTACTCAGTACGCGCACCCTCCAGGGTCTGCGTTCGTGCCTGAACCGTTCGATAAACCGGGCGATGGCGCGCGACAAGGTGAAGCGGAACGTTGTAGCGCTCTGTTCCGTCCCGAAAGGCCAGCCCGGCCGCCCGTCAAAAGCACTGACCATGGCGCAGGCCGAGGCCATGCTCACTGCCGCCGAGTGCACCCGGATGCGCGGCTACATCGTGCTATCCCTCCTCACCGGCGCCCGGACAGAGGAACTTCGCGCGCTCACCTGGGATCATGTCGATCTGGCCGGGAAACCGGATGACGACCCCCCAGTACCGCCGCACGTTGCCGTGTGGCGGTCGGTCAGGACGGGAGTCGACACCAAGACACGCAAGTCACGGCGGACCCTCGCGCTGCCGAGACGATGTGTCGAGGCGCTGGCGGGGCAGCGACGCCAGCAGAATCAGGATCGGGTGGACGCCGGGCCGCGCTGGCGGGAACACGGGCTCGTGTTCGCGTCCAAGGTCGGCACGCCGCTTGACCCATCGCATGTCCGGCGCGAGTTCCGGAGTGCCCTCCGGGGCGTGGCGGGGCTGGACCCGGACGAGTGGACGCCCAGGGAGTTGCGCCACAGCTTCGTTTCCCTGCTCTCAGACAGCGGTGTCCCGCTGGAGGAGATCTCCCGTCTGGTGGGCCACAGCAGCACAGCCGTGACCGAGCTGGTCTACCGCAAGCAAATCAGGCCGGTACTCCAACGAGGAGCGACAGCAATGGACCGGATATTCAGCGCCACAACTCAGGACCCGTAGTCACGCAGTTAGTCACTCAATGGATCAGAGGCCAGTTCAGCTGCATCCGGAACTGGCCTCTGACCTGCACTGATGGTGTCGGGGTGGCGGGATTCGAACCCACGGCCTCTTCGTCCCGAACGAAGCGCGCTACCAAGCTGCGCCACACCCCGGAAGGACGTTGCGGAGTCTAGCCGACGCCGATCGCCGCCCAGGCGCCGGCTGGCACTGCTGAACCACTGTTGCGCGGGACCAACGTGAGCAGGCTCGCCTCCGGTGGGCAGGCGAAGCGCACCGGCGCGTAGGGGGAGGTGCCCACGCCCGCGGAGACGTGCAGCCAGGTGTGGGCGCCCCACCGGGACGCACCGCGGGCCCGGGAGCGGTCCAGCCCGCAGTTGGTCACGATCGCGCCGTAGCCGGGCAGCCGCAGCTGACCGCCGTGGGTGTGACCGGCCAGCACGAGGTCGTAGCCGTCGGCGGCGAAGGAGTCCAGCACCCGCGGCTCCGGGGAGTGCGCCACGCCCAGCCGGAGCTCGGCGGCGGGATCGGCCCGCCCGGCGATCCGTTGGTAGCGGTCCCGGCGCAGGTGCGGGTCGTCCACCCCGGCGACGGCGATCCGGCGCCCTGCCACGGTGAGCCGGCGGCGGGTGTTCGTCAGATCGAGCCAGCCGTGCTCGGCGAACGCCGCCCGCAGATCCGCCCACGGCAGCGGTGCGCCACGGATGCGCTTGCCGGTGCGAGTCAGGTAGTGCAGCGGGTTCTTGGGTTTCGGGGCGAAGTAGTCGTTGTTCCCGAAGACGAACACGCCGGGCAGATCCAGCAGCGGCGCAAGCCCCCGCACCACAGCTGGCACCGCCCGCTGGTGCGCCAGGTTGTCGCCGGTGTTCACCACGAGATCGGGCTGCAGGTCGGCCAGGCCCGCCAGCCAGCGTTGCTTGGAGCGCTGGCTGGGTGTCATGTGCAGGTCGGAGATGTGCAGGATCCGCAGTGGCGCGGCCCCGACTGGCAGTACCGGCAGGGTGGCCTGCCGGAGCGTCCAGCGGCGGACCTCGACACCGGCGGCGTACGCCGTCCCGGCAACAGCGAGCGCGGCGGCGCCGACGGCGGCGCGTCCCCAGCGGTTCATGCCGCCCGAGCCTAGCCGCTCGGGCGGCTCGTGAGTGGCGTTAGTTGCCAGCGCACTGAATGCCACTCACGAGCTCTAAGCTTCAAGGTCATGGCAGAGCTGAAGGATCGGCTGCGCGCCGACCTGTCCACGGCGATCAAGTCTCGGAGCACCATCACGGTGGCGACCCTGCGGATGGCGCTGACCGCGATCACCACCGAGGAGGTTGCGGGCTCGGCTGCCCGGGAGCTGTCCGACGACGAGGTACTAGCGGTGCTCGCCCGGGAGGCCAAGAAGCGCCGGGAGGCCGCCGAGGTTTTCGCTGCGGCCGGGCGCGATGAGCTGGCAACCCGCGAGCGTGCGGAGGGTGAGGTGCTCGCCCACTACCTGCCCGCACAGCTGAGTGATGAGCAACTCGCGGCTCTGGTCGTCGAGGCCATCGACGAGGTCGCCGGGAAACTGGGCAAGCGCCCTGGGCTCGGGCAGCTGGGTCTGGTAATGAAGGCGGCAGCGGCCAGGTCGGCTCGCCGCGCCGAAGGCTCCCGGGTGGCCGCCGCGGTCATGGCCGCGCTGCGGGGATAACCGTTACCGCCCCTCATCCTGCCGTGGTCGTCGTGGCTCCTCGGCAGGGGGTGGCCCGGGGCGCGGGAATACCGGGGTCGCTCTCGGCCGCGGCCTCCCGGAACTGACCACGATCGTCACCGTGTCACCGGGCATCGCGGTCCGCGCCGACTGGGAGGCGACCGTGCCCGGCGGCTGGTCCGAGTCCGATGTCTCCCGCTTCACCCGGAATCCGGCCCGCTCCAAGGTGAGCTGCGCGGTGTTCTCACCCTGCCCGACCACGTCAGGGACGGGTGTCCCGCCGCCGGTCACGTAGCGCGGTTCAGTGGGCGGCAGTGGCGCCACCGGGAGCCCCTCGTGCAGCGGGACCATGGCGTTGAACCAGGTCCGGGCCGGCACCTTGCCGCCGAAGATGTTGCCGCTGCCGCACAGCCGGGGAGGGTCGGTGTCGCAGATCGGGGCCGGCCGTGACCCGTCGGGCCAGACCAGTACCGCACCGGAGTACTGCGGCGTCGCCCCGATGAACCCTGCGGAGCGGTTGGCCGTGGTGGTGCCGGTCTTGCCGAGCATCGGGCGGGCCCAGCGCGCGGCCTTCGCGGCCGCGAAGGCGGTCCCGCCGGGCTGGTCGTCCTTGCTCAGCCCGACGGCCAGGGAATTCGCCAGGCCTTCGGGGACGGCCTGCTCGCAGGGCGCCTCTGGCACCGTCACCGTAGCGCCGTTGCGGTCCAGCACCGCGTCGATCGGGGTCGGCGGGCACCACGTCCCGGCGCTCATCAGGGTGGCCCCGACGTTGGCGAGATCCAGCGGGCTGGTCGGCTCGGGCCCGAGGGTGTACGAGCCTCGGCGTTCTTTCTTGACCGCCTCAGCGATAGTGCGGCCCCGGGAATCGCGGGCCGCCAAGCTTTGCCGCATACCCAGCCGGTGGGCCATGTCCACGACCGGGTCGATCGACCCAATCCGGTCCTCCAGGGCCACGAACGTGGTGTTCGGGGAGATCGCCAGGGCCGTCTGCAGCGAGACCGAGCCGTTGCGGTATTTCCCCGCGTTGGTGACCGTGTACGAGCCGCCTTTGTCCTTGAATACCCGAGAGGTGTAGGCATCCGTCACCGGCACCGGGTTCTGGATCCCCATCCCCCGCTCCAGCATGGCGGCGGCGGTGAAGATCTTGTAGATCGATCCGGCGCCGAAGCCCTGCACCAGGGAGGGCAGTGCATAGGAGGTCTGGCCCACGTCGGCGTCGAGGCCGTAATCGCGGTTGGCGACCAGCGCCCGGACCGGGTGCCGTTCGCGGCCCGGCTCCACGATGGCCATCGCGTTGGCGATCCCCCGGGTCTGGGTCGGGACCTCGGAGTTCGCCGCGCGCTTGGCGATGTCGCTGGCCCGCCGGTCGAGGTTGGTGCGGATCAGGTACCCGCCGCGGCGCAGCTTTTCTTCCGGGAAACCTGCGGCGCTGAGGTAGTCCAGGGTGTACTGGCAGTAGAAGCCGTCTGCGGGACCGGCACCGACACAGCCGTTGGTCAGCCCGGTCAGCGGCCGCTGCACACCCAGCGGCTCGACCCTGGCGGCATTGGCCGCAGCGCGGGTGATCGACCCCACGTTGGCCATCTCATCGATCACGATGTTGCGCCGCGTCAGCGCCTGTTCTGGATGCGAGACCGGGTCGTATGCCGTGGGCGACCGCACCAGGCCGGCGAGCAGCGCGGCCTGGGCGATGGTCAGCCGGTCCGGCGTGGTGTTGAAATAAGTCCTCGCGGCCGACGCCACCCCGTAGGCGTTGTGGCCGAAGAACACGATGTTGAGATACCGCGCCAGGATCTCGTCCTTGGACAGCTGCTTCTCCAGCTGCAGCGCGACCCGGATCTCGCGCAGCTTGCGCGCTGGGCTGCTCTCCACGGCCGCCGCCCGCTCCGCGTCATTGCGCGCGACCGCGTACAGCAGGTAGTTCTTGACGTACTGCATGGTGAGGGTGGAAGCGCCCTGGCCTTCCAGGGCGCTTCCGCTGGCCGACAGATTGGTCGTCAGTGCACGGGCGGTGCCGCGCCAGTCCACCCCGTTGTGCTCGAAGAACCGCCGGTCCTCGATGGAGATGATCGCCGCCTTCATCGTGTCGGCGATCGCCTGGGGCGGCGTGTTGAACCGGTTCTGGTCGAACACGTAGGCGATCGGCACCCCATCCTTGTCGGTGATCGTGCTGACCAGCGGAACCTGGCTTTGGACGAGGTTGGTGGAGACACTGTGGACGGTCTCGCTGGCCTGATTCGAGGCCAGCCCGGCACCGCCGACGGCGGGGAACAGGACCCCCGCCACCAGCAGGCCCGCCAGCAGACACAGGCCGATGGCCCGGATCAGCGCGTTACCGGTCAGCATCCAGGCGAGCCTACGCGGCAGGCCCGGCCCCACCGATGAGGTGGGGCCGGAACTCACCGTCGCGGGACGAGCCCCCGCCGTTGGTTGAGCGTTTTACCTAGTCCGCTGGGCGCAACGGGCTAGCCGTTTACCGACCTGTCACCAATTCGGCGTACCGTCGAGTACTCTCGGGGAGCGTGAGCGCATCCCACAATCCCCAGTCCCACAACCACCAGCCAAGCCTTCTGCCTGAGGTGGAGGCTTTGGTGGCCGCCATCATGGCGGACGCCTCCCTGTCGGTGATTGTCCCCATCGTGGACCGGCTGGAGGCTGCCGTAGACCGCTGGGACGAGATTCCCGCGGCCGCGATCACCGAACTCCGCTCGGCGATTGACCTGATGCGCGGTGGCCAGGCGTGCGCCACGGTCACCGCGCTGCTCGCCGCCCGCTCCGAACTCTGCATGCCACCGCCCTGATCAGACGCCAGCTAGCCCGCCACAGCGAACCTCTGGGCGATTACCCCGGGTGAGTACCCAGTGCCTGGTTGCGGCTCAGGCCATGCTGGGTCATGTGGAGGATGCGCTCGGCAGTTCGCTGCGTGCCGTGGTGCGTGGCGAGGTGCGAACCGACGCCGGGACCCGCGCGCTGTATGCCACCGATGCGTCGAACTACCGCGTGCCACCCCGTGCGGTAGTGCTGCCCCGCTGTGCCGATGACGTGTCCGCCGCCGTTGCCCTCTGCCGCGAGCAGGGTGTGCCGCTTACCGCCCGAGGAGCTGGCACGTCGATAGCGGGCAACGCCATCGGCCCCGGTGTGATCCTCGACTTCTCCCGCCACTTGGACGCGGTGCTCGAACTCGACCCGTCCGCCCGGCTGGCGCGGGTGCAACCGGGGGTGGTGCTCGACACCCTGCAGGCCGCGGCGGCCCCCCATGGCCTGCGCTTCGGCCCGAGCCCGTCCTCCCACAGCCGCGCCACGCTGGGCGGGATGATCGGCAACAATGCCTGCGGGACGCATTCGGTGGCCTGGGGCACCACGGCGGGCAGCGTCGAGGAACTCGTCGTGCTGCGGCCCGACGGCTCCCGGCTGGTGGCGGGCTCCGGGCCGCTGCCCGCCGAGGTGGCCACCCTGGAGCGCGAGCACCGCCGGCTGATCCGCACCGCGCTGCCGGACTGGCCACGCCGCGGTTCCGGCTACGCGCTGCACCACCTGCTCCCCGAGCACGGATCGCAGCTGGCCCGCGCCCTGGTCGGCACCGAGGGCACCTGTGTGGTGCTGCTCGAGGCGACGGTGCGGCTGATCAGGCCACCGTCGGCGGTGGTGTTGCTGGTGCTGGGCTTCCCTGACGCCCCCACGGCGGCCGACGCCGCCCCGGGGCTGCTGCCGCACCGCCCGCTCACCGTGGAGGGCATGGACGCGGCGCTGATCGCGGCGTTGCGGGCTCGCCGGCGCCCGGTGGCCCAGCTGCCCGAGGGCGCGGCCTGGCTGCTCGTCGAGTTCGGCGCGGACGGCCCAGGCGGGGCGGTGGCGGCTGCGCAGGCGGCGGC
>JBOHFT010000169.1:0-10134 GCA_050699815.1 Pseudonocardiaceae bacterium | reverse complement strand
GTGCCGGGCGGACAGCGCCAGGATGATCGGCCCCGCGCGCCCGTCGACCGGCGCGGGCGCCGGCGGCGCCTCCTCGAGCACGACATGGGCGTTGCTGCCGCTGAGCCCGAACGCGCTGACCCCGGCGCGCCGGGGCCGCCCGGGGCGGTATGGCCACGGCGTCAGCTCGGTGGGGACGGCGACCGGCCAGCAATCCCAGCGGATGCCCGGATGCGGGTCGGCGAAGTGCAGGTGCGGCGGCACCGCGCCGTGCCGCAGCGACAGCGCCGCCTTGAGCAGCCCGGCCAGCCCGGCCGCCGCGTCGGTGTGCCCGATGTTCGTCTTGGACGAGCCGACCAGCAACGGGCGGTCGCGCTGCGCTTGCGCCCCCAGCGCCGCGGCCGCCGCGCCCATCTCGACCGGGTCCCCGAGCGCGGTGCCGGTCCCGTGGGCCTCCAGATAGCCGATCTGCTCCGGGCGCACGCCCGCGTCGGCCAGCGCGTCGGTGATCACCTGCCGCTGGGCCGCCCCGCTCGGCACGGTCAGCCCGGCGCTGTGCCCGTTGTGGTTGACCGCCGAGCCCCTGATCACCGCGATGATGTCGGCGCCGGACGCGACTGCGTCGCCCAGCCGCTGCAGCACCACCACAATGCACGCCTCACCGCGTACCGTGCCGTCGGCGCGCGCGTCGAAGACCTTGCACAGCCCGTCCGGGGCGAGCGCCCCGACCTGGCTCATGAACATGGTCAGCTCGGGCGACAGGATCAGGCTCGATCCGCCGACGAGGACGAGGTCCGCTTCCCCGCTGCGCAGGGAACGGCAGCCCAGGTGCACCCCGACCAGCGATGACGAGCACGCGGAGCTCACCGACATGGTCGGTCCGGTCAGCCCGAGCAGGTACGACAGCCTGCCGGGGCCGAAGCTGAGCTCCTTGCCGCTCGCGTACGACGTGTCAATCCCGGCGAGCCCGGCCAAGCGGGCATGCATCAGCCAGTAGTCGACGGCGATGGACCCGGTGTACACCGCGGTCTTGCTGCCGGCCAGCGTCGACGGCGCGATGCCGGCGTCGTGCAGGGCGTCTATCGAGACCTCGAGCAGCAGGCGCTGCTGGGGGTCCATCTGCCTGGCCTCGCCGGGCCGGATGCCGAAGAACTCCGCGTCGAACCCCGCGACGTCGTCGAGGAAGGCGCCGTACCGCGAGGTCATCTTCCCCGGCGCCGCGTGGTCAGGGTCATACAGTGCCTCGACGTCCCAGCGGTCGCGGGGAATCTCCCGGATCACGTGCCGCCCGCTGGCCAGCAGCCGCCAGTACCCCTCCGGGCCGTCATCCGTGCCCGGAATGCGGCTGCCGCAGCCAACGATCGCGATGGGCTCCCGCCCGGACTCGCCACTCATCCGTACCCGCTTCCGGTGCATCAGAACATCGGCGCCAGGCTCGGCGCGCGCAGCGAGCCGAGGTGGCTGTGCCACAGGTGATCCGGGTTCTCCTCGACCTGCTTGGTGATCTCGCGCATCCGGGTCAGCGCGGCCGGCTCGCTGTCCTCGTAGACGTCACCCTGCAGCATCTTCAGCACGTCGAGCCGGTACCGCGGGTCCTGCACAAACGCGGTGAACAGGATGTTGAGCCGGTAGTAGATGGAGATGAACTCGTACCAGTTGCGCACGCCCCGGCGCAGGGTGGCCTCGTAGGTGGAGAACCTTTTCTTCGAGAAGTCACCGGCCTTCGCCGCGTCGATGATGTCCGCGCACGCGATCCGCGCGCTGTTGAGCGCGACACTGACCCCGGAGGAGAAGATCGGGTCGACGAACCGGGCCGCGTCGCCGATGAGCACCCACTTGTCGCCGCAGATCTCCTTCATGCCGTAGCTGTAGTCGCCTTCCTGGCGGAACGGCCGGATACGCGCCGAGCACTCGAGGGCCGCACGCAGTCCCGGCCGCGTGCCGATGCAGTCCCAGAAGAACTCCTCGCGCTTGTCCCCCGCCGCGCGGAAGCGCTTTTTCTGGGTCACCACGCCGACACTGGTGATGGTGTCGGTGATCGGGATCTGCCAGACCCACGAGTCATTGATCGGCAGGAAGTGAATGAAGATGTAGTCGTTTTTCCCCGCGGTCTCGGACACCGCGCCGCGGTCGAGGCCCTCGAACCAGGTGTGGATGGCGTACTGGTTGAACACCGGGTCCGGCACCTTCAGCTTGTGCTGCCCGCCGAGCAGCGTGCTCCGCCCGCTCGCGTCGATGACCATGCGGACCCGGGTGCGCACGTCGCGGCTGCCCAGCCGAAACACCAGTTCCGGGTACTCCGGCTCGAAGTCGACCGTGCGGATCCGGATCCCCTCAAAGACCGTCGCCCCCAGCTCCGACGCGTGCGCCAGCAGCAGCGAGTCGAATTCTCCCCGGTCGACGTGGTAGGTGTAGTCCTGGTGCACGCCTTCCTGGTCGCGCTCCTTGAACTCGATGTCCGCCTGGCGGAAGCCGTGCGACATCCCGCCGAAACCCATCGACGGGATCGAGTCCTCGACCGCGGAAGTCCACGCGGCGCCGTACTTGCGGGGGAAGCCAGCACTGTCCACCTTAGATAATGCGCCGATCTGGTCGAGCACCGGCGTAGTCGCCGGCACCAGCGACTCACCGACGTGCGGGCGCGGGAACAGCTCGGACTCGAAGACCGCCACCGTCAGCCCAGCCCGCGCGCAGTACGACGCCGCGGTCGACCCGGCCGGGCCACCACCGATGATCCCGATGTCGAAATCCACCTCAGACATGCAAAGCTCCTCACCGAAAAAAGATCACACGTGCGCGTGCGGGTCGGCGTTCATCACCAGGACGAGTTCGGCGATCCGGCTGAGCGACTGGAAGTTGGACCCGACGATCTTCTCGGCGGGAACGAACAGCCCGTAGCGTTTCCTGATAAACGCGATCATTTTCGCCGTGCTCAGCGAGTTGAGGATGCCGAGCTCGAGCAGCAGGGTCTCGGAGCCGAGATCCGGGGCCTCCTCCCGGAGCACCTCGTCTTCCAGAAATGCCTTGAGATCATCGACGATATCGGACTTTCCCGCGGTCAACTCCATCGTGTTCACTCCTCACAGTTCGTTGATCTGGTACACCGGGAAGTACGAGTCGATGGCACCCCGCGAGTAGTCGTCGGCCAGTTGCGGGATCTGCTCGAAGGAGTACACCTGGTCCGCGTCGACGCCGGCCATCCAGCTGCTGCCCTCCATGAAGTCCCGGATCATCGGCGCGTCCGAGAGCCGCCAGGCGTGGGTGTGCACGTGGATATGGCGCTGGATGCATTCGGTGGCGCGCATGTTCCACAGCCGCATCCCGTGCTTCCAGCCCACGGTCGAGATGACGCCCTGCCGGGCGAGCGACTTCATGGTCGCCCGGTAGACGCCGCCGCCGATGTTGTCCAAGATGATCGAGGCGCCGCGGCCGCGGCTGATCGCGTTGATCTCGTCCAGGAACACCTGCTCCGAGAGCAGGTACCGCTTCTTGAGCTGCGCGTTACGCCGCGTCTCGTCCGTGTAGGACAGGTCGGGGAACAGCCGGCGGTCCACCGGGGTGATACCCCTCGACCCGATGTCGTCGAGCCGCTTCTGGCTCGACGACGCCATCGCCACCGCGAACCCGGCCCGCCTGGCCAGCTCCAGCTCGCCGAGCACGACGCCGCCGCCCCAGCCGAACACGAGCGGCTGCTCGTCGTCCTCGGGCAGCTGCGCCCGCCAGCACGCCTCGGCGACTTTCCAGTTGTCCCACGCGGTGAAGTAGCGGAGATACGACGCCGCCCACTGAAGCGGCGAGTACCGGCTGCCCGCGGGCAGCGGCACGAGCAGGTCCGCCGGCCACGGCACCCGCCGGGCGAGCACGCCGTAGCTGCCGGGCTGGTCGTAGCCGTGCACCAGCCGCACGTAGCCGTAAGGATCAACGGTGCCGAACGGCATGACCAGGCAGAGATCGCCTTCGCGGACGTTGGTCACCGCTGCGCCCGGCCGCAGCACGCGGACGACCGCCGCATTGCCGATAATGATTTTTTCGTCGCCGCGCTGCCAGCAGACATCGACCGGGCTGCGCCGCAGCGCGTGGTCCATATTGGCTTCCCAGCTCCCGTAAACCGGTTCGACGAGTGCGCTGCCGTCATCCAGGTCCGGGAACGTGACCTTTTCCAGCCGCAGTTCCGCGGGAACCGGCTCATCCTGCTTCCCGGTCTCGGGACCGGCATAAATCACCCATGCTTCAGTGCTGATCATCGCGGACGGCACCCCACTCGTCAATTCGATCCCTGGCGGGTCGGATTATTTTTTTGCAGATCTCCGCGTTCAGCTGACACGGAGAGCTCACCAGGAGCATGTTGCCAATGACACTACGGGGCGGCAGTGCGCCTTTCATCAGCCGTTGTAATGAAGTTCGGCCCGGGCGGGGCCACCGGGACCAGCCCGGGTGACCGCGTTTCAGTGCCGCCGCCTCATGACTTGGTGCCGAGACCTGGTAGTACTTTATACGGTGGCGGTGCAGGCCCAGCCGTCGGCGGTGCGTAGGCGGTGCCCCTGCGAGCGGGCCCGGGCTAGACTGCAACGGACCCGAGCGGGGGCAGATGTCCGATACCACCATCGAAGGATTGCTGCCACAGCCAGTGGTGTCCCCCGGCTTCATTGCGGCGCCTGAGCGGAACGAGGAGAAAGCTCCCAGGCCGACCGCCGGGCACCGGCTGAAGATCACGATCGTCTGGGGAGACCTGGCGCACGCAGTGGCGGACATCCACCTGGCCGGGCACTACCAAGACGTGATGCCCTCGGCCGCCGAGCGCAGGCTCGATGAGGCGATCTCCCCACCCGGATCCTGCGGCGTCATCTGCGAGCACACCCGCCGCCGGTGGCTGGTCGGAGTACTCGGCCAGGTCACCTACTTTCCCGGGCGGGTCGGCGCGCCCGACGCCACCAGCCAGGTGGTCCGGGCGGCGGTTGCGGGCATGGGTCGCGTCGGCACCTTCACCGAGGACAACGCAGGCAGGCTGTACCAGTCGCTGCTGCGCGAGGTCATCGCACTGGGACAGATCCGTACGGTCGCCACGGTGCTGATCGGCTCCGGCGCGGGCAACCTGTCGGCTCGCCAGGCAGCCCGGGCGGTGGTGACCGGGTTCGGCAGCGTGCTGCGCGGCCTCCCGGCCGATCGCGACCCGGCCGTGCCGGACGTTCTTGTCGTCGAGCGGGACCGGCTGCGCGCTGAGCTGTGTCATCGTGCGCTGCTCCGCGCCGCCGAGCCGGAGCCGTTGATCACGGTGGAGCCGGTCATCGTCGGCGTCCCCGGCGGGCACGTCGGCACTGATGCCGCCGCCGTGTACGGGATCCGGAGCCTGCTCAACCGGCTGGCCGACCCCACCACGCCCGGCGATCCGGCCCAGGCCATCCTCGCTGCCGTACCCGATGAGCTGCGCGACGAGGTGCGGGCGCGGCTGCGCGAGATGGCACGACGGTCAGAGGATGTCGCCGACATCACGATCGACGCGCCACGCGGAGGCGGCCGCCGCCCCGGCCGACGCAGCGCGGACGACGGAGCTGGCGAGCAGGCACCGGCGACCCGGGTGACGGTGCGGCGGGGCCCCACTGGCTTGATCTGGTCCGCCCTGACCGAGCGAGCGACCGTCCCCGAGCGCGAGGTGCAGCCCAACGCGTCACTGATGACAGAACTCGTGCGCCGGCTCACCCCACCTGCCGATGACGACGCGGCCGACCTGCCCGCCTTCCTCACTCAGTTCATGGTGCCGCGCGACCTGCAGCGCTACCTCGACGGGCAAGCACCACTGATCATCGAGGTCGACTCGCAGACAGCGGTCGTGCCGTGGGAGTTCCTCACCTCGACCGCGCCGGCCTCCGGGGGCGGGGACGAACCGCTGGCCATCCAGCAGTGCCTGTCCCGGCAGATGCGAACCAGCTATGCCCGGACCGACCCCGAGGAGTCGTCAGCCGAGGGCATGCGGGCCCTGGTCATCGGCGACCCGGGAGACCCGAGCCGTGGCCAGTCCCTCCCCAAAGCCAGGATTGAGGCAGTCACCGTCGCCCGGGTGCTGCGCGACCACAAGATCGAGGTCGACCTGTTCATCGGCTGCCCCGGATCGATGCCGATACCGGACGTGCCGTTCGCCACCCGGCTCGACGTGCTCGCCAAGATGCACAGCCGGAACTATCACCTCATCCACTACACTGGCCACGGTGTTTTCGATTCGGCGCGCCCCGAGCTGTCTGGCTGGCTGCTCGCCGACGGCCTGCTGGGAGCGCGCGAGCTCATCCAATTCTCGCAGGCACCACGACTGGTCATGGCCGATACCTGCTGGTCAGCGGCGCGTCCGGACGCACCTGCGGACGACGAGTCGGCACCGAGACGCCATAGTGCGCTTGCCCCGGTGCTTGCCGACGAGTTCCTCCGAGTAGGCACCGGGCACTTCATCGGTGCCTCGTGGAGCCTGCCGGATGAAGCAGCCCGGATGTTTGCGACGGCCTTCTACACGGCGCTGCTGGGCAGCGACGGGAAAGCCCCGCTATCGGTCGGCCAGGCGATGCGCCACAGCCGCCGGATCCTCTGGGAGGATGCCAAGCACGCGACGTCGGCATCACCGGAACGCCGCTGTGCGTGGGCGGCCTACCAGCACTACGGTGATCCCGGAGATCACCTCCTCCCCGAGGTCTCAGCCGGCCGGAGACAATGAGGGTGGGCAAGATCGATGGCCAAAGTCGCGATACCCGATGTGGTCGTGCTGCTGCCCGGCATCACCGGGAGCGTGCTCTCCAAAGACGGCACGGATATCTGGGCGCCGACGCCGGGCGCAGCGCTGCGCGGCCTGCTCAGCTTCGGCCGCTCGATCAGCAACCTCGAGGTCAGAGACGACGACTGGCGGGCCGCCGACCTCGGCGACGGGGTCACGGCGACCCGGCTCGTCGACGCGGCGCATATCATCCCGGGCCTGTGGAAGATCGACCTCTACAGCGACATCGAGCGCTTCCTGCTCGCGACATTCGACCTCACGCCTGGAGTGAACTACTTCCCGTTCCCCTATGACTGGCGCCGGGACAACCGCGCCAGCGCGGCCCGGCTGCAGGAGAAGTCCCGCGCGTGGCTCGCGGCGTGGCGGGCGACGTCCGGCAACCCCCACGCGCAGCTCGTGCTGATCGGCCACTCGATGGGCGGTTTGGTGGCGCGCTACTTCGTCGAGGCGCTCGGCGGCTGGCGCGACACCACAGCGGTGGTGACGTTCGGCACGCCGTTCTACGGCTCGCTCAACGCCGTCGACTACCTCCTCAACGGCTTTCGCAAGGACCTCGGCCCGTTCAGCGCCGACCTCTCGCCGCTGCTGCGCTCGATGACCTCCGTGCACCAGCTCGTCCCGTCCTACCGCTGCGTCTACGGGCCCGACGGCACTGCCACGACACCCGCCGAGGCCAGGCTGGAGCAGTGGAAACCGGCGTGGAACCACGCGCTGCTGACGTTTCAGCGGGAGATGGACGACGCCGCCAGGGCCAACCGCGCCGACCCGGAGTTCAGCGCTCATCCGGTCGTCTACCAGCCGATCACCGGGCGCGATCAGCCCACCCGCCAGTCGGCCGCCGTGGTCGACGGCAAGGTCGAGCTGCGCTTCGACCGGGAAGGCAGCGACGAGAGCGGTGACGGCACCGTGCCGCTGCTGGCTGCGGCCCTGGCCGGCACGCAGCAGATGCGGACCTTCGCGCCCGAGCGGCACGCGCGGCTGCAGACCAGCACCCCGCTGCTCAACCACCTCAGCGGCGTCATCCAGGCGCTGCACGCAACCCGTGTCGAGGACCTCCGCCGCAAGGTGACGTCATGGTTCGCGCTCGACGTCGACGACGTCTACCTGCCCGGTGAGCCGGTGTCGGTGCACGTCCAGGCGCTCAGCGACCTCGACCTCGGCACCTTGCAGGAGGTCGAGACCACGGTCGCGGTGCAGGACAAGGCGACGGGCCGACCCGTCGCCCACCGCGACGTCGTGGTGCCGCGGGACCGCACCGAGGTCGTGCTCGGAGAGCTCACCCCGGGCACCTACCTGCTCACGGTCAGCGGTCCGGCTGGCACCGCGGAGGTCTCCGACGTCTTCGCGGTCGCGTCCCCTGAGGAGGTCGAGGGCTAAGGGGCGGGATGGTGATCAGGACCCGGTAGTGGCCGGCCGGGTGGAGTTCGCCGATCAGCTGGTCGCCAACCTGGATCCAGGCGTGGGCGGCGAAGGGATTGGTGCGCACTCCCGTGCACCAGGTGGGCCAGCTGCCATGCGCGCGGCAGCAGAGCGTGGCGGCGATGGAGCGTTGCAGGCAGCCCTGGCCAGCACAGCGCAGGCTGACCGCGACCACCGCCTGGCGGGCCGCTTCGGCTTCCTGCCGGGTGGCGGGCCGGGCGCCGCGGCGGGCGAGTTCCAGCACGGTGCGCAGCTTCCGGGGGCGCAGGCTGATCAGCAGCCGGGCCGCGCCCACCGCGAGCAGCGGCAGCACGCGGCGGTGCACCGGCAGCCGGTGCTGACGCTCCAGGGTGACCGGAACGCTCATGAGGCTTGCACCAGGTTCGCTGAGCGCAGCCAGGTCTCGCAGCCCAGCAGGTCTTCCATGGCGAACACCACGGCGTTGTCGGCCTGGGGGGTGAGCAGCGCACGGCGCAGCTGGCCGGGGTTGATCAGGCCGTGGGCGGCCAGCGCGGAGTCGGCGAACAGGTCCAGGATGGCGGGCAGGTGCCGGCCCAGCCCGACTCTGAGGTCCTGGCCGAATTCGCCTTTGGTGGTGCGGGCGGCGATCACCTCGGGCAGGGCGCCGCACATCGCCTCGGCCAGCAGCGGCTTGTACCGCCAGGGTGTCCTGCGTTCGTGCGCCCGGACCGCGAGCGCGGCCTCAATGACCCGATCGTCGAGGTAGGGCAGCTCGAGGCGCAACCCGGCGGTGCCGAACACCCTCGACAGCTGCCGGTAGGCCGGTCCCATCATCCGCAGGATGGCCAGGGTGACGTGCTGGCCGCGGTCGGCCGCCAGCGGCCGGGCCGCCTCGCCGGTGGAGTGCAGCACGGCCCGGGCGGTCTCGACCGCCGCGGGGGTGACCCACCCCGGTGCCCGCAGCGGGCGGCCCCAGCCCACCAGGGGGGTGCGGCGCGGCGGGGGCCCGGTGGACAGCTGCTGTGCCTGCTGGTGCCACCAGGCACCGAGGTCACCGCCGCGGGCCAGGCCCGACACGGTGGCCCGCCACGGCCAGCGGTGCAGCGCCCGGTAGCCGCGCACCTGCCTGATCGCGGCCAGCGGCCGCCGGCGCAGCAGCGGATGCAGGTAGGCCGGGGGACCGTGGAACAGCTCGTCACCACCGTGCCCGGCCAGGTGTACCCGGGCGCCACGCGCGGCCAGCAGCTCGGCGTTGTGCCGGGTGCGGGCCAGGGTCCGGGTGAACTGGTAGGGCGCCTCGGTATCCCCGGCGGGCCCGGGGTCGGCGAAGACAGCGGGCATGTCGGCCTGGCCGAGCACGACATGCTCGGCCAGCGGGAGCTCGCTGGCGGCGTGCGCGGCGAACACGGCGTCGTCGTTGGCTCTGACGTCGGCCTCGGCCCACCGGAAGGTCAGCAGGTCAGGAGTGCCCGCCCGGGCGGCCACAAAACACAGCGAGGTCGAGTCCAGCCCGCCGGACAGATCCGCGCTCAGCCGCCCCTGCGCTGGCCTGCGCGCGGCCACCGCCGTCTCCAGGGCCTGCCGCACCACGCCCGCGCCCACGGTCAAGGGCACCTCAGGCTGGGGTGGCTGCCACCACCGCAGCTCACCGACCGTGCCACCGGGGTCGATCCGCAGGTAGTGGTCCGGGGCCAGCGCCCGCACCCCCCGCCACATACTGCGCTCACCCACCGGGGGCGGCACTGCCAGCCCGCACGCCACCCGCACCGCCAGCACCTGCTCATCAATCCCCGAACCGGCCACCGTCGCCAGCACATCGGCCCGGTCACCAGCGACCGGCACCCCCTCGATCCGGGTATGGAACACCCGGCGCACCCCGGCCACGCTGCCCTGCACCCGCACCACACCATCCACCGAGGCCACCAGATGGCAACAGCCCGGCAGCACCCGCGCCACTGCGTCCAGCTCGGCCACCGTGCGCACCCTCGTGATCAGATCGGCCAGCCCGGTGGCGGTGACCG